>CAZKDH010000041.1:0-36191 GCA_964551505.1 uncultured Rhodospirillaceae bacterium
TTCTCGGCCAGGAACATGGAAAGGCCGCGATAGTCGCTGCTGTTCGGGTCGGTACGGGCGAGCAGCGTCATCACGTCGGTGCGCGCCGCGTGGGTGATCCAAGTCTTGTTACCGGTGATCCGGTAGACATCGCCGTCCCGCGCGGCGCGGGTCCGCAGGCTGCCCAGGTCGGAACCAGTATTGGGTTCGGTGAAGACCGCGGTCGGCAGGATCTCGCCGGAGGCCAGCCTGGGCAGCCACTGGCGCTTCTGCTGCTCGGTGCCGCCGAGGCGGATGAGCTCGGCGGCGATTTCCGAACGGGTGCCGAGCGAGCCGAGACCGATATAGCCGCGCGACAGTTCCTCGGTGACGACGCACATGGCGAGCTTGCCCATGCCGGCGCCGCCGAACTCCTCCGGCACGGTCAGGCCGAAGACGCCCATCTCGGCCAGCTGCGCGACGACCTCGAGCGGGATGAATTCGTCCTTCAGGTGCCACTGATGCGCCGCCTCGCGATGGTCCTCGGCGAAGGCATGGAACTGGTCGCGGATGATGCCGAGGGATTCGTCGTCGAGCGCCGCCTCGCCGAAATTGCCGTCGAGGATCAGCTGCGCGAGGCGGGTGCGGTTGGCGGCGGTATTGCCTCGGGAGATCAAGTCGTCGGTGGCGTCGAGGGGGCGCAGCGCCGCCGGGTCCAGGCCAAGGTCCGCGAGCCGGACGATCTCGCTTTGGCTCATCGGGAAGCCGCCGCGGATCTGCGCCAGGTATTCGCCGAAGGCCATGCCCAGGATGAGCTGTTCGCGCTCTGCGAACCGGCCGGTGGCCTGGAGGCGTGCCGCCCAGTCCAGCATCTGCCGCAATGCGTTCACATAGGTCGCGAGCCAGGCAAAGCCGTGGGCGGCGAACTGCTCCTGGTCGAGGGCCCTGGGATCCAGCTTGCCGCCCGCGGCGACCCGCTTCGCCACCGCGGCGCGCGCCGATTCCAGCACGGAATCGGCGGCCGTCAGGCCATTTCGGCACGAATCGATGAGGGCCTGCGCGGTCATGGCTACCGAAGGGAACGCGGGTTGCGGCGGGGGCGGCGGGCGGGCCGGATCAGCCTTCCATGCAGTCTTCGATGGTCCGCCGGCCGGGACGCTTCGCCTGGATCAGCACCGCCATGTTGCCCGGCTTGTGCTGGTTCTTCCACATCTTCATGTGCGCGAGCGGAATGTCCTGCCAGGAGAAGACCTCGGACATGCAGGGATCGATGCGGCGCTCCACCACCAGGTGGTTGGCCTGGCTCGCCTGCAGCAGGTTGGCGAAATGGCTGCCCTGGATGCGCTTCTGCCGCATCCAGACGAAACGCGCGTCGAAGGTGATGTTGTAGCCGGTGGTGCCGGCGCAGAACACCACCATGCCGCCGCGCTTCACCACGAAGCAGGATACCGGGAAGGTCGCCTCGCCCGGATGCTCGAAGACGAAATCGACATCGATGCCCTTGCCGGTCACCTCCCAGATCGCCTTGCCGAAGGCCCGGCAGCGCTTCATGTAGTCGCCATAGGCGGCCGTGTCGTCGACGTCGGGCAGCTGGCCCCAGCAGTCGAAATCGTTGCGGTTGATGACGCCCTTGGCGCCCAGCTGCATGACGAAGTCGCGCTTCGATTCGTCGGAGATGATGCCGATCGCATTGGCGCCGGCTGTGGCGATCAGCTGCACCGCCATCGATCCCAGGCCGCCCGAGGCGCCCCAAACCAGGACGTTGTGGCCCGGCCGCAGGATGTGCGGGCGATGGCCGAACAGCATCCGGTAGGCAGTCGCCAGGGTGAGGGTGTAGCAGGCGCTTTCCTCCCAGGTCAGGTGCTTCGGCCGCACCATCAGCTGGCGCGCCTGGACCCGGCAGAACTGGGCGAAGGAACCGTCCGGGGTCTCGTAGCCCCAGATCCGCTGCGAGGGCGAGAACATCGGATCGCCGCCGTTGCATTCCTCGTCGTCGCCGTCGTCCTGGTTGCAATGCACCACGACTTCGTCGCCGACCTTCCAGCGCTTGACCTTGGAGCCCACCGCCCAGACCACGCCGGCGGCGTCGGATCCGGCAATGTGCCATTCGGCCTTGTGGACGTCGAAGGGCGAGATCGGCTTGCCGAGGGCGGCCCAGACGCCGTTGTAGTTCACGCCCGCCGCCATCACCATGACGATGACCTCGTCGGCCTCCGGTTGCGGGGTGGGGAGGACCTCGACCTGCATCGCGGTATCGGGCGGGCCGTGGCGCTCGCGCCGGATCGCCCAGCCATACATCTTGGTTGGCAGATGGCCGAGGGGCGGGATTTCGCCGAGTTCGTAAAGATCCTTCTGCACGTCGCCTGCCGCCTTCTGATGCAAAGGAATGATCGCCGCCGTCTCGCTCATGATGCCCCCGACCCTGGTTCTCGGCGCCCGATTCTGAGCACCTGCACAATCAAGCATCATCCTGCCTTCGCAGATGCAATAGGGTCAATAGGGAAATGGTAGATTAGTGCGACATACTTGAATTTAATGAACTAATCGGCCATTTTATCATCGACTAATGAAATTAAATTTTATGCGTGAGTTGGCGGCGCAATATTTCCGGGTCTGGCCGCCGACGGATGCGCCGGGATGGGTCCCGCGTCAGCGGGATTCGCAGATTGCCTTCACCTTCTGCCAATCCCCATCGCTCATCGCCGGGTCGCCGCTGCGGTCATGTTCCGTGGCGGCGGCGCGTTCCTCGAGGCCCGGATGGTTCGACAGCCAGTCGGGCACCAGGGATTTCTCGTCCTTTTTCAGGTCGCGGAAGAAGCTGGCGAGGCCGTCGGCGTGGATTTTCGCCCGTTCCAAGAGGACGATGGCGCGGCCGTCGGCCTCCCGCTCCATGTCGCGGGTATAGGAGAGCGTGGTGGCGAGCAGGGCGACATCGCCCGCAACGCTGCCGCCGAACATAAGGCTCAAGGCGGCACTGAGACCCAGCTCCTGGATCATGCCGCGGGTCGGATGCCGCAGTTCCAGATGGCCCATCTCATGGGCCAGCACGCCGGCGAGCTGGTCCGGCGTCTGGGCGCGATCGATCAATCCGCTGAAGACGAAGATGTGATTGCCGGGCATGGCGAAGGCATTGACCTGCTTCATCCGCACGACATCGACGGTGACCGGGAGATCGGCGACCTCGGGCGGAGAAAGCCTTTTAATCAGATCCTCGAGGGCATCCTGCCCCGGCGCCGCCTTGCAGACATAGAGGCCGTCCAGCAGGGCCTCGCGCACCTTGTCGCCGAGCTTGTGCTCCCAGCTGCGCGGCACGTAGTTCGCGAGCCAGATGCTGCCGTCGCGCCAGCCGAAATAGAACCCGGCGGCGATCAGGATGCCGACCAGCGTCCAGATCGTCCCGATCCGGAACCCACGCATCCGCGCCCGCCGCCGCCATTGGCCGAGATGCGGCGCCCCGGCCAGCAGGGCCTGCCGCGCGGCACCGTCGAACAGGACGAGCCTCGGCAGCGGATCGTCGATCAGGCCCAGGGTCAGGCTGCCGTTGACCCTGTTCTCGTCCACCACTTTCATCGCCAGGGCCGGCCAGATCGCGATCTGCCGGCCGCCGCTCTCGACGATCCGCAGGTTCTGGCCGAGATACTGCACGGCGACGCTGCGCGCGATCGCCGTCCGTCCGTCGAAGAAGCGGTCGCGGCTTTGTTGCACGTCGTCGGGCGCGGCGGTCGTCCCGCTTAGACTATCTGTCATGCGGCATCCGGCATTGCTGACAGGCTATATGATGCCGGGATCGAAGGCTTCCAAGAGGCCCTCGCCGAACTTCGGCCGCGGCAGATTGGACTGCGTGATCTTCGAACCGTCGATTTGGCCGTAGATCTGGATGTTCCGCTCCAGGAACCGGATGGTCCGGTGCAGGGCGACCGGCAACCCCAGTCCGGCGGTCAGGATGATGATGACGATGTTCCAGAACATGCGGTTGATGTAGCGGCCGACGGTGATCGTGGTCCCGAAGCGCAATTCGGACATGGTCAGCTTGCCGGCGATTTCGCGGGCGGTCGCCACGTAGTACTGCGCAAAGGCGATCAGCGACAGAACGACCATCGCAAGATAGGCGAATATAATGAGCCAGATGTTGCGCGCGAAGATCTCTTCGATCTGCGCCTGGCGCGCCGCGGGATCGGCGGTCGACGACAGCATATCCGATATCTGTGCAATCGTACCGTTCGCCCCCATCACGCCCCCGATGACGGCAATGACCGCGGCGGTCCCGACGATGAACAGCAGAATGCCCAACAGGAAGGCAAGGTAGAGCGGCTTTGACGAGCTGTGGATCGCGGCCTTGGCATCGCCGAAATAGCTGTTGTTCAGGCGGTCGTCGATCAGGCGCATCTGCACCCAGGGCCCGGCCAGCCAGAGCGTCAGGCCGGCCAGGACGGTGAGGAACATCGCCTTGATGCCCCAGAGCCAGGCCGAGCCCGTCATGCCGCCGCGCACGCCGCGCCATGAGGTCCGGGTGAGGCGATAGCGTTGCGCCGAATAGTGGGCAACGAAGATCAGATAGAAGATGAGAAAAGCAAAGACGAAGTTCGACAGGGTTGCCTGGGGCGAGCCGGGGCCGCCGCCGAGTTCGATGGCGGCCTTGATGATGCTGGCCAGGAAGAAGAAGCCGAAGACGATGAGGAAGCCCTTAAACAGCTCGCCGCCGGTGCCGGTGTATTCGAACCGGTCGCCCTGCAGGCTGACATGCGACCAGATGTATCGCCGCAGATTCGTCTTCCCCCAGAAACGGTAGAAGCCGAGGGTGATGATCCCGAGCAGCAGGTTCTTGATGAAGATGCCGTAGATCTCGCCCAGGCGCCCGTCATAGACGAATCCCTGCCCGGTATCTGCCGCCATTGGCCCGCCGCGATCGATGGTCACGTTTGCCATTTGATCCCCCCGATGGATTTGGGGCTACTTTATGAACAACCTGGCCTTGTAGGCAAGGCGGGGGAATCCAGCGGAAGTTGGTCAATTCGCCGGCATCGGGCATTGACTTTCCTCGTGCCGCATGGATACTCGCCCCGGTAATCGTGGCGATTTGATCCGGCTTGCGGCCACGTTAAACAAGCAGCTAAAAAGGTTTGGGACACGCGTCAATCGCGCCTCGGCCTTCTCCGGTCGAGGTTTTTTTGTGTCCGAAAGGGTTCTGAAATGACGATCAAGCGCGACATTCAGCCGAACTGGCGACCGGCGACCCGCATGGTCCACGGTGGCCAGCTGCGCTCGCAATACAAGGAGACGGCCGAGGCGATCTACATGACCTCCGGCTATGTCTATGCCTCGGCGGAGGAGGCGGAAGCGGCCTTCGACAATTCGCAGCCGCGCTTCGTCTATTCGCGGTTCGGCAATCCGACCGTCGCCATGTTCGAGGAGCGCATGGCCCTGCTGGAAGGCGCCGAGGCCGCCCGCGCCACGGCAAGCGGCATGGCGGCCGTCTTCGCGTCGCTCGCCTGTCAGGTGAAGTCCGGCGACCGGATCGTATCCTCCGATGCCCTGTTCGGTTCCTGCCAGTACATCCTGGCCGAGATCCTGCCGAAATGGGGCGTGGTCACCGAGTTCGTCGATGGCCGCGATCTCGAGGCCTGGAAGCGGGCACTGGCCAAGCCGACCAAGGCGGTGTTCCTGGAGTCGCCGTCCAATCCCAGCCTGCGCCTGGTCGATGTGAAGGCGGTCTGCGATCTCGGGCACAAGGCCGGCGCCTGCGTCGTCGTGGACAATGTCTTTGCCACGCCGCTGCTGCAGCAGCCGCTGCAGGCCGGCGCCGACGTGGTGGTCTATTCGGCGACCAAGCATATCGACGGCCAAGGCCGGTCATTGGGCGGCGTGGTCCTGGGATCGCAGAAGTTCATCACCGAGACGTTGCAGCCCTTCCTGCGCCATACCGGCCCGTCCATGAGCCCGATGAACGCCTGGATCCTGCTGAAGGGCCTGGAGACGCTGGAACTGCGCCTCGACAAGTCCTGCGCGACGGCGCTGGCGATCGCGGAGAAACTGACCGGCCATGCGAAAGTGGCGCAGGTCCTCTATCCGACGCTGGCCGGCTTCCCGCAATACGACCTGGCGAAGCGGCAGATGAAGGCCGGCGGCAGCGTGGTCAGCCTGTCCCTGAAGGGCGGCAAGGGTGCCGCCTTCAAGTTCCTGAATGCGCTGCAGCTGGTGCTGATCTCCAACAATCTCGGCGATTCGAAGTCCCTGGCGACCCATCCGGCGACCACGACACATCAGCGCCTGGCGGCGGAACAACGCCTCGGGCAGGGCATCGATGACGGCCTGATCCGGCTTTCGGTGGGCCTGGAGGATGTTGCCGACCTCATCGAGGATCTGCATCGGGCCCTGGACGCCGTGTAGCGCCTTCATATCATCCGAGGCCCGGGGCAATCTGGCAATATTATTGCCGGCCGGCCGCTGCTGACGCACAGTATCTTGCCGCGAACTCATGGGTATCGCTATATTGCGCTGCACAATCGATGTCAGGGGAGCGATTGAATGAGCGGCGGCGTGAAGCGGGACCAGCCTTGGCTGTTTCGAACCTATTCCGGCCACAGTTCGGCCAAGGCCTCGAACGAGCTGTACCGCACCAACCTGCAGCGCGGCCAGACCGGCCTGTCGGTCGCCATCGACCTGCCGACTCAGACCGGCTATGACGCCGACCATCCCCTTGCCAAGGGCGAGGTCGGCAAGGTCGGCGTCCCGGTCAGCCATCTCGGCGACATGCTGACCCTGATGGACGGCCTGCCGCTCGACCAGATGAACACCTCGATGACGATCAATGCCACGGCACCCTGGCTGCTGGCGCTCTACATTGCTGCGGCGGAAAGGCAGGGCATCCCGCGCGCCGCACTGCAGGGCACGGTTCAGAACGACATCATCAAGGAGTACCTCTCGCGCGGCACCTACATCTTCCCGCCGGAGCCGTCCCTGCGGCTGATCACCGACGTGATCAGTTTCACCTATCGCGAGGTTCCGAAATGGAACCCGACCAATGTCTGTTCGTATCACCTGCAGGAGGCGGGGGCGACGCCGGTCCAGGAACTTGCCTATGCCCTGGCGACGGCGGTTGCGGTGCTCGACCACGTGCGGGCATCGGGTCAGGTGCCGGCGGCGGATTTCGATCAGGTCGTGGGCAGGATCAGCTTCTTCGTCAACGCCGGGGTCAAGTTCGTCACCGAGATTTGCAAGATGCGGGCCTTCACCGAGCTCTGGGACGAGATCGCCCGCGACCGCTATGGTGTCGCCGATCCCAAGCTGCGCCGGTTCCGCTACGGTGTGCAGGTCAACAGCCTCGGCCTCACCGAGCAGCAGCCGGAGAACAACGTCTACCGCATCCTCCTCGAGATGCTCGCCGTCACGCTGAGCAAGGACGCGCGCGCCCGCGCCGTGCAGTTGCCGGCATGGAACGAGGCGCTCGGCCTGCCGCGGCCCTGGGATCAGCAATGGTCCTTGCGCCTGCAGCAGATCGTCGCCTATGAAACCGACCTCCTCGACTATGGCGACATCTTCAACGGGTCGACCGAGATCGCCGCCAAGGTCGCCGAGCTGAAGCGCGAGGCGCTGGAGGAATTGGCGCGCATCGACGCCATGGGCGGCGCCGTCGCTGCGGTCGAATCCAGCTACATGAAGCAGCGCCTGGTCGAATCCAATGCGCGCCGCCTCGCCGCCATCGAATCCGGCGAGCAGATCGTCGTCGGTGTGAACAAGTTCGTCGAGAGCGCCCCGTCGCCGCTGGTGGGCGGCGAGGACGGCGGTTTCCTGGCGATCGACGATAGCGCCGAGGCCGAGCAGATCGGGCGGCTCAAGGCCTGGCGCGAGACCCGTGATGCCGCCGCCGTTGCCGCGGCCCTGAAGCGCCTGGAGCAGGAGTCCCGTTCCCGGCAGAACATCATGGAGGCCTCGATCGCCTGCGCCCATGCGGGCGTCACCACGGGCGAATGGGGCGAGGTCCTGCGGCGCAGCTTCGGCGAGTATCGCGCCCCGACGGGCGTCGCGCGTGCGGTGTCCAACGCCACCCGGATCGACATCGCCAAGCTGCAGGAGCGGGTGGGTGCGGTTTCCGCCCAGCTTGGCCGCCGGATCAAGATCCTGGTCGGCAAGCCCGGACTCGACGGCCATTCCAACGGTGCCGAGCAGATTGCGGTCCGGGCCCGCGACGCCGGGATGGAGGTGGTCTACGAGGGCATCCGCCTGACGCCGGCACAGATCGTCAATGCAGCCCTGGAAGAGGGCGTGCACGTGGTCGGGCTCTCGATCCTCTCGGGTTCGCACATCGCCCTGGTCGGCGAGGTGATGGACCGGATGCGCAAGGCCGGGCTGGCCGACATACCGGTCGTGGTCGGCGGCATCGTGCCGCCGGACGATGCCAAGCGCCTGCAGGGTTTCGGCGTCGCCCGGGTCTACACGCCGAAGGACTACGATCTCAATGCGATCATGAGCGAGATCGTCGATCTCGTGGATTCAGCGCGCCCCAAGGCGGCATGAGCGATCCGCGCTATCGCGAAGCGCCGACGCCGCAGGGACGGGAATTCGGGCGCAGCTTTCGCGCCGAATTCGGCGACCTGCTGGCCTGGCGGCGCGACGTTCGGCACTTCCGCACCGATCCGCTGCCGGCGGCCCTGGTCGACGAACTGCTGGATCTCGCCTGCCTGGCGCCGTCCGTCGGCAATGCCCAGCCCTGGCGCTTCGTCACCGTTGACCGGCCGGAGAGCCGGGCCGCGGTGATCGCGAACTTCACTGCCGCCAACGCCCAGGCGCTGGACGGCTATGGCGGTGAGCGCGCGGCCCTCTATACGAGGCTGAAGCTGTCCGGGCTGCGGGAAGCGCCGCGGCACTTCGCCGTGTTCTGCGACGAGGCCACCGAGCAGGGCGCCGGGCTGGGGCGCAGGACGATGCCCGAGACGCTGCGCTATTCGGCGGTACTGGCGGTGCATTCCCTCTGGCTGGCGGCGCGGGCCCATGGCGTCGGCATCGGCTGGGTCTCCATTCTCGATCCCGAGGCGCTGAAGCGCAGCCTCGACGTGCCGGCAGGCTGGTCGCTGGTCGCCTATCTCTGCCTGGGATACCCGGTCGCCGAAAGCCTCGAGCCGGAACTGCAGCGGGTCGGCTGGCAGGCGCGGGATAGTTTGTGCCGGCAGGTGCTCGCGCGCTAGAGCCCGACCTGCGCCCGCTGCCGCAGCAGGTGATCGGCCAGCACCACGGCCATCATGGCTTCGCCGACCGGGACCGCCCGGATCCCGACGCAGGGATCGTGACGGCCCGGGGTCGCGACCTCGACCTCGGTGCCCTCGGTGGTGACGCTCCGGCGCGGGGTGTTGATCGAACTGGTCGGCTTCACCGCAAAGCGCACGACGACGTCCTGGCCGCTGGAAATCCCGCCCAGGATGCCGCCGGCCATGTTGGTGAGGAATTTCACCTTGCCGCTTTCCATTCGCATCTCGTCGGCGTTTTCCTCGCCGGACAAGGCGGCCGCGGCGAAGCCGGCGCCGATCTCGACGCCCTTCACCGCGTTGATGCTCATCATCGCCGCGGCGAGATCCGCATCGAGCTTGCCGTAAAGCGGGGCGCCAAGCCCCACCGGCACCTGCGAGGCGACGACCTCGATGACGGCGCCGGTCGAGGAACCGGCCTTGCGCACCTCGTCGAGAAAGCCCTCCCAGCGCTGCGCCGTCGCGGCATCCGGGCACCAGAACGGGTTATTGGCGGTCTCGGCCCAGTCCCACTTGCCCCGGTCGATGCCATGCGGCCCCATCTGGATCAGGGCAGCCCGGATCTCCACCGGCTCGGGCAGCAGATGCGCCAGGACCTTGCGCGCGACGGCACCGGCGGCAACCCGGCTGGCGGTCTCCCGCGCCGACGAACGGCCGCCGCCGCGATAGTCGCGATTGCCCTGGTATTTCGCCCAGTAGGTGTAGTCGGCATGGCCGGGGCGGAACTGATCCTTGATCTTCGAATAGTCCTTGCTGCGCTGATCCTCGTTGCGGATCAGCAGCGAAATCGGCGTGCCCGTGGTGCGCCCTTCGAACACGCCCGACAGGATCTCGACGGTGTCGGGTTCGCGGCGCTGGGTGACGAAGCGCGACTGGCCGGGCTTGCGCTTGTCGAGCCAGGCCTGGATGTCGGCCGGCTCCAGGGCGATGCCGGGCGGCGTGCCGTCGACCACGCAGCCGATCGCCGGCCCATGGCTTTCGCCCCAGGTGGTGAAACGGAAGAGGTGGCCGAAGGTATTGTGCGACATGGCGGCGTTGGCGCGATCAGTCGCCGCGGGCGCTGAAGTTCTTCAGCATCTCGGCGAGCTCGGCCGCCGCATCGGTACGCATCATGCCGACGACATTGTAGCCGGAATCGACGTGGTGCAGCTCGCCGGTGACGCCGCGCGAAAGGTCGCTCAGGAGATAGAGCCCGGCGCCGCCGACCTCGTCGATGGTGACGTTGCGCTTCAACGGCGCATTGAGCTCGTTCCACTTCAGGATATGGCGAAAGTCGCCGATGCCGGATGCCGCCAGTGTCTTGATCGGCCCGGCGGAGATGGCGTTGACCCGGATGGCCTGGCCGCCGAGATCGGCGGCGAGATAGCGCACCGAGCATTCGAGCGCCGCCTTGGCGATGCCCATGACGTTGTAATGCGGCATCACGCGTTCGGCGCCGAAATAGGACAGGGTGAGAAGGCTGCCGCCATTCGGCATCATCGCCTGGGCGCGGTTGCAGACCGCGGTGAAGGAGAAGCAGGAAATGTCCATGGTCATGGCGAAATTCCGCCGCGTGGTATCGACGTACTTGCCCTTGAGCTCGTCCTTGTCGGAATAGGCGATGCAGTGCACGACGAAGTCGAGGCTGCCCCATTCCTTGGCGATGGTCGAGAACACGCCGTCGATGCTGCCGTCCTCGCTGACGTCGCAGGGCAGCACGATCTTCGATCCCACCGACTGGGCGAGCGGCCGCACGCGCTTCTCCAGCGCCTCGCCCTGGAAGGTGAAGGCCAGTTCCGCGCCATGTTCCGCGGCCGCCTTGGCAATCCCCCAGGCGATCGACCGGTCATTCGCGACGCCCATGATCAGGCCGCGCTTGCCGGCCATCAGCCCCAGCTTCTCCGTCATTCCATTCCCTCGAATTAGGCTGAAAACAGGTGTGGATATGGCAGCATCCTACACCATTAACCGAGCCGGTCAATGAACCGGCGCGCCCTGGCAGCGGCGGAGAAACCTAGGAATTCCCGCGGCTTATTCCTTGATCAGCTTGTCGCGGACGCTGTAGCCGTAGCCATGCGATTTCGTCCAGCGATCGACCGCCTGTTCCAGGTCGGGATCGATTTCCTTCGGCAGGACGACGACAAAACGGATGTAGAGGTCGCCGGCCTTGCCGGCCTTGGCATCCTGCACGCCCTTGCCCTTCAATCGCAGCTGGGTGCCGGTGTTGCTGTGCTTGGGGACCTTCAGCGAGACCTTGCCGTCGATCGTCGGGACGGTGATGGTGCCGCCCAGGATCGCCTCGGTGAGCGAGATAGGGCATTCCAGCAGGATGTCCCGCCCTTCGCGCTCGAAGAAGGGATGCGGCCGGACGGAGATCTCGACGAAGGCATCGCCGTTGGCGGCACCGCCCTGTCCGGGCAGGCCCTGCCCCTTGAGCCGCAGGGTCTGCCCATCCTCGGTGCCCGCCGGGATGTTCACGTCCAGCGTCTTGCCGTCGGAGAGGGTGAGGCGCTTCTTCGCCCCCTGCACCGCATCGAGGAAGTCCACCTCCGCCTTGTAGGTGACATCGGCGCCGCGCATCTTGACCGTGGCCCGGCCCTTGCCGAAACCGAAGAAGTCGCGGAACAGGTCGTCCTCGTCCGGGTCGAGGCCGGCGTCGTGCGGACGTCCGCCGCGGCCTGCGCCGCCGCCCCGGGCGCCGGCATCGCGGCTGGCCCAGAAAGCCGGCCGCAGGGTGCCGGTCTCGTCGATCTCGCCCCGGTCGTAGCGCCGGCGATTCTCCGGATCGGAGATGAAGTCATAGGCCGCCGTCAGTTCCCGGAACTGGGGCTCGACCTTCTTGTTGCCCGGATTGAGGTCCGGGTGCAGGCGCTTCGCCAGGCGGCGATAGGCCTTCTTGATGTCGTCGTCGCTCGCGGTCTTCGCGACCCCGAGGACCTTGTACGGATCGGCCATGCGGCAATATCTCCCTGGACAGAAGGTAAGGACTAGCCCACGGAGCGACAAGTGGTTTGAACTCGCGGTTTCGGAAGCCGGAACGGGCGGAATTTTCGCGCCGGCCGCCCGGCCGGATATGCTAAAACCAACCCCAGGGACGGGCCGGAGAGGGCCCGCAGGACTGATTCGAAACGGATAGAAATGGCCAACCAGATCGATGATCGGAACGAGACCACGGCGGCGGCGCGCCACCCGGCCGGCGAGCCCTATGCGCATTTCGCCCGCTGGTTTGCCGAGGCCGAGCAGAAGGAGCCCAACGATCCCAATGCGATGGCCCTTGCGACCGTCGGGCCGGACGGCATGCCCTCGGTCCGCATGGTGCTGTTGAAGGGCTATGACGACCAGGGTTTCGTTTTCTATACCAACTACGAGAGCCGCAAGGGCACCCAGCTCCTCGCCAATATGAAGGCGGCGATCTGCCTGCACTGGAAGTCGCTGCACCGCCAGGTGCGGGTCGAGGGTGCCGTGGAGACGGTGACGGACGCCGAGGCGGACGCCTATTTCCACAGCCGCGCCAAGGCAAGCCAGATCGGCGCATGGGCCTCGAGGCAGTCGCGCCCGCTGGAAAGCCGATTCGAACTGGAGAAGCGGGTGGCGCAGTTCACCGCGAAATATGCCATCGGCGAAGTGCCGCGCCCGGCCTATTGGTCGGGTTTCCGCATCCTGCCGCAGCGCATCGAATTCTGGGAGGATCGCCCGTTCCGCCTGCACGATCGGCTGGTCTATTCCAGGTCCGGCGACGGCTGGACCACGGAGAAGCTCTACCCATGACCCAAATGGCACCGACGCGAACCACCTCTGCGCGGGCGGCGACGCTGATGCGCGCCGCCAGCGTCGCCTCGGTGGCGGCGGCGTTTGCCATGATCGGCGTCAAGTTCTACGCCTATCTCGAGACCCAATCGGTCAGCCTCCTGTCGACCCTTTTCGATTCGCTGCTCGATATCGGCGCCTCGATCGTGAATCTCCTGGCGGTGCGCCACGCCCTGACGCCGGCGGATGCCGAGCACCGTTTCGGGCATGGCAAGGCGGAACCCCTGGCCGGCCTCGTCCAGGTGGCGTTCATCCTCGGATCCTGCGTCCTGCTGCTGGTCGAGGTCTGGGACCACTTCCTGCATCCGAAACCGGTCTCGAATGCCGGCCTTGGAATCGGCGTGATGGTCCTGTCGATCGCAGTCACCGGCGTCCTGATCGCCTTCCAGCGCTACGTGGTGCGGCAGACCGGCTCGGTCGCGATCAAGGCCGATGCGGCGCATTACGGCAGCGACTTCCTGGTCAACATCAGCGTCATCGCCGCCCTGCTGCTGTCCACCTATCTCGGCTGGTGGTGGATCGACCCCGCATTCGGCCTGCTGGTCGCCGGGTTCATCGCGCTCACCGCGGTCTCGATCGGGCGCGATTCCCTGGACATGCTGATGGACCGCGAGATGGGCGATCCCGAGCGCGACCGCATCAAGGAGATCGTGCGCAATCACCCCGAGGTCCTCAGCCTGCATGACCTGCGCACCCGCATCGCCGGCCAGGCCAAGTTCATCCAGTTCCACCTGGAGCTGGATTCCGAGGTCTCGCTGAAGGACGCCCATCGGATATCCGATGCGGTGGAGGATGACCTGATCCGCGCCTTCCCCGATGCCGAGATCATCATCCACCAGGATCCCTACGGGGTCGACGAGCGGCGCGCCCGCTTCGGCTGAGAGGACAATCCATGCCGACCGACGACAGAAAGACCCTGGTTCTCACCGGCGCCAGCCGCGGCATCGGCCATGCAACGGTCAAGCGCTTCAGCGACGAGGGCTGGCGGGTCATCACCTGTTCGCGCGAGGCGATACCGGACGACTGCAAGCGTGATCCCAACTGGACGCACCACGTGATGGTCGATCTGGCGCGCCCGGAAGAGGCCGACAAGTTCGTCGCCGAGGCCTTGCAGGTGCTGCAGGGCCGGCCGGTCCATGCCCTGGTCAACAATGCGGCGATCAGCCCGAAGACCTCGTTCAAGGAGCGCCTCGGCTGCCTAAACGGCGACGTGGCGGCCTGGCGCGAGGTCTATGAGCTCAACCTCTTCGCGCCCCTGCAGTTGGCGCGCGGCTTCGCCCGTCCGCTGCACCTCGGCAAGGGCTCGATCGTCAACATCACCTCGATCGCCGGCCATGCGATTCATCCCTTCGCCGGCTCAGCATACTCGACCTCGAAGGCGGCATTGTCGGCCTTGACCCGGGAACTCGCCGGCGAATACGCGCCCCTGGGCGTGCGGGTCAATGCGGTGGCGCCGGGCGAGATCGAGACGGCGATGATCGGTCCCGAATACGAGGCGCTCATTCCGCGCATCCCGATGGGGCGGATGGGGACGCCCGAGGAGGTCGCCGGTGTCGTCTTCCGCCTTTGCGGACCGGACTTCGCCTATGTCACCGGCACCGAGATCTTCCTGACCGGGGGGCAGCACCTGTTCTAGGTGCCGGGCTCCGCGTCGCCTAGAGCGATGCGCGCAGCTTCCTGAACCAATCGCGCCTTGCCTCGACCTCGCTGATGACGTGGTCGAGCCAGGAGATGAGATGGCCGCCCTGGTTGGCGCCGATCGAGCCGCTCTGGTGCTGGCGCAGATCCAGGAGGCGGGTGAGTTCCTTCTCGCAGGCCTCCTCCAGCATCTCGCATTGCGCGCGGCGATCCGCGGCGGACAGCACGTCGAAGAAATGCAGCTTGAGCGCGACGATCAGCTTGTTGACCTCGCCCATCGGCCCGCGCAGCTGGGTCGTCATCAGTCGATGCAGCTCGCCGCGCCCGCTCTCGGTAAGATGCATGATCTGCTCGTCGTGCGGCAGGTGGGCATCTTCGGTCTCGATCAGGCCTTCGACCTTCAGGAGCTCCAGTGACGGCCCGAGGAGGTCGAGCGAAGGACCGACGATGCGCGAGGTGATGTGCCGGATGTCGCGGGCCAGATCCGCATAGCTGCGCGGCGACCGCGCCAGCAGGCCGAGGGCCGCCAGCCGCACCGCCTCCGAGGGAACCAGGCTGTTATCCTTGTACATCGGGGCATTTTACCCGGTCGGCGGCCCGGCGTCCACGCGGCCGCAGGGCTGGCATCGACACTAGCCGGCCCGGCGCAGCGAGAAACTGCGCCAGATATCCTGCAGCGCCGCGATCAGGGCATCGGTCATCGCCGCGTCATGCAGCGGGGTCGGTGTGAGGCGGAGGCGCTCGGTGCCCTTCGGGACGGTCGGATAGTTGATCGGCTGGACATAGATGTCGTAGCGGTCGAGCAGCAGTCCGGCGGCCTGCTTGCAGAGTGCGGCGTCGCCGATCCGGATCGGTACGATATGGCTTTCGCTCGGCATCACCGGCAGGCCGGCTGTGGCAAGGCGGTCCTTCAACGCGGTCGCGGCGGCGAGATGCCGACGGCGCAGCGCATCGGCGTTCCGGATCGCCCGCAGGCTGGCCCGGGCGCCGGCGGCGATCATCGGCGGCAGGGCGGTGGTGAAGATGAATCCGGGCGCGAAGCTGCGCACGAAATCGACCAGGCTGGCAGACCCGGCGATATAGCCGCCGATCAGGCCGAAGGCCTTGCCCAATGTCCCTTCGATCACGGTCAGGCGATGGCCGAGGCCCTCGCGCTCGGCGATGCCGGCGCCGGTTCGGCCGTAGAGCCCGACTGCGTGGACCTCGTCGAGATAGGTCAGGGCGCCGAAATCCTCGGCGACGTCGCAGATCGCGGAGATCGGCGCAATATCGCCATCCATGGAATAGACCGATTCGAAGGCGACGATCTTCGGCCGCGCGGGATCTGCCTCCGCCATCAGTTCGCGAAGATGCGCCGTGTCGTTGTGCCGGAAGACCTGGTAGTCCGCGCGGCTGTTGCGGATGCCGGCGATCATCGAGGCATGGTTGTCGGCGTCCGAATAGACGATGACCTGCGGGATCTGTCGCGCCAGGGTGCCGAGTGCGGCCTCGTTGGAAATATACCCGGAGGTGAAGAGGAGGGCGGCTTCCTTGCGATGGAAGTCCGCCAGTTCCATTTCGAGCTGGACCAGGTCGTGCGACGTGCCGGAGATGTTGCGCGTGCCGCCGGCTCCGGCCCCGGACCGGTCGAGGGCATCCTTCATCGCGGCCAGCACCTCGGGATGCTGGCCCATCCCGAGATAGTCGTTGCTGCACCAGATGGTGACCTCCCGCGGCGCCGCATCCGGCCGTGCGCGATGGAGCGCCCGCGGGAATCGCCCGGCCTGCCGCTCCAGATCGGCGAAGACCCGGTAGCGTCCTTCCGCCTTCAGCGCGGCCAGGTGCGCGTCGAACAGCGCGTTGAAATCGGGCGCGGATCGGCGCATCAGGCGATATGGCCTTCGCGCTTCAGCCAGGCTTCGGTGTCGGCCAGCGCCTTGCGGAAGCGCGCGAACATGTCCCGGATCTCGGCTTCGCTGCAGATCAACGGCGGACAGAAGCAGATGGAATCGATCACCGGGCGCAGGATGACGCCATGGTCGTGGCCGAACCTGATCAGGGTCGCGCCGACGGCGAGTTTCGGGTCGAAGCTCTCGTGCGTCGCCTTGTTCTTCACCAGCTCGATGGCGCCGATGAGGCCGACGCCGCGGCATTCGCCGACCAGCGGATGGTCGGCGAAGCTGTTCAGCTCCTTGAGGAATACCGGCGAGAGGGCGCGGACCTGGTCGACGATCCGCCGGTCCTCGTAGATCTTGATGGTCTCCAGCGCGACCGCGGCACAGGTCGGATGGCCGGAATAGGTGATGCCGTGGCCGAAGACGCCGATCTTGGCGCTGTTGTCGCGCAACGCCTCGTAGACCCGCTGGTTGATCAGCACCGCGGCAATCGGCAGGTACGCGGCGGAAAGCTGCTTCGCCATGGTCATGATGTCCGGCTTCATGCCCATGGTCTCGCTGCCCCACCAGTTGCCGGTGCGGGCAAACCCGCAGATCACCTCGTCGGCGACCAGCAGGATGTCGTATTTCTTGAGGATCGGCTGGATCTTCTCCCAGTAGCCCCTGGCCGGGAACAGCACGCCGCCGGCGCCCTGGATCGGCTCGGCATAGAAGGCGGCGATCGTCTCCGGGCCCTCCCGCTGGATCAGGGCCTCGAGATTGGCGGCAAGCCGGGTCGAGAAGGCATCTTCGGTCTCGCCCGGCTGGCCGAAACGATAGTAGTGCGGGCAGTCGGCGTGCAGGATGTTCTTGATCGGCAGGTCGAAATCCATGTGGACCGCGGGAAGGCCGGTCAACGAGCCCGAGGCCACGGTGACGCCGTGATAACCCTTCACCCGGGCGATGATCTTCTTCTTCTCCGGGCGACCCAGCGCATTGTTCATGTACCAGATCATCTTGACGACGGTATCGTTGGCCTCGGAGCCCGAGTTGCAGAAATACGCCTTCGACATCGGCACCGGCGCCAGCTTCACAAGCTTTTCCGCCAGTTCGACGGTCACCGCCGGGGTCTTCTGCGTGAAGGTGTGATAGAAGGGCAAGGCCTCCATCTGCTTCACCGCGGCATCGATCAGCCGCTGCTCTTTGCCGAAACCCAGCGACGCGCACCACAGGGCCGACAGGCCATCGAGGTACTCCTTGCCGTCCTCGGTATAGACGTAGGGGCCCTTGCCATGGGTGACGACGAAGCCGCCCTCGGCCTCGTTCTTCTTCGCATTCGTGTAGCCGTGGAAATGAAAGGCCGCGTCGCGCGCCGAGAGCGAGTTCGGGCGGGGGGAACTGGAATCGGGGGTCATGGTCGTCTTTCCGGGTAAGATTCGGTATGCCGCCGGGCCCGGATCGGGCCGCGCGCTGGCCTTCTGGATCGGGCGGTAATATCCTCTGGCCCCAAGCCGAAGTCAAAGGCCGGATTGTCTCCTGACATTTCGCCGCAACTCATTGAAATGGAGTAGTTTTATGGCTTTACGTATTTGCATCGGCGGCGCCACTGGCTGGACCGGGAGTGCGCTCGTCGCCGGTGTTCTGGCGGCCGAGGATCTGGAACTGAGCGGCGCCGTGGCACCGAAATCGGCCGGCCGCGATATCGGCGAGGTCCTGGGCAAGCCCGCGGCCGGCATCAACGTGACGGCCAGCGTCGCCTTGGCGCTGAAGGCGAAGCCGGCCGACGTCTATATCGACTACACCCATCCCTCGGTCGTTAAGGCCAATGTGCTGACCGCGCTCGATCTCGGCGTTCCCGCCATCGTCGGCACCTCGGGGCTGAGCGCCGAGGACTATGCCGAGATCGCCGCCCGGGCGGAGAAGCAGGGACTGGGCGTGGTGGCGAGCGGCAATTTCTCGCTGACCGCGGCCTTGCTGACGCGTTTCGCCGTAACCGCCGCCAGCCATGTGGCGGATTACGAGATCATCGATTATGCGAAATATTCCAAGCCCGACGTGCCCTCCGGCACGGCGCGGGAGATCGCCGAGCGCATGGGGGCGATCCAGCCCAGCGTCCCCGGCGTGGCGATCGACAAGATCCTGGGGCCGAAGGAAACCCGCGGCGCCGATATCGGCGGCGGGCGGGTGCATTCGGTCCGGCTGCCCGGCTACGTGATCGCGGTCGAGGTGATCTTCGGGATGAACGGCGAACGGCTGACCATCCGCCACGACGCCGGAACCTCGGCGGAACCCTATGTCGGCGGCACCCTGCTGGCGGCACGCCGGGTCGTCGCGATGAAGGGGCTGGTCCGCGGCCTGGACAATCTCCTGTTCGGGGCGATGTAGCGGCGGCGCCGCTATTTCGACCAGGTCCGATAGCGCTGGGTCACCAGGTCGTATTCCAGGATGCGATGGTTGTTGGTATCGCTGACCAGGATGCGGTCGGGCCCATCGCTGACGATCCCCGCTGGTTCGGCCAGGGGCAGGCAGACATCGTCCTCGCAATGGAATCCGTCGTCGAAGTCGCGCGCGGTTTCCTCCGCAAGGTCGAGCACCCGGATCGTCCCGTTGTAGCTGTCGGCCACCAGGATCGAGCCGGCCGGCCCGTCGTCGAACCAGGTAAGTCCCAGGCAATGCTGCAGCCGCGCCTCGTCCCATGCGCCATTGACATGGCCGAACTCGAATAGACCCGCACCGACCAGGGTCTTTACGTGCCCGTCGCCCAGGTCCAGGCAGCGGATCGACGACGTCTCGGAATCGGCGAAGAACAGGCGCGACTTGTCGGTATCCAGGGCCAGGCCCGAGGGCTGCGCCAGGTCCGCATTCTGTGCCGGACCGTCGGTGATGTCCTCGCGCAGGCTGCCGGCCAGGGGCGAGACCGTCGCCTCGTCGAGATCGATGACGCCCAGCTGATGGCTGCCGGCATTGGCGAAGATGAGAAAATTCCCGCGCAGTTCGAGATCCCAGGGCGATGCCAGCTCGACCGTCTGGATCGCCGCGGTCTCGGTCAGGCCGTGCCCGCGCATGCCGGTGCCGGCCAGGGTGGCCACGTGGCCGCTGGCGCGGTCGATCCGCCGGATGGCGTGGTTGCCCGTGTCGGCGACATAGATCGCGGACTCGTCGGCGATCAGCCCCTGCGGGCTGTTGAACTGGGCGGCGCGGGGAATGCCGTCCTCGAACCCGGCCTCGCCGCTGCCGTAGCGCAGCAGCTCGACGCCGCCATCGTCCAGCACCGCGATCTGGTGATGGCCGGAATCCGCCACCGCCCAGAGCTTGGCGCCGCCGGGATTGGGCAGCGCCTTGATCTTGCCGGGAAATTTCAGGCCCCCGGCCTCCACCGTCACCTGGGTCGACGGCAGGATGCCCGGCCGCAAGGTGCCGTCCGCCCGGTAGGCCTCCAGGACGTCGCCCACCGCCTGTATCAGTGTCTCGGGATTGGGTTCGCCGGATTGCTGGCCGACCACCCGCCCGTCCGGGGCGACGAAGACCAGGGTCGGCCAGGCACGGACGGCATAGGCCCGCCAGATGCTGAAATCGGGGTCATGGGCGACCGGATGGCGGATGTCGTAGCGGGCGATCGCCTGGGCCACGTTTGCCGCGTCGCGCTCGGCGGCGAATTTCGGGGAATGCACGCCGATCACCGTGACCTCGTCGGGAAACGCCTCCTCGACCCGCCGCAGGCTGGGCAGGATCTGGATGCAATTGATGCAGCAGAAGGTCCAGAAATCGAGGATGACCAGGCGCCCGGCGAGATCGGCCAGCGACAGGGGCGACGGCGTGTTGAACCAGGTGACGCCTGGTTGCGCGATTTCCGGCGCACGCACCGGGGGGAGGGAATCGGACATGTGGCTGGCCTGCCGCTCTAGGGACTGACGGTCAACTTATAGAACTGGCGCAGGCGGTCGTCATGGCCGATCAGCCACATTTTTCCGTCCTGGATCGCCACCCGGCCGCAAAGGTCAAATCGCAGGGCATTCAGCCGGTCGATGCAGAACCGGTCGATGGAAATCGACCAGCGCCCGCTCAGTTCCCCGCGACCCTCGCCGATAAACCCGCCATCCGGAAGGATATCCGCGGTGAACGGCCCGTAGCCGGCGATCTTGCCGCTGATCTTGTGTCCGACCAGGTGCGTCAGTATTTCGCCTCCGGAGAGCGGCGGCGGGGGGGGGGGCGGCGGGGGCGGCCGCCAGCCGAGCGGCCGCAGCCCGTAGGGGGCCAGTACGTCGTCGTTGGCCGCCAACAGGCGGCAGTCGTCCTGGGCCTTGACGGCACAGTTGAACAGGGCCTCGGATCTGGGCATGGCGGCGCCGCAATTGCCGTGATCGCAGAGCAGCTGGCCGTAATCCGCGCCGTTCAGCGATACGGCAAAGGCGCCGCGGTCGGTGGCCCCCATGCGGCCGAGATAGGTGTCGAGCGCGGCCCCGACCTCGCGCGACAGGAGTATCGGGGCGGCGGTGGCCGGGGCCCTCGGCGCAGGTGCGGCACAGGCTGCCGCCAGCAGCAGCGCCGCCAGCCGCAGGAGCGGGCGCAGGCCCTTCAGCAATACGTCGACTCCTATGCGAGGGCCTGGTCGATTGCCGCCAGCAGGCGGTCGACATCGGCGTCGTCGTTGTAATGCGCGAGCCCGATCCGGACCACGCCGTCCGCCGCAGTCAGGCCCATCGCCTTCACCACCCGGTGGGCCCAGAAATCGCCGTGGCCGATGGCGATCTGGCGCTTGTTCAGGGCGGCGACGATATCGGCGGATTTCCGGCCGTCGACCCAGAAACCGATCACCGGCGCCAGCCGGCCGTCGGCCGAGGGGATCCGACCGATCAGATGCAGGCCCGGCTTGGTCTTCAGATGGGCGACGATCCGGTCGGCGAGCCGCGATTCATGCGCGGCAATCAGGCCGAACACTCGCTTCAGGCGCGAGTGAAAGCTGTTCTCCGGCTGGTCGAAATGATGGCGGTAGAGGGCGTCGAAATAGTCCGCCATGCCGACCGACCCGGCGGCGAATTCGTGGTTCGGCCCGCCGGGCAGCAGCTTGTAGCCGATGTTCTCCGGCTCGATGAAGAAATGATTCATGTTCGCCGCCTTGTCGAGCAGCGCGCGCTTGCCGTAGAGCACCGACTGGTGCGGCCCGCAGACCTTGTAGAGGCTGAAGACGTAGAAATCGACGTCCAAGGCCTTGACGTCTATCGGGAAATGCGGGGCGTAGGCGGTGCCGTCGACGAAGACCAGGGCGCCCTTGGCATGCGCCATCTTCACCACCGCGGGAATGTCGTGGACGATGGAGCAGACATTCGAGCAATGGGTGAGGGCGATCAGCCGCGTACGGTCGGTCAGCAGCCGGTCGAGCGCGTCGTATTGCAGGGCGCCGGTCTTCCGGTCGACCGGCCATTCCTTGATCACCAAGCCGAATTCCTCCAGTCGGCGCCAGGCGCCGACATTGGCCTCGTGATCCTGCTCGGTGACGATGATCTCGTCGCCCGCCTTCCACCAGGACCGCAGCGCCTGGGTCATCAGGTAGACGTTCATCGTGGTCGAGGGCCCGAGGACGATTTCGCCCGGATCGGCGTTGATGAACTCCGCCATCGCCTGCTTGCCGCGCTTGATGCGTTCGGTGGCGCGGATCGAGGAATCGAAGCCCCAGTTCGGCTGCACCTGGCTGTCGCTCATGTATTCCGTGACCCGGTCGATGACGTGATGCGGGACATAGGAGCCGCCGGCATTCTCGACGAAGACCCAGCCGTCCCTGAGCGGCGGAAACTGCTGGCGAACGAAGGCGACGTCGAGCGACTTGGCGGACATGATGGCTCCGGATTGTGGAAACGAATGGGTGTCAGGCCTTGGTCTGGCCGCGCTTGAAGCGCTCCTCGAAGATGAAGCCGAGGAAATTCAGCAGCAACTGCGCGGCGAGAAATCCGGTGATGCCGCTGGGGTCGTAGACCGGCGCCACCTCGACCAGGTCCATGCCGACGACATCGCCCTGGCGGGCGATGCCCTGGAGGATCTCCAGCACCTCGTAGTACTGGAATCCGCCATGGCTCGGCGTGCCGGTGCCGGGGGCGATCGAGGGGTCGAAGCCGTCGATGTCGATGGTGACGTAGTAGCGCACGCCCTTCGGGATGAGGTCGAGCACCCCCTGGGTGCCGAGCTTCCTGACCTGGCGTACGGAAAGGATTTTCGAGCCGAAATTCCGCGCGGCGTCGTAGTCCGAGCGGTTCGAGGAGGAGACGTTGCGGATGCCGAGCTGGGTCATCCCGGTCACGTGCCCGGTCTCCGAGGCGCGGCGCAGCGGATTGCCGTGGCCGTAGCGCACCCCATGACGCTCGTCGACGAAGTCCAGATGGGCATCGAAATGCACGATATGGACCGGTTTCTGCCCGGCAAAAGCCTCGATCACCGGTGCATGCACCGCGTGATCGCCGCCCAGGACCACAGGCATGGCCCCGGATTGCAGGATCTTGCGCACGGCAAAGCGGGTGTTTTCGTGGCTCTTCACGGTGTCGGTATGGACGATGTCGGCATCGCCCATGTCGACGATCCGGACCCGGTCGGTCGGCAGGTAGATGGTGTCGTCCTCGAAGTCGTAGGCGCCGCTATGGCCGAAGGAGAACAGGGTGGAGGCCTCGCGGATCGCCCGCGGGCCGAAGCGGGCGCCGGAACGGTACTGGGTCCCCATGTCGTAGGGCACGCCGAGCACCGCGACATCGGCGGCGATCTTGTCCCAGTCGGTGCAGATCGGCTGCTTTCCGAAGGTGCAATGCCCGACGAAGGGCAGGTTGAGGCGGCCGGCGTCGTAACCGTGCGATGACATCTGATCCTCCATGAAAGGCAGTCTAGTCGACCAGGCAAGCCGCAGCAATCGCCTGGCTTGGTCGGTGTCCTAGGCGCTGGCGAGCACCATATCGGCCGCTTTTTCCCCGATCATGATCGTCGGCGCATTGGTATTGGCACCGACCAGCCGCGGCATGATCGAGGCATCGACCACCCGCAATCCTTCAAGGCCGTGGACCCGGAGCTGGGCATCGACCACGGCGCCGGCATCCTGGCCCATCTTGCAGGTCCCGACCGGGTGGTAATGCGAGGAGATGAATTTCGCCATGAACCCGTCGATCTCCGCATCGCTCTGGCATGCCGCCCCGGGATCGACTTCGTCGCCGCGGAAGGCGTCGAAGGCCGGCTGCCGATGCAGTTCGCGCGCCAGCCTGAAGGCATAGCGGTTGAGGGCGACGTCGCGCCGATCGGTGAGGTAGTTGTTGACGATCTTCGGCGCGTCGTAGGGATTGGCCGAGCGCAACCCGACGTGACCGATGCTGTCGGGCCGCAGGGCGCACCAGTGGATGTTGTAGCCGTGGTATTTCGGCCAGGGATCGTGGGAGCCATTGGGATTCACCGCGGTCGGCACCAGGTAATACTGCAGGTCCGGGCGTTCGAGACGCGGGTCGCTCTTCAGGAAGGCCATGCAGTTCATCGGAAATACCGAGAGCGGGCCGCCGCCGGTGACCAGGAAATCGAGGAAGGCGAGGGCCGCCTTCACCGGGTTGCGCATGTTGAAATAGGTGATCGGCAGCTTGCAGCGGTGCTGCACATAGGAACCGACATGATCCTGCAGGTTCTTGCCGACGCCAGTTAGCTCGTGCCGGCAGGCAATCCCCTGCTCCTGCAGCTCGGAGGGATCGCCGATGCCGGAGAGCATCAGGATCTGCGGCGAATGGTAGGCGCCGGCGGAAAGCAGCACCTCGCGCTCGGCCTCGACAGTCACCTGCTGGCCCTTATGGGCGACCAGCGCCCCGGTGCATCGCTTGCCGTCGAACGCGAGCTTGAGCACCCGCGCCCCGGTCCAGACGGTGAGGTTGCGCCGCTTCAGCGCCGGCCAGACATAGGCGCGCGCCGTCGAGCAGCGCATCGGACGGAAATGCGTGTGGGTGTATTGCGTCCAGACGAAGCCCTCCTGCTCGCGGCTGTTGTAGTCTGGGTTGAACGGGTAGCCGGCCTGCCGGCCGGCGCCGAGAAAGGCGTCGAAGAGCGGGTTGTTGTAGCGGCCGAAGGCCGTCTGCAGCGGGCCGGCGGATCCGCGCAATTCGTCGCCGTCGCTGCCGGACCAGGCTTCAGCCTTCTTGAAGTAGGGCTTCACACTTTCCCAGTCCCAGCCCTCGTTGCCGAGCTGCCGCCACTCGTCGTAGTCGCGATGATGTCCGCGGACATAGATCTGCCCGTTGATCGAGGAACTGCCGCCGAGCACACGCCCGCGCGGCAGCGGGACCTGGTAGCCGCCCAGCGCCGGCTCCGGCTCGCTCTTGAACTGCCAGTCGACCTTGCTGCCGATCATGAAGATCTCTCCGGTCGGCATGTGGATCATCGGGTGCCAGTCGCGCGGACCGGCCTCGATCAGCAGGACCCGGTTTCGGGCATTCTCGCTCAACCGGCCGGCAAGCACGCAACCGGCCGAGCCGCCGCCGATGATGACATAGTCGAACTTGGTTTCGGACCGCCGCATCTGGAATTCCCTGCCGAATGTTTGCTATGACGCCGATGCCCGTGGCGCGCCGTTCCGGCTCATGCGCCGGTTCCGGCGGCGGCCAGGGCCTTGTGCACTTCCTGGTGCAGGTTCTTCTGAATCCGGCGCTTGAGGTCGATGAAGGCAGGCGACGTCACCAGCTCGTATTTCCGCGGCCGCGGCAGTTCGATCGGGATGGTGTCGATGATCCGGCCTGGCCGCGCCGACATGACGTAGACGACGTCGCCGAGAAAGATCGCTTCGTCGATGTCATGGGTGACGAACAGCACGGTCTTCTGGTGCGTCTCCCAGATGTCGATGAGGAGCTCCTGCATCACCGACCGGGTTTGGCTATCCAGGGCACCGAACGGCTCGTCCATCAGCAGCACCTCGGGATCGTTGGCCAAGGCACGGGCGATCGCCACCCGCTGCTTCATGCCGCCGGAAAGGTGGCTGGGATAGGCCTGCTCGAATCCCTTGAGCCCGACCGCATGCACGAAATGCCGCGCCCGCTCCACCCGGTCGCGCTCCGGGACCTTGCGCAACGCGAGACCGAATTCCACGTTCTTCTGAACCGACAGCCAGGGGAACAGCGAATAGTTCTGGAATACCATGCCGCGCTCCGCGCCGGGACCATGCACCGCCCTGCCGTTGACCTTGCAGGTGCCGTTCGACGCTTCCTTCAGCCCCGCGACCAGGTCGAGCAGGCTCGACTTGCCGCAGCCGGACGGGCCGACGATGACGGCAAACTGCTTGTCCGGGATCTGCATGTGCAGATTGCTGAGGGCGACGACCTCGCCGGCCCGGGCCGTCTTGAAGCGCAATCCGACGTTCTCGATATCGAGAGCACCCATGGCGATGACTCCTCAGCGCTGCTCTGCCCAGGGCAGAAGTGTGACTTTCAGCCATTTGAAGATCTGGTCGGTGATCAGGCCGAGAAAGCCGATGACCAGGATCGCGACGAAGATGAAATCCGCATGCAGCCCGCGCATCGCCTGCATGCTCATGTAGCCGAGACCGGAGCTCGAGGCGACCAGCTCGGCGACGACCAGGTAGGTCCAGGCCCAGCCCATCGTCACGCGCAGCGTATCCATCACCCCGGGCAGGGTCGCCGGCAGCAGCACGCGGGTGACGATCTGCCGGCGGGTGGCCCCCAGGGTGTAGGATGCGTTGAACAGCTCGATCGGCACCTGCGCCGAGACGTCGGCAACCATGACGATCTGCTGGAAGAAGGTGCCGATGAAGATCACCGCGACCTTCTCCTCGAGGCCGATGCCGATCCACAGGATCAGCAGCGGAATCATCGACGTCACCGGCAGGTAGCGGGTGAAGTTCACCACTGGCTCCAGGGCCGCGGAGACCACGCGGAAGCTTCCCATCAGGATGCCGAGCGGTACCGCGACGATGGTGGACAGAAAGAAGCCGACGTTGATGACCACGAGGCTGGACCAGGTGTTGCGCAGCAGCGACCCGTCCATCAGGGCATGCCAGAAGGCCACCACGACCTGGTGCGGGGCCGGCATGAACAGCGGATCGGCCAGCCCCCCGTAGCTGACGATGCACCAGGTAAGCAGGATGCCGCCACTGACCATCGCGCCGGCGCCGATGCGGATGCCACGCGGAATCGGCCGGCGCGGCGTCAGTAAGCGACTGACGAAAGAGGCAGTGGCGGTCATCGCGGTCACCCTCCGATGAAGCTGTAGTCGATCATGTCTTCCGGCTTCACCTGCACCTGGATGCGGCCTTTCTCCGACCAGATTTCCAGTGCATAGCCGAGCGTCTTGGTCAGCTGGCCTGGCGCCGCTGCCGACCCGAAGAACGCCTGGTTCATGTCCTTGTCGAGGTATTCGATGCCCTTCAGCGTCTCGTCGAAGACCTTGGGATCGGCGAGCCAGCCGCCGACGCCGGCCGCCATGATCTGGTTGGCTTCTTCGGGATTGGACTTGATGAAGGCGAGGGCCTTGTACCAGGCGCGGACGAAGCCCTTCAGCTCGTCCCCATGCGCGGCGATGGTTTCCGGGGTGACCGCGACCACGTCTGTGATCAGGCCCGGCTTGTCGGCGCTGGACAGCAGCAGATGGCCGTGCGCCGCATTGGCGCCCTGGCTGAGCGCCGGCTCCCAGGTCACCGCCGCGTCGACCTGCTGGGCGGCGAAGGCGACGCCGGAATCGGTCGCCGTCATGTTGACGACCTCGACGTCGCTCTCCGACATGCCGGCCTCGCGCAGCACGGCGTTGAAGAAGAACTGCGACACCGATCCGGTCTCGAAGGCGACCTTTTTGCCCTTGAGATCGGCGACGCTCGTGATGTCCTTGGTCGCCACGATGCCGTCGCCGCCCTTGGAATTGTCGACGGCGAGGATGTAGTGCAGCGTCTTGCCGGGCGTCATGTAGATCGGGAACTCGTCGACCGTCGAGGCGACGAGGTCGATCTGGCCCGCCATCAGGGCCCCCATCTTCGCCGGCGTGTCCTCCATGACGACGAGCTCGATATCGACGCCTTCCTCCTTGAAGAAGCCCTTGTCGCGGGCGATGTAGAGGGGGCCGTAGCCCACCCAGGTCGAATGCGCCAGCTTCAGCGTCTTGGCTTCCGACGCGCCGCCGAGGGCCAGCGCCATGCCGGCGGCCAGCAGCAGTGTCTTGATCGATCGTTGCAGCATGTCTTCCTCCCGTTGCGGCCTTGCCGGGCGGATCGTCCCGGGGCTCGGCCTTCTGCCTGTGGCGCGCTTGAGTCGGCCTCGCGCCTAAGCCTTTCGGTGCGTCGTTCCCGCCGGCGGCCCCGGCCTAAGCCATAACCTCGCCGCGGTCGGTCATCAGCGCCTGGCCGGTCAGGTTGGCGGCCGCGGTCGAGGCCAGATAGAGATAGGGTGGCGCCACGTCGGCCGGCTCCATCAGGCCGTCGATCACCTGGTTGGCGACGATCTCGGCCAGCAGGTCGGCCTCGCTGCGATTGGTGCGCAGGGCCATGTCCTGCAGCGAGCGCATCGAGGCCTCGGTGCGCACCCAGCCCGGGCAGACCGCATTCACCCGGATGCCGCGCGGGCCGAGCTCGTGGGCCATTGAGCGCATGAAGCCGAGCGTCGCGTGCTTGCTGGCGCAATAGGCGCCGAATTCCGGCACCGCGACCCGGCTCCAGATCGAGGCGGTGAAGATGATGCGCCCGCCCGCCGCCATCTTCGGCACCGCGGCGCGGGTGACGTGATAGGTGCCGAGCAGGTTGACGTCGACGATGCGGCGGAAGGCGGCCTCGGTCGCCGGCGACCCGTCGAGGAGCGGGGTGATGAGTTCCAGGCCGGCATTGTTCACCAGCACGTCGATGCGGTCGACGCGGCTGAGCTCGCGCGCTACCGCCGGGGCATCGGTGATGTCGCATTTGATCGGCAGCACCGCGCCGCCGCCGAGGTCGTCCAGCCGGTGGGCGGCGCCGAAGATGTCGTCGCCGTCGGCCAGCACGATCAGGTCCGCGCCGGCGCGGGCGAAGGCCGCGGCGACCGCGTAGCCGATGCCGCGGCTGGCGCCGGTGACCAGCACCGTCTCGTGGCCGAAGTCGAACGCGATGTTCGCCATGCCGATCCGCCCCGCTGAATGAGCACCGGTGGCGAGCATCGCGCCGGAGATTACATTGAAAAATACTATTGTTTCAGCGTATACTATGAGAAATATCAGTGTATCGCGGAAACGGGCGGAATCCATGGTGCAGGCGGCGCGGGCGTCCCGCGGGCGGAGCTTCAATCTGGCCGATGTCGACATCCGGCTGTTGCGGGTCCTGCAGTCGGTGGTCCGCAACCAGGGCTTCGCCGCCGCCCAGGCCGAGCTCGGCCTCTCCGCCGCCACCGTCAGCAACCACATCGCCAAGCTCGAGGGGCGGCTCGGGGTCCGGCTCTGCGAACGCGGGCGCCGCGGCTTCTCGCTGACCGAGGACGGCATCCGCATCCACGACGCCTCGCTCAGCCTGTTCCGCTCGATCGACAATTTCAGCGGCATCGTCGGCTGGGTCCGCGGCGAGCTGGCGGGGCATGTCTATTTCGGCACCGTCGATGCCATGTACACCAACACCCGCCTCGGCCTGCAGGACGCCCTCGGCCGGTTCCACCAGCTGGCGCCGAAGGTGATGCTCAACATCGAGACCGCCTCGCCGCAGCAGCTGCAGCAGCGGCTGCTGGACGGGCGCTATTTCCTGATCCTGACGCCGCTGCAGACGCCGCATGCCTCGATCCGCGCGGTTCCGGTCTTCGAGGAGACGCAGTCGCTCTATTGCGGCGAGTCGCATCCGCTGTTCCGCGTCCCGGCGGCGAAAATCACGCCGAAGATGCTGAGCGCGCTGCCCTATGCGGCGCGCAACTACATGGGCAACTGGGTCGGCCCGGACGACGTCGCCTTCCAGGCGGCGGCGATGACGGCGCACATGGAGAGCCTGGCCATGCTGATCCTCTCCGGCCGGTATCTCGGCTATCTGCCGGTGCATTTCGCCGAGGCCTGGGTGCAGAAGGGCAGGATGCGGCGCCTGCTGGCGGAGCAGATGTCCTATGTCGACACGTTCTATCTCGCGCACCTCGCGAGCGAGCGCAACCGGGCCATGGCGACCCTGTTCGACTGCGTCAGGGACCAGATCGGCCGGGAGCGGCTGCCGCGCTATTGAGGATGGACCGCTCTAGGCGGTGGCGATCTTGCCGCCGTGCTGGGTCGACCAGCCCTCCGGGTCGTCGAGGAAGGCGCGCACCTTCCGCTGCTCGTCGGCGTCGATGCGGCCGGTCTCCCGCGCCGCCTCGAGCACGTCCCACCAGGTGGCAAGGCCGTGCAGCTTCACGCCGAGATCGGCCAGCGTCCGGGTCGATTGCGGGAAGATGCCGTAATGGAACACCACCAGGGCATGGGCGACCTGGCCCTCGGCGGCGCGGATGGCGTTGATGAAATTCACCTTCGAGCCGCCGTCGGTCGCCAGGTCCTCGACCAGCAGGGTCCGGCAGCCGACCGGCATGTCGCCCTCGATCTGCGCGCCGCGGCCGAACCCCTTCGGCTTCTTGCGGATATAGAGCATCGGCAGCGAGAGCTTGTCGCTGAGCCAGGCCGCATAGGGGATGCCGGCGGTCTCGCCGCCCGCCACCGCATCCAGGCTTTCGAAGCCGATCTCCCGCTCGACCACCTCCGCCGCAAGGTCGATCACCTTCCGGCGCGCCCGCGGGAAGGAGATGATCTTGCGGCAGTCGATATAGACCGGGCTCATCCGTCCCGAGGTCAGGGTGAAGGGGTCGTTGGGGCGGAAATGCACCGCCGCGATTTCCAGGAGGATGCGGGCGACGGTCGGCCCGGACGGGCCGGCGGAGACGGGAAGCGCCATGCTGCAGGGACTCCGAATGAACACGATGCCGCCAGTTCTAGCAGACCTTCCGCCCCCGGCAAGAGCCCGGAGCGGCGGTTTCGGCCCCTGGTCGGGCCCCCGGTCCCGGCCCGGGGCCCGGGCCCTGCCGGCCGCGGGTCCGGCCGTTGCCGGATTGCCGGCATATTAAGAAACGAATTATTAACCAAACTCTACTTTGCATGAATTCCTAATAATGCGAGTATTTCGGTCATTCCGGGGGGATTACATATAAGGGCAAGAGTATGGCTGGCACCAAGACCGGCGAGTTCATCGAGCTGATTTCTCCATTCCTGCGTCGCAAAATGTCGGAGCTCCGGGAGCGCCACGGAGCGGAGAGCGCCGCATGGCGCGCGATTGCCCTGCAATACCTGCGCAGCCCGCTGGAGGCGGCGATCTCCCCCCAGGAGCGCCGGCGGCACTACGAGTCGGAACTCACCATCAACTATCGCGGGCGCCCCCTGGCGGGCGTGGAGCGGCTCTACCGGCGCACCGTGCTGCTGGAACCGACGACGGTCTGCGCCGCCCATTGCCGCTGGTGCCTGCGCGGACAGTACCCGGTGCAGACCCTCGACGCGGGTCAGATCGCCGACGCCGCCCGGTATTTCGGCGAGGCGGAGGAATGCCGCGAGGTCGACGAGGTCCTGATCACCGGGGGCGATCCGCTGATGGCGACCGGGCTGCTGCGCAGCGCGCTGGAGGCGCTGCAGACCCACGCGCCGCGGATCCGGACGATCCGGATCGGCTCGCGCGTCCCCTTCCAGGCGCCGGAACGGATCAACGGCGAGCTCCTGGCCGTGCTGGCGGCGGCGTCCCATCTCCGCCTGGAGATCGGGGTCAACGTCAACCACCCGATCGAGTTCTGGCCGGAATCCCGCGAGGCCCTGGCGAAGCTGCGGTCGACCGGCGCCCGGCTCTACAACCAGCATCCCCTGTTGAAGGGGGTGAACGACGACATCGACGTGCTGGTCGAGCTCTACGCCAGGCTGCGCGAGAACGACGTGGAGGCGCATTACCTGTTCCATGCGATCCCGCTGCAGGGCATGCAGCACCATCGCACATCGGTGCAGCGCGGAGCCGAACTGGCGTTGCGCCTGAACGCTTCGGGCGAATTCTCCGGCCGCGGCAAGCCGCGCTATTGCCTGATGACCGATATCGGCAAGATCGTGCTCTCGGAAGGGGCGATCGTCGATCGCCGGCCGGCGGACAACACGCTCCTGCTGCGCTCCGGCTACCGCGCGGCGGACCGCAAGCGCTGGAATCCGAGCTGGCGCATCCCGAGCAGCGTCGAGATCGACGACGACGGTTACATGTGCGTCTGGTACCGGGACGGAACGGACGACGCGCCCGAAACCGCCCGATCGGCCGGGGAACTCGCCCTGCAGTCGTGACCCGGGTTCGGCGTCAGGCCGGGGATAGCGTCAGGCCGCTGGCGGCAATTCGGCCGCGGGCCGGTACTCCGGCAGGATGAGTTTCACCGTGGTGCCCTGCGCCGGGACGCTTTCGATGGCGATTTCACCGCCCATGGCCTGGGCCAGGGACATGCAGATCGCAAGGCCGAGGCCGGTGCCGCCGACATCGCGCGAATAAGCGCTGGCCGCCTGTTCGAAGGGCCGGCCGATGGCGGGCAGCTTGTCCGCCGGAATGCCCCGGCCGTTGTCGGTCACGTCGATGCTGACCATGCCGCGGTCCGGCAGCCGGTAGCTGCGCAGGAAGATCTGCCCGCCCTTGGGGGTGAACTTGATCGCGTTGGACAGCAGGTTCTCGAGCACCTTCCGGACCGCCTCCGCATCCGCCCTGATCCGGCAATCCGGCTCGAAGTCGCGCAGGCTGAGGGCGATCTCGGCGGCGAAGGCAAGCGGCCGGGCCCGGCCGATGGCGTCGTCGATCGCCAGCGCCGGATCGATCTCGGTCAGTTGGAGGGCGTATTTGTTGGCCTCGATCCGCGAGAAGTCCAGGATCTCGGTGATCAGCTCCAGCAGGTGCATGCCGCTGCGCCGGATGTCATTGGCGAATTCCACATAGGACCGGTTCTCGATCGACCCCAGCTGCTCGCGGGCGATCAGTTCCGAGAAGCCGATGATGGCGTTGAGCGGCGTCCGCAGCTCGTGGCTCATGTTGGCCAGGAAATGGCTCTTCGCCACGTCGGCCGTCTGTGCCTTCTTCGCCTCAATCTCCTTTTCCGCCAGCAGGCGCTCGAGATCGTGCTCGCGCTCCTCGATCTCCGTCATGTCCCGGAAGATCACCGTCATGGTCAGCTTGCCGTCGACCTCGACCTTGGAAATCACCGCCATCATCGGGAATTCGCTGCCGTCCTTGCGCGCGCCCTTGACGGCGCGCCAGTTCGACATCTGCTGGCGCTTCATCGCTCCGGCGGCAAAGGCGTCGAGATGCGCCTGGTGCATGGCGCCGGCATTGCGCGGCAGCAGCCGTTCCAGTTTCTGGCCGATCATCTCCGCCGCACTATGGCCGAAGATCGCCTCGGCCTCGCGATTATAGGTGATGATGCGGCCGGCGGCGTCGATCGAGATGATGCCGACCATCGCCGAATCCAGGATCGTCGCATAGCGCGCCTCGGCGCTCCGCGAACTCTCCAGCGCCTCCGCCAGCCATTTGTCGGCATTCACCCGTTCGGTCACGTCGCGCAGGATGCCGATGTACCGGCGCAACCTGCCGTCGGCATCGCGCACCGGGGTCACCGTGAGCGCGTTCCAAAACGGGGTGCCGTCCTTGCGGTAGTTCAGGACCTCGCCGGAAAAGTTGCTGCCGGCGGCAAAGGCGCGCCGCATCGCCGCAATCGCTTCCGGCTGCGTGTCGGTGCCCTGGAGGAAGTCGCAGCTGCGCCCGATGATCTCGGCGATCGGAAAGCCGGTCATCCGTTCGAAGCCGTTGTTGGCGTAGATGATCTGCCGGTCCGCGTCGGTGATCAGCACGGCGTCGCCCGTCTGTCCCAGGGCCTCCTCGCGCAGGCCGACATTCCGGCTGGTCTCCCGCTGGCGCTCGGCCATGCCGGTGATGATCCAGCCGAGGCCGATGGCCGAGCCCATGAACAACAGCATCTGGCTGATCGCATCGGCCATCGCGATGTCGTTGTCATGGAAAGGACCCAGCCCAGCGCCGGTTACCCAGCTGATCAGCATGGTCAGGAGCAGCGCGGCAAGCGCTGTCCCGAGGCGGCCGAAGGTCAGGGCTGCCCAGGCGATCATCACCAGCGGCAGCGCGATCAGCACATGCCCGCTTTGGTGGGTGGGAAGCAGCAGCAGGGCGGCACCGAACGACACAAACCCGGCCAGCCACAAGCCGATCTGGCCGGCCTGTCCGGTGAGGCGCCGCAGGCTTCGTTCGGTGCAGATCATCACCGGCGGGGCTGCGACGAGCATGCCGAACATGAAGGAAAGCCAGGGTTCCGACCAGTCCTGCATCGGTGTGGCGGCGGGGTCCGTCACCGCGGACCAGGGCTCGAGGGCGGCGCAGCCGGCATAGACGATCGCCCCGGTCGCGGCGGACAGGACGAAGACCAGACCGTAGCGCCAGTCGAGGCGGCTATGAGTCCGCTGCAACTGCCGCAGGACGGCGAAGCTCAGCAGGATCGCGGCGATGCCGGACAGGGTGAAGCCGATCGCCGCCGCGAGGTCGCTTTCATGCGCCAGGTTGATCAGCAGCGCCGCGGGAACGATCGCCAGGATCTGCCGGGAACCGAAGCGCTGCAGCGCGCCGACCGCAAGGCCGGCGGGCAGCCAGATCGGCAGCATGCCGTTGCCGGGACTCATCCGGTCCGAGACGTAGTCGAGGGCCATGAAGGCAAGGGCGATGCCGAGCCCGATGACATAGGCGTTGCCGCCGGCCCCCGGCGACCTTGCCGGCGGCCCCAGGGCTGCGGCCGGCTGCGGCCTCTTCTCCTGCGATCCGTCCGGTGTCACGGCGCCACTGCGGCGAGGTCGGCGAGATGCAGGTGGCGCCGCAGCGCGTCGGCGACGGCGGGGATAGCGGTCATGTGCGGCATGTGGCCGGTCGCATCGACGATCTCCAGCACGCTGCCGGAGATCTGCTGGTTCAGGTATTGCGCCGCTTCGATCGGCACCGCCGGATCGCTACGCGTCTGCAGGATCACCGTCGGCACCCTGATCGACTGCAGGCGATGCCGGTGGTCGGACAGCAGGATCATCTCCGCCGTCACCAGAGCGATATCGGGCCGCATCGCGGCGAGGCTCGCGGCAAAGTTCCGGGTCGCCAGGTCGTCGGTCGGCCGGTCGACGACATGGGGCGCATAGAAAGATGCCCAGGCATGGAAGTCGGAGGCGATCGCCAGGAAGATCTGGTTGATGTCGGCGCGCTCGAAGCCGCCATGATAGGTCTCGAAATTGAGATAGCAGGCGGAAGAGCCGATCGCCACCAGCCGCTCGAACTGCTGCGGGCGCTTGCGCGATGCCAGCAGGCCGATCATGCCGCTGACCGAATGGCCGACGAAGCTGCAGCGCTCGATGCCGTTCTCGTCGAGGAGCGCCAGCAAGTCGGCGACGTAGCCGTCGATCTCGCAATGCCGCACGGCGTTGAAGAAGGCCGGGTCCGCCGACGCGGCGCAGGCAAGATCGAAGGTGACGACCCGGAAGTGTCGGGACAACTCGTCGACATAGGGCTGCCAGACGCGCTGATCCGCGCCGAAGCCGTGCGACATCACCAGGGTCCGCGGACCGCTGCCGTGTTGCTGAAGGTTGAGCGCATGACAGGTCCAGAACGCCATCGGCCTCGTCCCTTGAATTTAGCAATATGCGCGGGTCTTCAGCAGGCTAGGCGGGATTCCATTAACGGCAGGTTGAGACTGCCTCGAACAGGAATGCGGACTGCAGCGGATAGGATTGATTGGGCGCGAAGCCGCGAGATCGATGCAGATTGCGACCCTATTCGGGAAATGAACCTGACGGACCGGCGGTAGCGACTGCTATTTGCGTTTCTTCGCCGGCGCCTTGCCACTGGGCTTTGTCGTCTTTGCCGCGGGCTTGGCCTTCGCGGCGGGCTTCGCTTCCGTCTTGCCGGCGGGCGCGGATTTCGCAGCCGCCGCGACCTGTCTTCCTTCCTCGAACTGATAGGGCTTCAGGTCGTCGCTGAGGAATTGGTTATTGTCTTCGCGCACCTTCGCCGCCGCCTCGTCGTAGAGGAAGGGCAGGAAGGCGAAGCGCTGGCCCTTGGTCACCGGCAGGGCCTCGTGCAGCATCGAGCAGGAGAACACCACCGCGCCGCCGGTCGGCGCGCGATAGACGGCGCGGCCGAATTCCGGGAACATCAGGTCGCCGCCCTCATATTCCTCGCTGTTCAGGTTGATGGTGACGGCGAAGCGCCGGTGCGCCGTGCCCTTGGTGGTATCGTCCCGATGTGCGCGGAAATAGCCGCCCGTCCGCGAATCGTAACAGGCCACGACATGGCGCTCGATGCGCGTGGCGGTGAACTGGAACACCTTGCGCACCTCAGGCACCAGGCGGCGCGCGATCTTGGCGTTGATGACCTCTTGCAGCTTCATGTCGCGGATGGGGCAATCGGCGCGGCGCTTGAAACCGTGGTCGATGGTCGAGACGGTCTTGCCGCTGGCGGGATCGGTGCGCATGAAGCCGCTGTCCTCGCCGCCGTCCTTCTCGTAAAGGGCGATCAGTTCGCGGCAGAACTCCTTCTCGAACACGTTCGGCACGGCCAGGACCGGCGCGCCCTGCCCCGCCATGGAGCGATCGTCGGATACGGGCTGGGCGTCGATCACGGCCAAGATTTCCGCCGCATGCCGCTCCGGCTCCCCGACCTTCAAGACGGCCAGGACTCGCAGCGCGCGATCGAGCACCAGCGAGAACGGGC
>CAZKDH010000042.1:0-45547 GCA_964551505.1 uncultured Rhodospirillaceae bacterium
GCGCCGCGCACCCGCTTGGTCTCCGAGCGGCCGGGGACCTTGGCGATGCCGTGGCTGATGTAGTTGACCGCGTCGAGGCGCGACATCTCCTGCTCCTGCAGGAAGAAGACCGCATGGCTCTCGCGCTCCGAGAACAGGGCGACCAGCAGGTTGGCGCCGGTGACCTCCTCGCGGCCGGAGGACTGCACGTGGATCGCCGCGCGCTGCAGCACGCGCTGGAAGCCGGCAGTCGGCTTGGCCTCGTTGTGGTGCTTGCCGACGATGTTGGAGAGCTGGTTGTCGACATAGTCGATCAGCTCGCGCTTCAGCCGCTCGATGTCGAGGTTGCAGGCCCGCATCACGGCGATGGCGTCCTGATCCTCGGTCAGGGCCAGCAGCAGATGCTCCAGGGTCGCGTAATCGTGCCGGCGCTCGTTGGCGAAGCTAAGCGCACGATGCAGGGTTTGCTCTAGAGTGGGCGACAGCATCTGCCGGTTCTTCCTTTCATACGATCTCGCAGGACCTCAGATCTACCTTGCAGGGGCCGTGCCAGATCACTCCTTCTCCATCGTGCACTGCAGCGGATGCTGGTGGCGACGGGCGAATTCTATGGTCTGCGCGACCTTGGTCTCGGCGACTTCGTACGTATAGATGCCGCAGACGCCGACGCCGCGCTGGTGGACATGGAGCATGATCTCGGTCGCCGCCTCGCGGCTCTTGTTGAAGAAGCGCTCCAGGATATGGACGACGAACTCCATCGGCGTGTAGTCGTCGTTCAGCAAAAGCACCCGGTACATCGAGGGCTTCTTGGTCTTCGGACGCGCCTTGACGACGGTGCCGGTGCCCGGACGGCCGTCGCCGGGCCCGCCGCCTTCGTCGTCGCCGTCGTTCTGGTCCGGGCCCAGGCGGGGGCGCGGTTCAGCCGGATCGGCGGTCCACGGGTCGTGACGCAGCGTCATCAAGGATCCAAACTGCCGGTCTCTGTTCATCATCAGTATAATATTGGAACCTAAGGCCAGGTTAAAAGGGGGTCGTTGCGGCGGAAACGGCGGGGCAGGCCGCGTTCGGCGCCGGTCTCAACAAGACGTGATCCGTCAAAAGGCCTCGACGAGGCCGCCCAGGCCCTCGCCGCGCACGGTCAGGGTGAAATAGCCCTCGTAATTGTCGTTGGCGCCCTGCTGGTGCGGCTGCCGGTCGACCCCGTAGACCGGCACCGGCTGGCGGAAGGCGAGGCCGGTCTGGTCGTGCTTCAGCAGGAAGTCCTGGAAGACCGCATTCTCGAAGCGGCCTTTGCGCGCCAGCCAGGCGTAATAATGGAACGTGCCGCCGACGCAGCCGGCCGCCACCCAGTAGAAGTCCTGGGAATGCAGCCGCAGGCCCTGGGGGGCTCCGCTGCCGAAGCCGGATTTCGCCAGGAGGGCGCGGAAGGTCGCCATTTCCGCCGCGCTCAGCACGGTGTCTGAGCGATGCCACTGCCAGGGCGCAAAGGGATTGTCGAGTCGCAGCGCCGACAGATTGGCGGTTTCCCGGGCCCGCGCCGCCAGTTTCGCCGCACCCTCGGGCAGGCCGGCAAAGATCTCGTAGCTCCGGGTCTGCTTGTAATACTGGCCGTTATAGACCAGCCGATAGCGCTCCGTGGCGCCCTCGGTGCAGGTTTCCCGGATGTCGCCGCCGTCGAGATAGCTGAACCAGGACGACTTGCGCACGATCGGATTGTCGATGCTCTGGTTGGGGCCGCCGTGATAGGCACAGCCTGCCAGCAGCGCCAGAACGCCGCAGACCAGGCCGGCACCCACCCCCGCGGGCCGCGGAAACCTTACGCGAGCCATCCTCTACCTCGATGAAAAACATGCATCTTTTTATACTTTACCACTTCTAAACCCTGGCCGCGCTATAGACAAGATTCGCCAGTCTGCGTAAAATTGCCTGGGATTTGGGAAATATGTCTCCGACTGCGGGGGAACTTTAGATGGCGGTTGAACGGTGCCTCGCAAGGGGGCGGAATCTCTTTTCCGGAGTGACCCTTGCCCTGGCGGCCGTGCTCGCCATCAGCTGCGGCCTGATCCTCGCCGCCACCCCTGCCCAGGCCGGACCGGTCGCCGCCTCGATCGTGGTCGATGCAGAGACCGGCAACATCCTCTCCGCCAGCAATGCCGATGCCAGCACCTATCCGGCGTCGCTCACCAAGATGATGACGCTCTACCTGCTGTTCGAGGCCCTGGACAAGGGCAAGATCAAGCTCAGCGACCAGCTGGTTTTCTCCGACTATTCCGCCTCCCGCGCCGCCACCAACCTGAACGTCGATGCCGGGGATGCGATCCGGGTCGAGACCGCGATCCTGGCGGTCGTGGTGCGCTCGGCCAACGACGTCGCCACCGCGATCGGCGAGCGGCTGGGCGGCAGCGAGTGGAATTTCGCCAAGCTGATGACCGCCAAGGCGCGGGCGCTGGGCATGAGCAACACCACCTTCCGCAATGCCTGCGGCCTGCCCGACGCGGCGCAGCGCACCACGGCACGGGACATGGCGATCCTCGGCGTCGCCCTGCTGCGCGACTTTCCCCAGTATTACGGCTATTTCGCCAAGAACAGCTTCAGCTACCGCGGCGTCAACTATACCGGCCATAACCGGGTGCTGAAGAAGTTCGCCGGCGCCGACGGCATCAAGACCGGCTATATCCGCGCCTCCGGCTTCAACCTGGTGACCTCCGCCGAACGCGGCGGGCGCCGGCTGGTCGGCGTGGTCCTGGGCGGGATCAGCCCGACGGTGCGCGACAAGCAGATGATGGCGCTGATGACCAAGGGCTTCGGGACCCGGCAGGGCATCGGCCAGACCCTGGTCGCCAAGGCGCCGGACAGCGCCGGCGGCGCGGCGAAACCGGTCGAGGTCGCCACCGGCGCCGCCACCGCCATGGTCGCCGCCGCGGCGGTGCCGGCCAAGGCCGAGGTGATCGATGCCGCGGCCCAGGTCGACGACGGCGCGAGCCAGGGCGATGATGGCGCGGCCGATCCGATCGCCGCCGAGATCACCGGCGGCACCATCCTGCCGGTGCTGAAGCCCGGCAGCAGCGTCACCCTGACCACCGCCAACGGCCCGGACGAGCAGGCGATCGCCAATGTCTGGAGCCCGAGCAGCGATACCTATGGCATCCAGGTCGGCGCCTATTCGCAGTTTCGCCCGGCCCAGAAGGCGGCGGCACGGGCGGCCCAGGCGCTGCCGTCGCTGCTCGCCGACGCCCAGGTGGTGATCGACGAGGGCAAGACCGGCAATGGCGGCTCGCTCTACCGCGCCCGGGTGGTCGGGCTGAGCAAGGCGGCGGCGGAGACGGCCTGCGCCAAGCTGAAGGCGCGCTCGTCGGATTGCATGGTGCTCGACGGCGGCCAGAACGGCCTCGCCAAGGCGAACTGAAGCCGGCATTTTCGACCGGTTTCCGCCGCACCGCATCTACCTCTACATACAGGTTGTCGCGCCGGCCCGGCCTCAGGGCTCGGGCAGCGGGAGATCGATTGTCCGGTCGGCGAATCTGAGATGCTCAACGCCGAGAAGGATGTCGGTGCCGTCATTGCCGCCGGCGGATTTGAGATCCACTAGGGTGAAGCCTCCGGCGACGACGCCGATTCGGTAGTCGCCGGCGAGGCCGCGGAAGACCGCGGTGTCGTCGCCGTCGCCGCCCGCCAGCAGGTCATCGCCGAGACCGCCCAGGAGGAGGTCGTCGCCCGCGCCGCCCTCCAGGCGATCGTTGCCGGCGCCGCCGTCCAGCAGATTGGCGGCATCGTTGCCCCGGATCAGGTTCGCCCGGGCATTCCCGGTCCCGGCGGCGGCGCCCGCCGCGGTGAGGAGGACGAGGTCTTCGACATTGGCGAGGGCCGCCAGGCTGAAGGCGATGGCGCTCTCGACCCGGTCGGTGCCGCCCGCCGCATTGGCGAGGCTCTCCACCACCCTGTCGCCGGCATCGTCAACCACATAGACGTCGTCGCCCTTGCCGCCGATCAGCCGGTCAGAACCGCCGGCGCCGTCGAGGCGGTTCGCCCCGTCATTGCCGGTGAGAATATTGGCAAGACCGTTGCCCCGGGCGTCGATGTCGCCGGTCCCGGTAAGGATGAGGTTCTCGACCCCGGAGGCGGTCCCGCCGAGATCGAAGCCGATGGCGGATCGGACCGTATCGACGCCCTCCCCCGCCAGTTCCACCACCCGGTCGCCGGGATCGTCGACCACATAGGTGTCGTTGCCCCGTCCCCCGGACATGAGATCGGCGCCGCCGCCGCCGTCGAGGAGATTGCCGGCGGCATTGCCGGTGAGAGAATTCTGCGCCGCATTGCCGAAGCCGCCGATCGCCAGGCTGCCGGTGAGGACCAGATCCTCGAGCCCGAAAGCGAGGGTGTAGCTCACCGCCGCCCGCACCTGGTCGCGGTCATCCGCGCCCGAGTCCAGGATGACGTCGCCGGCACCGTCGATGACATAGACGTCGTTGCCGTCGCCACCCTCCAGCCGGTCGTTGCCGGCGCCGCCGTCGAGCCAGTCCGCGCCCGCTCCGCCCTGCAGCAGATCCTTGCCGGCCCCGCCGAGGAGGACATCATCCCCGTCGCCGCCGTCCAGCCGGTTCGCGGCTGCGTTGCCGGCGAGGGCATTGGCCGCCGCATCGCCGACGACGTCACCGGCCAGCTTGCCGAGAAGGGCGAAGTTCTCGATGCCGCGAAAGCCGACCGCGAGATCGAAGGTGAGGCCGGCCAGGGCCGCCGTCATCCGGACGAGATCAATGCCGGCGCCGTCGCTCTCCTCGATGGTGTCTTCCGCATCGAGGCAGTAGATGTCGTCGCCGCTGCCGCCGGCCAGACGGTCGCGCCCCGCCCCGCCGATCAGCGTATCGTTCCCGGCATCGCCGGAGAGAACGTCGTCGCCGGCGCCGCCGTCGAGCCGGTTCGCTCCCGCATTGCCCGCAAGCGAATTCCCGAGCGCATTGCCGGTGGCGTCGCCGTCGCCCTCTCCCGTCAGCACCAGGTTCTCGACATTGAGGAAGGCGGCGAGGCTGAAGCCGACCGAGGACCAGACGGTGTCGACCCCGCCGGCGCTGCCGGCCAGCACCTCCAGCAGCCGGTCGCCGCTGTCGTCGACGAGATAGAGGTCGTTGCCGGCACCGCCCTCCAGCAGATCGGCTCCGGGCCCGCCGTCCAGGCGATCGTCGCCGGCCCCGCCCGCCAGCCGGTCGTTGCCGCCGCGCCCATCGAGACGGTTGTCGCTCTCGTTGCCGAAGATGCCGTTGGCGGCGTCGTTGCCCGCCCCGTCGACGGCACCGGCGCCGGCGGCGAGGACGAGGTTCTCGACATTCTGCCCATAGGGGCCGGCGAGATCGAAGGTGAAGGCGCAGAGGATGGCATCGATCCCGCCGCCCGCTTCCTCGTTGACGCTGTCGGCGGCGCTGTCGATCCGGTAGAGATCGTTGCCCGCACCGCCGAAGAGGATGTCGTCTCCGGTGCCGCCGTCGAGGCTGTCGTCGCCGGCGCCGCCGAAGAGCCAGTCGCTGCCAGCGCCACCCTCCAGGTGATTGGCACCGGCATTGCCCTCCAACCTGTTGTCGGCCGCGCTGCCGAGGAGATCGAGTGCAGCATTGCCGAGGAGGACCGCCTGCTCGATCCCGGCGAAGAGGCCGAGATCGAGGGAGATCGACGCCCGGATGAGATCGCCCGTATCGGCCGCATCGGTCTCCAGGATCCTATCCGCCAGGCTGTCGACGATGTAGATGTCGTTGCCGGCGCCGCCGCGCATCGTGTCGGCGCCGCTGCCGCCGTCGAGGAGATCGGCGTCGTCGCCGCCGTCCAGGAAATCGTCGCCGCCGCCGCCATAAAGGGCGTCCGAGCCGCCGGCGCCGATCAGGAGATCGTTCCCGGCATCCGCGCGCAGCACGTTGCCGGCGGCGGTGCCGATGAACTGGAAAGCGCGGGAGCCGAGATAGGTGTAGTTCTCGACATTCTCGAAGGGGGCGGCAAGCGCGACGGTGGTGCGGACCTCGTCGATCCCGCCGTCGGCCGCCTCGATCACCCGGTCGCCGCTGTCGTCGACGAAATAGAGGTCGTTGCCGTGCCCGCCCTGCATCTCGTCGGCGCCGGCGCCGCCCTTCAGCGTGTCGTCGCCGTCGGTGCCGCGCAGGCGGTCCGGGCCGCTCCCGCCGGTGATGGTGCCGCTGCCGGTCAGGGCTTGCGGGCGGGCGACGTGCCGGTCCGCGCCGGCAAGATCCGCCGTCGCCGCGTCCCAGTCTCCGATATCGACATTCCGATCCGCCGTCATGACCATCCGCTCCGCCACCGTCAGCGCGCATCATCCCGGGAGATGCTTCACCCGCCTCGCCTGCTCGTTTTATAGTTCCTTGTTATTTACTCTTGCTACCTTAAAGCGTATTCTGCAGACCCTAGCCTTTTGGCGTTCGCACGCCAAGAGGAAAATGCAGGGGGCGGCAGGGGGAAGAAGCATTCGCGAGTAAGGGAAGCTGGATCTGACGGACCAGACGGTGTTGAAACTGGGCATCGCGTCAATCGCAGCCATGCGGACGCACGCTGGCGATCTATGCGGCCGAATCGATTAAGCCGGCCCGGGGCTAGCCTACCGCGGTCAGCTACCCGATCCACGCGCTATTGCCAGCCGCCAACCGAAGATGGCTGTGCCGCATTTCGCCCCGCCCCTCACCGGGTCGTGTAGCCGCCGTCGATGGTCATCGTCTGGCCGGTCATGAAGGCCGAGAGGTCGGAGGCGAGGTAGACCGCGGCGGCACCGATCTCCTCGGGTCGTCCCGGGCGCGGGATCGCATGCATCATCCGCTTGTGGCGGAGGGCGGCTTCGGGGTCGGCTTCGAGTTTGGCGACCTCGATCGCAAGATCGGTCTCGACGAAGCCGGGGCAGATCGCGTTCACCCGCACCCCCTTGTCGGCGAGATCGAGAGCGGCGGCCTTGACGAAGCCGATGACCCCGGCCTTTGCAGTGCAATAGCCGATGCGCTCGCGCTGGCCGACGAGGCCGTACATCGAGGAGATGGCGATGATCGAGCCTGATCCGGCGGCAACGAGATGCGCCGCAGCGTAGCGCGAGGCAAGAAAGACCGGCCGGATGTTGTGGTCAACCATGGCCTGGAAGTATTCGGGATCGGTGTCGAGGACCGAGGTCCGGCCGCCGGCGCCGGCGCTGATCACCACGGTGTCGAGCCCGCCCATCGCCGCCACCGCCTTTGCCGTCACCCTTTGCACGTCGGCGACGACGGTGGCATCGCCCGCCTCATAGGCGGCACTCCCCAGGGCACGGAGCTTCGCGCAGGCCGCCTGCAGCACAGTCTCGCGCCGGCCGGAGATGAAGACGGCGGCGCCCTCGCGGGCGAGGGCCTCGGCGCAGGCAAGGCCGAGGCCGGTGCCGCCGCCATAGATCAATGCGCGCTTGCCGGCGAGTGCGGGGGATCCGGGTGCCATCACTTCCTCACGTCGAATTGCAGCAGGGTTGCGGCCTTGGTGGCCTGCCAGTCGATGCCGATCCCGAGGCCCGGGCCCGGCGGGGCGTGGACGTAGCCGTCCTTGTCGGTGCGGATGACGTCGAGCGAGCCGTATTCGAAGGCCTCGTAGGGCGAGGGCTGTTCGAAATAGGTGCAGTTGCGATACGCCAGCATTACGTGGAGGTTGGCGGCCTGGGTCAGGGTATAGCCCCAGCACTGCACCTCGACCGTCATGCCGTTGGCCTCGGCCAGCGCCATGATCTTGCGGATCGGCGTGATGCCGCCGCAGATCGTGGCATCGACGCGGAGCGCGCTCCAGCAGTCCTGGCGCGTCATCTGCTGCAGCTGCTGGAGGTCGAGCCAGGTATTGCCGGCGGCGATGATCGGCAGGCCGGTCTCGCGGCGCAGGGTCTTGTAGCCCTCGATGTCGGTGTCGGGCAGCGGCGCCTCGAACCAGTCGAAGTCCAGCTCGGCGATGCGCTTGCCGACGCGGAGCGCCGAACGGAGGTCGTAGCGCTGCTCGACATCCAGCATCAGGCGGAGACCGCTGCCGTCGAAATGCTTGTGCACCGCCTCGCACATCGGCAGGTCGCGGTCGGGGTTGCACCAGCAGTGGAACTTGATCGCCTTGTAGCCCTCCGCGAGGCGCTGGGCGATGTAGTCGATGTAGCCCTGGTCGGAGCCGAGCAGCGGCGTGCTGGCATAGGAGAGGATCTTCGCGCGGGCGCCGCCGAGGAACTGGTAGAGCGGCATCTCCGCCGCCCGCGCCGCCATGTCCCAGAGCGCGATGTCGATCAGCGACATCGCCTGGGGAACCAGGGGCGTCCCCATGGTCTGCAGCCGGTACCAGATCGCCTCGCGCTCCAGGGCCGAGGCGCCGATGAGATCGGGAAGCAGCAGGCGCAGGGTCTCGGCCACCGCCCGGTCGAAGCCGTGGGACATGATCATCGCCGCGCCGGCGATGCCCTCCAGCCCGCCCTTTGTTGTCAGCTTCAGGATGATGTTGGTCATGTACTGGCCGCTCATGCCCTCGGCCCAGGTGTACCGCTCGACCTCGGGGCCGACGACGAAGACTTCCGCCCGGTCGATCCTCAGGTCCTTCGCCGCCGCTTGCGCCATCTTCCTGCCCCCGCTGCTAGTGCTGTTCGCCGCCGACGGCCGGCACGGCCTCGCCATGCCAGCCGAGATGGCTGAGAAAATCCCGCGTCCGCGGCACCGTCGCCGCATCGAAGATCTGCTGCGGCGGCCCCTCCTCGACCAGGCGCCCCTTGTCGAAGACGACGACCCAGTCCGCCACCCGGCGGGCGAAATCCATCTCGTGGGTGACCACCACCATGGTCATGCCCTCGTCGGCAAGGCGCTTCATCACGCTCAGCACCTCGCCGATGGTCTCGGGATCGAGCGCCGAGGTCGGTTCGTCGAACAGCATCAGCGCGGGCTGCATGGCGAGCGCGCGGGCGATCGCCACCCGCTGCTGCTGGCCGCCGGAAAGCTGCGCCGGATGCTTCGCCGCATGATCGGCGAGGCCGACCTTGCGCAGCAGGTCCATCGCCTGGCGCTCGGCGACGTCGGGCATCTCGTTCAGCACGGTGATCGGGCCGATGGCGACGTTGCGCAAGGCGGTGAGATGCGGGAAGAGCTCGAAGTTCTGGAACACCATGCCCATGCGCCGGCGGATCTGGCGGACGTCGCGACGGTCGACGCGGACCTCCTCGCCGTCGAAGACGATGCGGCCGCCGTCGGGGACCTCGAGGGCATTGGCGCAGCGCAGCAGGGTGGATTTCCCCGAGCCGCTGGGGCCGATCAGGCAGACCACCTCGCCGCGATGGACGTCGAGCGAGACGCCGTCGAGGGCGCGCACGCCGCCATAGGTCTTGACGATCCCGGCGAAAGCGAGGATCGGCGGCTGGTCGGCGCCGACGCGCGGAGGTGTGGCAGGCGGGTTCATTCGGTGACCTTCCAGCGGCGGTGGATCCAATCGACCAGCTTGGCCTGGGGATAGCCCATCAGCCAGTAGAGCACCGCCATGGCGGTCAGCACCTCCAGGATGCGGTAGGTATCGGCGCGGAGCTTGAAGGCGACGTAGGAGAGATCGGCGACGGCGATCACCGAGACCAGCGAGGTGTCCTTGAACAGCGAGACCCAGGTGCTGGCCAGGGCCGGCAATACCCGGCGGATCGCCTGCGGCAGAACGATGTAGCGCATGACCTGCACTTGGCTCATGCCGATGGCGAGGCCGGCGTTCACCTGGCCGCGGCGGATCGAGACGATGCCGGCGCGGAAGGTCTCGGAATTGAAGGCCGAGATGTTGCAGACCAGGCCGATCAGGGCGGTGGCGAAGGCCGAGATGCGGATGTCGCTGATCACCGGCAGCACGTAATAGGCCCAGTAGATCTGCAGCACCAACGGCGTGTTGCGGAAGAACTCGACGAAGGCGGTGGCGAGGATCTGCACCGGCCGCGAGGGGGCGAGGCGCAGGAAGGCGAGGAACAGTCCGCCGGGGATGGCAAGCAGCATGGTGGCGACGGTGAGCAGGACGGTGATCTCCGCCCCCTCCAGCAGCTTCCCACGCGCCTCCCATACCACCGACCAGTCGAAGGTCATGACGCCCCCAGATGCGCGACGCGCTTGTAGAAGCGGTCGATGCCACGGGCGATCGGGTAGCAGATCAGGAAGAACAGGACCATGGTGAAGCTGTAGAGCTGGAACGAGAGATAGGTGTTGCTGACCAGCACCTGGGTCTGTCGGATCAGCTCCGGCACGGCGATCACCGAGGCGACGGCGCTGTCCTTCACCGCGATCACCATCAGCGAGCCGAAGGGCGGCAGCATGCGGACCATCGCCTGGGGCAGAATGATGGTGCGGATCGCCTGCCAGCGCCCCATGCCGAGGGCGAGGGCGGCGCGCATCTGGCCGGGGCGGACCGAGGTGAGACCGGCGCGCACCGTCTCGGCGACATAGGCGGCGAGATGGAGGCCGAGCGCCAGGGTGGCGGCGACGAAGGGGGTCATGGTGCGGCCGGTGAGGATGGGCAGCGCGAAATAGCCCCAGATCATGATCACCAGGATCGGCACCGAGCGCATGGTGTCGACATAGAAGCCGAGAACGAGATCGGCGAGACGCCCGGCATAGGTGCGCAGGATTGCCACCACGATGCCGAGCAGGATGCCGAGCAGCATCGAAAGCCCGCTTAGCGCCAGCGTCGTCGCGCCGGCCATCAGCAGGAAACGCCAGTTCATTTCCAGAACCTGGAGGAACGCCCACATCGGCCCGGATCCGGAACGCGGCGGGCGGCCGGGACGCGCGCGCCCCGGCCGCCCGCGTGCCGTCCTATTCCTTCATCACCCGCAGTTCCTCGGCGGAGATCTTGTCCTTCGCGGCGTCGTAGACCGCCTGCAGCCAGGCCAGGAATTCCGGCTGGTTCTTGTCGATCGCCATGCCGACCTCGGTCGGGAATTCGCCGTTGGTCAGGCAGGCGTCGCCCTTCGGGAAGGCGACCAGGCCGGGGATCTTCTTCGCCATGTCGACCCAGGCGGCGGTGTCGATCGGGGCGACGTCGGCCCGGCCGGACATGATCTCGTCGGTCGGTGCGTTGGCGCCGGAGCCCTGCACGCCCTTGATCGTCGCCTTCGGCAGCCGGGTCGGCAGCCAGGCCTCCGGCGGCGTGCCGGTGAAATAGGCGATGGTGATGTCGGGATTGTTCAGATCGTCGACCGAGCCGACATTGGCGAGCTTGGGATTGTCGGCCTTGCCGAACAGGCAGAGCGTCGATTTCGAGTAGACGATGAAGTCGACGACCTTCTTGCGCTCGTCGGTGACCGAGAGCGGGGCGATGCTGATGTCGACCTGGCCGGTGGCCAGGATCGGCACCTTGGTCTCGTGGCTGACCGGGACCGTCTCCAGTTTCACGCCGAGCCGGTCGGCATATTCCTTGGCCAGCGCCCAGGCCGAGCCCTCGAAGGGCTCGCCGGAGCCGGAGGTCAGCTCCTTTAGCCAGGGGAACTCGCCGAGCACGCCGACCTTCAGCGTGCCGCGGGCCTTGATCTCGTCGATCCGCTTGCTGACGCCGGGCGCCGGCACCGCGGTGTCGTCGGCGCGGACCTGCGCCAGGGGAATCGTCGCCAGTGGGATCGACAGGCCTATCACCGCCGCCAGAGCCGCGGCCGTCACGAAGTTACGCCGTTTCATCTTTGCCTCCCCAGTGAATTCCGGCCGCGCCGGATCGGTTGAACTGGATACCTGCGGCCGGGCGCCTCGCCTTGCTGCCGGAGGCGCGATTTTTTCGGCCGGCCGGTGCCGACCGTAGCAAACTGCATACTTGTATACAATCTGAAATCGGCGCACCTTTTCCGGCATCCCGCAGGCGCCGGCCGCGCCGTCGGCGCCCGCAGGCGGGCCTTGACCCGCGATCGGCTTTTAGGTCATGAACCGGCTATGAAACCTGCCCGAGCGAAACCCTCCCGACCGGCCGCGGCCCCGAAGCCCGGCCCCGCCGCCTTCGCCGCCCTGCAGTCGATCCGCCCGACGGCGGCGCCGCAGCTCGGCGAGGCGGTGGCCGATGCCATCGTCAACGCCATCGCCCAGGGCACCCTGGAGCCCGGCGCGCGCATCGTTGAGGAGGTGGTGGCGAGCCAGCTGCAGGTCAGCCGGGTGCCGATCCGCGAGGCGATCAAGATCCTGCAGGCGCAGGGCATCCTGCAGGTGCTGCCAAACCGCGGCGCCCGGGTCGCCGCCTTCGACGCCGACGTGATCGACAAGGTGAACGAGGCGCGCATCGCGCTGGAATGGATCGCCGCCCAGGGCGCGATGCGCACCTTCCGCAGCGATCCCCAGCGCGCCGCCGGGCTGCAGGACATCATCGCCCACATGGAGGCGGTGGCGCGGCGCGCCGACTGGGCGGGGCTGCGGCGCTGCGACATCGCCTTCCACCGCGAAATTTGCATCGCTTCCGACAACGACATCATCCTGAAGCTGTGGGAGGCGCTGTCGCGCCACATCGTCATCATCTTCGGGCGCGAGATCGCCTCGGAGCGCAAGTTCGACGTGGTGATCGCCCAGCACCGGCGCCTGCTGGAGATGCTGCTCGCCGGCAGCCCGGCGGTGGCGCGCGAGCTCGAATCCCACATCCTGCGCCTGCGCCACAAGGCGTCGCGGCCGCCCGGCCGGTTTCTTGCCGGCAAGTCCCTGGCCGGCAACGGAAAATCACCGCGCGCCCGGGCCTGAAGCGCGGCGTTCAGGCCTTCTAAACCATTCCCCGCCCATCATGCCGGCCGACGGCGACAGGGTGTCGCCGAGGAGGCGGCATGGACCGGCCGGGACCCGACGACGGCAGCTCCGAGACCCTCGCGCCCGCACCGCGGCCGCGCCGGGCGGGGGTGAAGCACATCAGCCTCGCCCTGCAGGGCGGCGGCTCGCACGGCGCCTTCACCTGGGGCGTCATGCACCGGCTGATGAGCGATCCCCGGATTTACATCGACGGTATCAGCGGCACCAGCGCCGGGGCGATGAACGCCGTGGTCTTCGCCGACGGCTTCATCAAGGGCAAGCGCCAGGGCACGATCGACGCGCTGGAGGCGTTCTGGGGCCGGGTGGCGGAGGCCTGCAGCCTGCCGCGCAGCCCGTTCCGCAACCTGCCCGCCTTCGCCGATCCCTGGGCGGTCGACGCCGATCCCACCTTCATGATGCTGGATTTCATGACCCGCATCTGGTCGCCGTCGCAGCTCAATCCGCTGAAGCTCAACCCGCTGCGCGATCTGCTCGAGGAACTGGTCGATTTCGAGGGCCTGCGGCAGCGCCCCGACGTCAAGCTCTTCGTCACCGCCTCCAACGTCCGCACCTGCAAGTCGCGGCTGTTCCGCACCCCGGAGCTGACGGCGCAGACGCTGATGGCCTCCGCCTGCCTGCCGCTGATGTTCGAGGCGGTGGAGATCGACGGCGAGTTCTACTGGGACGGCGGCTATCTCGGCAATCCGGCGATCTACCCGCTAATCCACGAATGCGCCAGCAGCGACGTGGTCATCGTGCAGATCAACCCGCTGGCGCGCGCCGACGTGCCGGTCTCCTCGCGCGACATCCTGAACCGCATCAACGAGATGACCTTCAACGCCAGCCTGGTCCGGGAGATGGCCGGCATCGCCACCATCACCAGCCTGGTGGAAAGCGGCGAGCTCAACAACGACCGCTACACCGCCGTCCGCTTCCACCAGATCAGCGCCGAGGCCGAGCTGGCGAAATACGGCGCCCTCAGCAAGATGAACACCGAGCGCGCCTTCCTCGACCACCTGCACCGACTCGGCTACGAGACCGCCGACCGTTGGCTGTCGGAGAACTTCCAGCGCATCGGCTGGGAAAGCACCGTCGACGTGCTGGAGAAGTACGTCTGAGCCCTGCGCGGCCACGCCAAGCTTGACTCTCCGCGTCCGTGTATACTTGTATACAAGAAGCGACCGCGCCACGACCTGGCGCCGCGGGCCCCGGCGCCGCGGCACCGGCGATGGCGGTGGCGTCAGCAGGGCGGGACGGCATCCAGGGAGGCGGCATGAGCGGCGTGCTAGAGGGCCGGCGGGCCTATGTCACCGGCGGGTCGAGCGGAATCGGCGCGGCGATCGCCAGGGGCTTCGCGGCGGAAGGCGCCCGCGTCGCCATCGGCGCCTCGCGCCACGTCGCCCAGGCCGAGGCCCTCGCCAGGAGCCTGCCCGACCGCAACGGCGCCAGCATCGTCGTCCAGGCGGATCTCCTCGATCGCCAGCAGACCGACCGCGCCGCCGATGCGGCGATCGCCGGGCTGGGCGGCCTCGACATCTTCGTGCATTGCGCCGGGATCGACGTCTCGCAGACGGCGCCCACCCACGAGACCCCCGACGATACCTGGGACCGCATGCTCGGCCTGCATCTGACCGCCGCCTTCCGCCTGTCGAAACGGCTGATCCCGGCGCTGCTCAAGGGGCGCAACCCTTCGATCATTTTCATCGGTTCGGTCGCCGGCATCGTCGCCTGGGAAGGCGACGTCGCCTACAATGTCGCCAAGGCCGGCCTGCAGCACCTGGCGCGCTGCATCGCCGCCGACTACGCCAAGGCGGGGCTGCGCGCCAATGTCATCGCCCCCGGCGTCATCGACACCCCGCTCACCCGCGGCTATGCCGCCGGCATGCCCGGCGGCGAGGCGGAAGGCATGAAGGTCCTGGCCGGGCTTCATCCGCTCGGCCGCTATGCCACGCCGGAGGAGATCGCCGGCGCCGCGGTCTTCCTCGGTTCGGACAAGGCCTCCTTCATCACCGGTGTCGTGCTGCCGATCGACGGCGGCATGACAATGATCTGACGCGGCGGAGACCGGCGATGGCCCGACTGACGATGACGGCGGCGGTATGCGACACCGGCGGCGAGGGCGACGTCCTCAGCCTGCGCCAGATCCTGGTCGACGACCCGCACGAGATGGAGGTGCGGGTCAAGCTGCTGACCACCAGCATCTGCCGCAGCGACATCCACTATCTGCGCAATGTCTGGGTCCATCCGAAGCCGGCGATCTTCGGCCACGAGGCCTGCGGCATCATCGAGTCGGTCGGGCCGGGCGTGCCGAAGGCGCGGATCGGCGAGAAGGTGATCCTGACCTTCACGCCGTCCTGCGGGCAGTGCAAGTTCTGCGTCACCGGCCGCAGCGTGCTCTGCGAGGAAGTGGCTCGCGCCGCCGCCGCCGGCACGATGTGGGACGACACCACGCGGTTCTTCGAAATCGACGGCACGCCGATCCATCACCTCAGCCTGGTGTCGTCGTTCTGCGAATACACCGTCGTGCCGCATAACGGGGCGATCACCGTCGACCCGGCGACCTCGGTCGAACAGGCCTGCCTGCTGGGCTGCGGCGCCATGGCCGGCATCGGCGCCGCCCTGAACACCGCGCAGATCCGTCCGGGCGAAAGCGTTGCCGTGTTCGGCTGCGGCGGCGTCGGGCTCAGCGTCGTGCAGGGCGCCAAGCTGTGCAACGCGCTGCCCATCGTCGCCGTCGACCTGCGCCCCGAGAAGGAGGCACAGGCGCGGCGCTTCGGCGCCACGCATTTCGTCAACGCCGCGCTGGGCGACCCGGTCGCCCGGGTGCGCGAGATCACCGAAGGCGGCGCCGACTACACCTTCGAGGCCACCGGCCAGGTCGAGATCGCCGAGCAGGCCTACAAGGCCACCTGCCGCGCCGGGACCACGGTGCTGATCGGCCAGCCGACGGAGAATGCCCTGGCTGGCTTCCCGCCCTACTGGATCGCCCAGGACGAGAACAAGGTCATCGGCTCGAGCTACGGCTCGACCCGGCCGATGATCGACTTCCCGAAAGTGTTGCGCTTGGTGCGCCACGGGCTGCTCAATCTGGAATCGCTGATTTCCGAGGTCTGGCCGCTGGCGCGCATCAACGAGGCGATCGCCCTGGTGGAATCGGGTACGGTCAACCGGATCGTCCTCCGCCTTGCCGAGGAGCGCGCCTAGGACGACAGACACGATTGAAAGATGAATGACAACTTGCAGCAGGGAGAAACGACATGACCAAGAAGCAAGGATTTGACCGCCGCGGTTTCCTGATCGGATCGGCGGCGGCCGGCGCCCTGATCGCGGCGCCGACGGTATTGCGCGCGGCGGCGAAGGAGCTGCGCGTCCTGACCTGGGAGGGCTATGCCGAGCCCGAATGGCTGGACCCGTTCAAAGAGAAGACCGGAGCCGAGGTAAAGGTCGTCTATGTCGGCTCGGCCGACGAGATGTTCGCCAAGATGCAGGGCTCGCAGGGGGCGGATTTCGACGTTGTCACCTTCGATACCTCCATCTTCTCGCGCTACATCGACGCCAACCTGCTGGCGCCGCTCGACCTGTCGAAGATACCGAATGCCGCCAACCTGGCACCCGAATTCCACAAGGTGGACGCCATCGTGCGCGGCGACAAGCAGTTCGGCCTGCCCTTCGCCTGGGGCTCGCTGCCGATGGTCTACGATACCGATGCCTTCCCCACAGCCCCCGACTCCTGGGCGGTGATGTGGGACCCGCAATATGCCCAGCAGCTGATCTCGATGGATGACGCCAACAACTGCATCACCTGGGGCGCCCTGGCTGCGGGCCTGCCCAATCCCTACAATCTGTCCGACGCCGACTTCGAGACGGTGAAGCAGAAGCTGATCGCGCAGAAGAAGCTGCTGCTCAGCTACTATGCCGGCTTCGACGAAGGCGTCACCATGTTCGCCCAGAACAGCATCAAGGTCATGTTCTCGATGGGCGAGCCGCAGGTACCGGCGCTGAAGAAGAAGGGCGTCAATGCCGCCCTGGCGATCCCGAAGGAAGGCGCCATCGGTTGGCTCGACTGCTGGGTGATGAGCGCCGGCGTGAAGGACGTCGACCTGGCGCAGCAATGGATCGACGGCTGCCTCGCCGGTGCCGTCGGCACGGTCCTCACCAACAAGGCCGGCTATGGCAACACCACCAACGTCGAGGTCAACAAGGCGGCGGGCTTCACCTATGGCGACAAGCTCTCCTGGCTGCAGCAGGCGGAGAACTACGAGAAGCGGGTCGCGGTCTGGAACGAGGTGAAGGCCGGCTGACCGCCCCGCCGCCCGATTTTGGGTCCGGCCGGCGACTCTCCGTCTCCGGCCGGACGATCCTCCTCCATTTGCGGGAACACCCATGCCCTTCGAAACCGTCTCGCCGCGCCTGAACGGCGCGCCGCCGCGCCTGAAGATCACCGATGTCGAGTGCCACGTGCTGCTGGCGCCGGACTATGACGCCAGCTTCACCTCCTCGGCCCAGGACAGCTTCGTCGTCGTCATCCGCACCGACGGCGGCGTCACCGGCGTCGGCGAGTGCGATGCCAATCCCTGGATGGCAAAGGCCTGCATCGAGGCCCCCGGCACGCATACGATGGGACTCTGCATCAAGGAGATGCTGATCGGCGCCGACCCGTTCCAGATCGGCGAGATCTGGAAGAAGATGTACCTGGGCACGGCGATGAACGGCCGCCGCGGCATGGTGATCCACGCGATGAGCGCCGTCGACGTGGCGCTGTGGGACCTCTGCGGCAAGGCATTGGGCCAGCCGGTGCATGAACTGCTCGGCGGCGCCACCCGGAAGTTCATCACGCCCTATGCCTCGCTGCAGCCGGCCGGCCACCGCTTCGAGGAATACCGCGACGCGCTCTGCGCCTCGGCCGAGAAGGCCAAGGGGCTCGGCTTCAAGGCGATGAAGACCGAGATCACGATGAACGGGCCCTATGCCCATGGCGGCATGCGCGAGAGCTACGAACGGCACACCGAGGTCCTGGCGGCGGTGCGCAAGACGATCGGCCCCGACATCACCCTGATGGTCGACGTCCAGTACCTATGGAAGGACGCGGCGACCTGCCTGCAGACCGTCAGGGACTGGCGCGAGTTCAACGTCTATTTCCTGGAGACCCCGCTGTGGTCCGACCATGTCGGGGAAATGGCCAAGCTGACCGAGGCGGCGCCGATGCCGATCGCCTTCGGCGAGTGGCTGGCGACCCGTTTCGAGTTCGCCGAACTGCTCGATGTCGGCCGCGTCCAGGTGGCGCAGCCGGATGTCGGCCGCGTCGGCGGGATCGGCGAGGCGAAGATCGTCTGCGACATGGCCAAGGCCCGCAACCGCAAGATCGTGCCGCATTGCTGGAAGACTGGCATCACCATCTCCGGCACCGCGCATCTGGCCTTCGTCACCGACCATTGCGCCTTCATCGAATACCTGCCGCCGCAGCTCTGCCACGAACGGCTGCGGCGGGAACTGGCGCAGGAGGAGCTCGTGCTGCTTCCCGACGGGACGATTCCGCTGCCCACCAAGCCCGGCCTCGGCGTCGAGGTGGATTGGGATGTCGTCAGGCGATATAAGGTCGCCTAGGCGGAGGCGGGCATGAGTCTGGAACTGAGGGACGTCCGGAAGGTCTATGGCCAGATCGAGGTCCTGCCGGCATTCTCGCTCGACATCGCCTATGGCGAATTCCTCACCCTGCTCGGCCCCTCCGGTTCCGGCAAGACCACGGTCCTGCGCCTGATCGGCGGCTTCGCCGCGACCGACGGCGGCGCCATCCTGTTCGAGGGGCAGGATATCACCCGGCTGCCGGCGAACCGCCGGCCGTTCAACACCGTCTTCCAGGACTATGCGCTGTTCCCGCATATGACAGTGGCGCAGAATGCCGGCTACGGACCGCTGGTGCAGCGCCGCGACCGCGCGCGGACCAGAACCCTGGTCGACGAGACGCTGGAGATCGTCGGCCTCACCGCCCTGCGCGACCGCTATCCGGCGCAGCTCTCGGGCGGCCAGAAACAGCGCGTCGCCTTGGCGCGGGCCATCGTCTGCGAGCCGAAGGTGATCCTGCTCGACGAGCCGCTGGCCGCGCTCGATGCCAGCCTGCGCAAGCAGATGCAGCTCTTCCTGAAGCGCATCCAGCGGCAGATCCGGACCACCTTCGTCTTCGTCACCCACGACCAGGACGAGGCCATCACCATGTCGGACCGCATCGTGGTGATGAACCAGGGGCGGATCGAGCAGCAGGGCTCGCCGAAGCAGCTCTACTACCGGCCGCAGACGCGCTTCGTTGCGGGATTCTTCGGCGACAACAACCTGATTGAGGGCGAGGCGTCGGCCTCGGCCGCCGAGGTCCGGACCGCGATCGGGCCCCTGCCCTGCGCCGGCGGCGGCGCGGCGGCCGCGGGCCGGGTCCACCTGGCGATCCGCCCGGAATCCCTTCGCCTCGCCGACTCCGGCCCGGCGATCGACGCCATCGTCGAGGAAGTCGTGTTCGGCGGCGCCTCGACGCGGCTGCTGCTGCGTGCCGCGGCGGCACCGGACATCCGCCTGGACATGCGCATCGCCGGCGACGCCGGCGCCGGCACCCCGAATCCAGGCGACCGGGTACGGATCGGCTATGACCCCGCCGACGCCGTCGTCGTGCCGGCCTGACCATGCCGTCCGCGCGCCTCCGCTGGATCATCTTCGCGGCCGTGGCGGCGGTTCCCGCCCTGGTCATCGCCCTGCCGATCGGGTCGTTCCTGGCGATGTCCTTCGCCCATGCCGAGAAGCACGAGATCATCTACGACTGGACCCTGGTCAACTACGCCAACTTCTTCGGCAACTGGACCTATCTCAGCACCTTCCTCGGAACCCTCTGGCTTTGCCTGCAGGTGGTGCTGCTGTCGCTGCTGATCGGCTATCCGGTCGCCTGGTACATCTGGCGACAGAAGGGCGTGCGGCGCTATGCGGTGCTGCAGCTGGCCGCCCTGCCGCTGTTCATGAGCTACATCGTGAAGCTCTATACCCTGCGCTCGATCCTCGGCCTCAACGGGCTGCTGAACCAGGGGCTGGTGACCCTGGGCATCCTCGACCAGCCGAGCCAGGTCTTCCTGTTCAACCAGCGCGCCGTGCTTATCACCATGATGGTGATCTACCTGCCCTACGTCATCCTGCCGATCTTCCTCACCCTGGAGCGCATTCCGCGATCGCTGCTGCAGGCCTCGATCGATCTCGGCGCTGGCGGCTGGGACACGTTCCGGCGGATCGTCTTCCCGCTGTCCCTGCCCGGCACCATCGCCGGCGCGCTGTTCGCCTTCGTCCTGGCGCTCGGCGACTTCATCACGCCGCAGATGGTCGGCGGCACCACTGGCTTCACCATCGGGCGGGTGATCTTCTCGCAGTTCGGCCTCGCCTACGACTGGCCGTTCGGCGCGGCGATGGCGGCAGTGCTGATGCTGGTCGCGCTGCTGCTGATCGCCGGTGCCGGCTTCGCCGCCAGCCGGAGGCGGGTATGAAGCTGCTGCGCCCCCGCGGCGAACGCGCCGCCGAATTCATCGCCATGCTGCTGACCCTGGCAACCTTCCTGGTGCTCTATGCACCGGTGATCGTCAGCGCGGTGTTCTCGGTGGTCGAGATCCGCCGCGGCAAGATCCTGTGGGACACCTTCACTGTCAGCCATTACTGGACGCTCTGGTCCAATGCCAGCGTCATGGATGCCCTCACCAACACCGCCATCGTCGCCGTCTGCTCGGTGGTCATCGCCTCGGTCCTCGCCGTCATCCTGGCGCTCTATACCGAATGGAACGGGGCGATCGCGCGCGGCCTGCTGATGACGCTGATCTACCTGCCGTTCCTCATGCCGCCGATCGTCACCGGGCTTGCCTTGCTGGTCGCCTCGGCGCGCCAGGGCATGGACCGCGGCATCTATACCATCATCGTCGGCCATACCATCTTCGTGCTGGCAGTCGCCTACCGGCTGGTACTCACCCGGCTCCAGGCGCTGCCGCCGTCGATGCTGGAAGCCTCCTTCGACCTCGGCGCCAGCCGCTGGCAGACCCTGTATCACGTGCTGCTGCCGCACCTTGCCTCGGCCATTCTCACCGGGGCGCTGCTGGCGCTCACCCTGTCCTTCGACGAGACGCTGATCAGCAGCTTCGTCGCCGGCGACCAGATGACCCTGCCGCTGCGGCTCTGGGCGATGATGCGGGTCGGGTTCACCCCGGAAATCAACGCGCTGGTGACGCTGGTCCTGCTGGTATCCATTGCGCTCGCTCTGCTAGCGTCGCGCCTGCTGAAACCCAAGGGCGAAATCGAGGAGGATTGAGATGGCAGCGGATTCAGGTCGACGGCTGCAGGACCGCGTGGCGGTGGTCACGGGTGGCGCCCAGGGCATCGGCTTCGGGATCGCCGGCCGCCTCGCCGCGGAGGGCGCCCGGATCGTCATCGCCGACATCAAGGAACAGGGTGCCCGCGACGCCGCGGCGCGGATCGCCGAGGCCGGCGGCGACGCCATCGCCATGACCGTCGATATCGGCCAGGATGCCAGCGTCGCCGCGCTGGCGGCCGCGGTCGACGCCCGGTTCGGCCGATGCGAGATCCTGGTGAACAACGCCGCCATCGTCGATACGACCGGCATCGAGAAGATGACCATGGCGCATTACCACGACGTGGTCCGTATCAACCAGGACGGCGCCATTCGCATGACGCTGGCCTTCGTGCCGCTGCTGCAGAAGGGCGGCGAGGGGCGCCGCATCCTCAACATCGCCTCGATCATGGGGATGCGCGGCAGCGTCGATGCCATCCCCTATTCGACGGCGAAGGGCGCCATCGTGAACTTCACCCGGGCGCTCGCCTGCGATCTCGCCAAGGATGCGATCATGGTGAACGCGATCGCTCCGGGCTTCGTCGACACGCCGATGTCGATCCTGCCGGACGGCAGCCACGAATACGATTCCGACTGGTTCCGCGACATCTATGTCAAATACGGCCGCATCCCGCTGCGGCGTTATGGCAATCCCGGCGACATGGCCGGACCGGCATACTTCCTCTGCTCCGACGACGCCCGCTACGTGACCGGCCAGATCCTGATGGTCGACGGCGGCGTCTCGGCAACCTTCTGACGGATGAACCCGATGACCCCGACCCACGTCAAGATCACCTCCATCGTCGCCGCCCCGCTCCTGGGCGAGAGCCCCAAGGGCGGCTGGTCGCACGAGATCCGGCCGGAGGATTCCGTCCACACCCTGGTGGCGGTGCATACCGACGCCGGCATCACCGGCTTCGGCAGCGTCTTTACCAACGGCGGCCTGGTCGAGGCGGCACTGAAGGTGCTGGAACCCTTCTACCGTGGGGAGAATGCGCTGGAGCCGGAGCGAGTCAGCGAGAAACTCAACCAGCATACGTTCTGGATGGGGCGTGGCGGCAGCCTCACCCACACGATCAGCGGCATCGACATCGCCCTCTGGGACATCCTCGGCAAGGCCCTGGGCCAGCCGGTCGGCCGGCTGCTGGGCGGCACCTACAAGACGCGGGTGAAGCCCTATTGCTCGCTGCTGATGGAGGAGCCGGCGCAGATGGCCGATACCGTCGCCCGCTTCCGCGACCAGGGGTTCCGGGCCTTCAAGATCGGCTGGGGGCCGTTCGGGCGGCGCGACAACCCGGCACTGGACGAGGCGATCGTGCGGGCGGCGCGAAAGGCCGCCGGGGCCGAGGCCCAGCTCTTCGTCGATGCCGGCGCCAGCGACGCCTACTGGCCCCAGGGGCTGAAATGGGCGATCCGCACCTCGCACATGCTGCAGGCCCATGCCATCGGCTGGTTCGAGGAGGCCCTGCGTCCGGACGCGATCGACGACCATTGCGAGCTCCGGCGGCAGAGTCCGGTGCCGCTGGCCGGCGGCGAGGTGCTGACCCGGCGGCAGTCCTTCCTGCCCTGGTTCACCCGCGGCGCCCTCGACATCGTCCAGCCCGACGCCACCAAGGTGGGCGGCATCAGCGAGCAGCGGCGGATCGCCTGGATGGCCGACGAATTCGGCATCAAGTATGTCGGCCATGGCTGGAACACCGCCCTCGGCGTCGCCGCCGACCTGCAGATGGCATCGGCCATGCCCTTGACAGACCTGGTGGAATTCATCGGCGGCAGCCCCTATGTCGACGGTCTCCTCGCGCATCCCTTCAGGCTCGATGCCGAGGGCTTCCTGGCGATCCCCCAGGGTCCGGGCCTCGGCGTCGACCTCGACCCCGACAAGGTCGCGCGCTATTCGCCGGCGGCACAGCGGCTGTTCGCCGGGCGATGACTGCACCGGTCTCCTGGAGCCTCGACTGGTCGCATGGCAAGGCCCGGGTGCTGGCGACCGGGGGAATCCTTTGGGAATGCGCCTTTCGCCTCGCCGACGGCCGCTGGTTCGCGCCGCTGGCCCAGGCGCCTTGGGGCGGGAAGCTGGCGGAAGACCGCTTTCCCGGCCACATGCGCTGGCTGGGCGGGGAGTTCCCCTGCCTGCCCTTCGGCGTCGGCGGACTGCTGCGCGAGCCGGTCCCGGCCTGGGCGGGCGTGCTCGACAACGCGGTCAACGAGCCGGCCCATGGCCATGCCGCGAATGACCCGTGGCAGGCGGTTTCCGCCGGCGCGGACCATGTCGAGATCCGGCTGGAGTACCCGGAAAACCACGATATCGCCCGGCTGACGCGCCGGATACGCGCGGTGCCGGGACGGCCGCGGCTGGATCTCGAGCTGGTGGTGGAGGCCCGGCGGGACTGCCGCTATCCGCTCGGCCTGCACCCGATCCTGCGCCTCCCCGAGCGTCCCGGCGCACTGCGGATCGAGGCCCGGTTCGCCCTCGGCATGACCTATCCCGCCGTCGTCGAGCCGGACCGGATGCTGGCAGAGCCCGGCCGGGACTTCCACGATCTCGCGGCGGTTCCCGGCCGCCAGGGCGGCCACGTCGACCTTTCCCGGATGCCAAGCGGCGCAGAGGCCGAGGACGTGGTGCAACTCCTTGGCATCTCCGGCCCGGTGCAGGCGACCTTCCTGGACGAGGCGGCGGCGCTGGAGCTGGACTGGGACCGCGCCCTCCTCCCCGCCTGCCAGATCTGGATCAGCGATCGCGCCCTGAAGACCGAACCCTGGAACGGCAGCTTCCGCGGCCTGGGGATCGAGCCCACCGCCAGCGCCTTCGACTTCGCCCGCTCGGTCAGCCTGGCGCGGTCGCCGATCAACGATCGCGGCTATGCCACCAGCATCGCCTTCGCGCCCGGCCGGCCGGTCACCCTGCGCTACAGCCTGGAGGCGAAGGACCTCACCTAGGCCGCGGCAGGGCCAGGGAGAACCGCCCGGCAAGCGCCGTGAGCGCGGCCAGGATGTCGGGCCGCATTTCGAGGCCGTCGCGCAGTCCGGCACGCTTGCGGGCAAGGCCGGCCTCGCCCGGGAGGCGGACCGGCGCGCCGCCGGGTTGAAGGCAAGGACCAGGACTGCCGCCCGCCTAGAGCCGGAACGTCTCTATCGCAAGGAATGGACGGCGGGTCGCGCCTTGAATGGAAGCATCGCCTCCATTCAAGGCGATCGCATTCTAGGGTCGGCCGAGGCTGGAATAGGCGAAGCCGAGCGCCCGCATCTCGTCGGCGCGGTAGATGTTCCGGAGATCGACCATCACCGGCGCCTTCATCAGCTGCTTCATGCGCACCGGGTCGAGCGCGCGGAAGCTGTTCCATTCGGTCAGGATCACCAGGGCGTCGGCGCCCTCCATCGCCCGATAGGCGTCGTCACAATAGGCGATCTCCGGCATCAGCCTGGCGGCTTCCTTCATGCCGACCGGATCGAAGGCGCGGATCCTGGCGCCCTCGGCGGCCAGCGCCGGCAGGATCACCAGGCTGGGCGCCTCGCGCATGTCGTCGGTATTGGGCTTGAAGGTGAGGCCCAGCACGGCGACGGTCTTGCCCTGCAGCGAGCCGCCGACTGCGGCACGGATGCGCGCCGCCATCGCCAGCTTGCGGCTGTCGTTCACCGCAACCGTCGCCTCGACCAGCGTGATCGGCGATCCGATGTCGCGCGCGGTCTTCACCAGCGCCAGCGTGTCCTTGGGGAAGCAGGAACCGCCATAGCCCGGCCCGGGATGCAGGAACTTGCTGCCGATACGGCCGTCGAGGCCGATCCCCTTGGCCACGTCATGGACGTCCGCGCCGACCTTCTCGCAGAGATCCGCCACCTCGTTGATGTAGCTGATCTTCAGCGCCAGGAAGGCGTTCGCCGCATACTTGATCAGCTCGGCGGATTCCAGCCCGGTGAATAGGATCGGCGTCTCGATCAGGTAGAGCGGGCGGTAGAGGCGGCGCAGAACATCACGCGCCTGCTCGCTCTCGGTGCCGATCACCACCCGGTCCGGCCGCATGAAATCGCTGATCGCCGAGCCTTCGCGCAGGAACTCGGGATTGGAGGCGACGGCGAATTCCGCCTTCGGGTTGGCGGTGCGGATGATGCGCTCCACCTCGCGGCCGGTGCCGACCGGGACGGTCGACTTGGTGACCACGACGGTGAACCGGCCGATCGCCGCGGCGACTTCCGCGGCGGCGGCGAACACGTAGCTGAGATCGGCATGTCCGTCGCCGCGCCGGCTGGGGGTGCCGACGGCGATGAAGACCGCATCGGCGTCGCGCACCGCGGCGGCCAGGTCGGCGGAGAACGTCAGGCGCCCGGCGGAGACGTTGCGGGCCATCACCTGGTCCAGGCCGGGCTCGTAGATCGGCACCTCGCCCGCATTCAGGCCGGCGATCTTCGCCACATCCTTGTCGATGCAGACGACGTCATGGCCGAACTCGGAGAAGCAGGCGCCGGACACCAGGCCGACATAGCCGCTGCCGATCATCGCGATCTTCATCGATCAGGTTCCTTTGCGGCGGGACGCTATTTCTTCAGCTGCATGGCGAAGGCGAGCACGGTCTCCCTGACCGCGGCGCCGATCGACGGGTGCTGCAGGGCATAGGCGATGTTCGCCTCGATGAAACCCGCCTTGTCGCCGCAGTCGAAGCGCTGGCCCTCGAACCGATAGCCATGGAAGCGGCCACGACCGGTCATCTTGGCTAGGGCGTCGGTCAGCTGGATCTCGCCGCCGGCACCCGGCTTCTGGGCGTCGAGATGCTCGAACACCACCGGCTGCAGGATGTAGCGGCCGATGATCGACAGGGTCGACGGGGCGTCCGCCGGCTTCGGCTTCTCCACCAGGCCCTCGACCTCCACCAGCCGGCCGCTCTGCTTGCCGACCTTCAGCACGCCGTAGCGGTTGGTGTGCTCCCGCGGCACGTCCATCACCGCCACCACGTTGCCGCCGACCTCGTTGTAGATCTCGACCATCTGCTTCAGGCAGGGCGTGCCCGCCTGCACCAGGTCGTCGGCGAGCAGCACGGCGAAGGGCTCGTTGCCGACCAGGTTGCGCGCGCACCACACCGCGTGGCCGAGGCCGCGCGGTTCCTGCTGGCGGATATAGGCGACCTGGCCCGGCAGCGGCACCACGTTGGCGACCAGGTCCATCTCCTCTTTCTTGGCGCGGTGCTCGAGGGTGTCCTGAAGTTCGTAGGAATAGTCGAAGTGGTCCTCGATCGCCGTCTTGCCGCGGCCGGTCACGAAGATCAGTTCCTCGATCCCCGCCGCGCGGGCCTCCTCGACCGCATATTGGATCAGCGGCTTGTCGACCACCGGCAGCATCTCCTTCGGCATCGCCTTGGTGGCGGGAAGGAAGCGCGTGCCCAACCCGCCGACCGGGAAAATGGCTTTTCGCAATGGCTTACGCATATTACTCGACCTTCAATATCGGGCCCGGGAAAACCGGCCTGTTGTGCCATAGGGCGCACCGGGCTTCAACCCCGCCAGCGTTCCGCCGTTCCGCCGATGCCGGCGGCGCGGCGGCCTAGGCGTGTGACGCTTTGACGCCGAGACCGACCGCCTCCAGCAGCGCCCGCACCTCCTGGCGCGCCGCCACATGCGACATCCGCCAGGCGACGCCGGTATCCTTGCGCGAGAGGTCGAGGAGGGTGAGGCCGCGCGGGAACAGCTCGCGGAAGATCACCCGCTCGGTGAAGCCCGGGGCGATGCGGAATCCGATCCGCTTCGCCAGCTGGCCGAGCAGCTGGCCGATATCGCGCTTGTTGCGTGCATCCAGGCTGGACAGCCGGTTGCGCATGACGATCCAGTCGATCGGCCTGCCGCGGCGCATGGCGCGGACCTTGCGCTGCTCCCAGACCATCTCGCTGTAGACCCTGAGCTTCAGGATCTTGACGCCGTCCTGGTCGACGCGACCGAGGAGATCGAGATCCAGGAAGCTGTCGTTCAGCGGGGTGATCAGGGTATCGGCCAGAGAATGGCCGAGGCGCGACAGGCTGGTGTCGCTGCCCGGGGTATCAATGACGACGTAGCGGCAGTCGGCGAGCTCGGCCAGGGCCGCGGCAAGCCGCTCCGCCTCGTCCGCCCCCGCCTCGGCCTGGCTGTCCAGCGGGCTGCGCTCGATCGCACGATGCTCCGAAAGCGGCAGCGGCACCAGCATGCCGGCAGCGGTGGCGCGGCGGTTCTCGACATAGCGCGTCAGGCTGCCCTGGCGCGCGTCGAGGTCGATCGAGCCGACGCGATGCCCCTCGTGCAGCAGCGCGACAATGAGGTGCATCGCCGTGGTCGATTTCCCGGACCCGCCCTTCTCGTTGCCGAGGACGATGATGTGCGGCTTGTCTGGCATGTTCTCTCGGCGGTCTGGTTCCGGATCTCTGGCGAGACCTCTATCCGCCTTTGCGGCGCCTGTCACCCGCCTTCTGACCGCCGGATCCAGACCGCGGTGTCGTGGAAGACGGCGCCGCCGTTGGGCAGGCCGGGATCGGCGCTGGTCAGCGCATTGACGCCGAGGCCCCCCTTGAAGGCGGAATTGGGCCAGATGCTCTCGATCACCACCACCCCGGGCAGCACGCCGTCGAACAGCCGGGCATGCAGCTGGATCGTCGCCTGCCGGTTGCCGACATCGACCTCGCCGCCGTCGTCGATCTGCAGGCGGGCGGCATCGGCCGGGTGGATGAGCAGGGTCGGCCGCTGCTCGCGCTTCTGCGATCCCGGCGTCTCGGTGAAGGTGGTGTTGAGGAACTGCCGGGCCGGCGCCGCCACCAGGCGGAACGGATGCGCCGCATCGCCGGCATCGATGATCGGCGCGAAATCCGGCATCGCCGGCAGGCCGGCGGTGTCGGGGCCGATCTCGCCCCATTTCGGCTGGAAGCGGAACCTGCCGTCCGGATGGCCGAAGCCGTTGAGGAAGTGCCCGCTCTCGAAATCCAGGGCGCAGTCCAGCCAGTGGTCGGCATAGACCCCCTCGGCGCCCGGCCAGCCGGAGTTCTCCAGCGTCTCGTCGATGATCTCCCATTCGGTCATCGCGAAGCCGCGGTGCCGGGCGCCGAGGCGCCTGGCCAGTTCGCAGATGACGAAATGGTTGGAGCGGGCTTCCGCATAGGGTTCGACCACCTTGCGGGTCACCTGCAGATGGGTATGCCCGCTCGCCCGATAGATGTCGTCATGCTCGAGGAAGGTGGTGGCCGGCAGCACGATGTCCGCCATCGCCGCCGTCTCGGTCATGAACTGCTCGTGCACGCAGACGAAGAGATCGTCGCGCATGAACCCGGCCCTGACCCGGGTGGTGTCCGGGCAGACCGCCATCGGATTGGTGTTCTGGATCAGCATGGCGGCGACCGGCGGACCGTCGCCGATGTCCCGGCGGTCGCCGGCGAGGACGGCGCCGATCCGCGACTGGTCGAGGGAGCGGATCCGCGGATCCTTCATCTCCAGGCCCATGATCAGCGAATTGTCGATCCGGTAGATCGAGCGGTTGGAATAGAGCGCGCCGCCGCCCTTGTGCGCCCAGGCGCCGGTCACCGTCGGCAGGCAACTCACCGCATGCAGGCTGGCGGCGCCGTTGCGCGAGCGCGAGAAGCCGTAGCCGACGCGGATGAAGCTGCGCTTGGTGCGGCCATAGAGCAGGGCGAAGTCGCGGATCGTCTTCGCCGGCACGCCGGTGATCGCCTCCGCCCATTTCGGCGTCCGCCCGGCGACGTGGCGCTGCAGCGCGTCGGCGTCGTCGGCGTATTTCTCCATGTAGTCCCAGTCGGCCAGGCCCTCGGCAAACAGCACGTGGATCATCGCCGCGGCCATGGCGGCGTCGGTGCCGGGCTTCAGCAGGATGTGCTGGTCGGCGGCCTCGGCGGTGCCGGTGCGATAGGGATCGACCACGATCAGCTTGGCGCCGCGCGCCTTTCGGGCGCGGGCGATATGGGTCATCACGTTGACCTGGGTCGAGACCGGATTGCCGCCCCAGACGACGATCAGCTCGGCATCGGCGATCTCCCGCGAATCCACGCCGCGCATGACGCCCACTCCGGCCATCCATCCGGCATCGGAGAGGGCGACGCAGATCGTCTCCTTCTCCAAGCTGTATTTCATCTCGTGGCGCAGGCGATGCATGCCGTCGCGCTGCACCAAGCCCATGGTCCCGGCATAGAAATACGGCCAGACCGCGGTGGAATCGAATTTCGCGGTCGCGCGCTGGAACTGGGCGGCAACCTCGTCCAGCGCCGCCGTCCAGGAGATCGGCTCGAAGGCCGCGCGTCCCACGCCCTTGGCGCCGACCCGGCGCAGCGGCGTCGCCAGGCGGTCGGGATGGTGCTGCCGCTCGGCATAGCGGGCGACCTTGGCGCAGATCACGCCGGCGGTGTAGGGATTGCCGACGGCGCCGCGGATCCGCCCGATCCGGTCCGGGGCCAGGCGCTCGACCTCCAGGGCACAGGTCGACGGGCAATCATGCGGGCAGGCGGAATGGACGATTTCGGTCGGCATCGCGGTGGATATTTCTCGCATTCTCCGGCACGGCATCTAGCTAAACCGCCGTGCCCTGGTCATAATCCAGCCGGACTTTACCCCCTAGGACGCAAGCGAGCAACGTGGCTCAGGCAACCATCGATCAGCACGGGCTGCGTCACCATCCGCGCATCGCCATCGCCTACATGCTCGGCCAGGCCCTGCTCCTGACCACCATGGATGCCTTCGTCAAATGGCTGACCACCGACTACAGCGTCGGCCAGATCGCCTTCATGCGGTATTTCATCGGCCTCTTCATGGTGCTGGGCGTCACCGTTGCCTCCGGCCACGGCCTTGCCAGCCTGAAGACCCGGCGGCTGAAGGGGCATGTCCTGCGGTCGTGCTTCAATCTCCTCACCATGCTCACCTTCTACCTGGCGCTGCAGCTGCTGCCGCTGCCGAACGCGGTCTGCATCGGCATGGCCTCGCCGATCTTCGTCACCGCGCTGTCGATCCCGATGCTGCGCGAGAAGGTCGGCCTCGGGCGCTGGATCGCCGTCGGCATCGGCTTCCTCGGCATCGTCCTGATCGTGCAGCCGAAATCCACCGGCATCGAATGGGGTGCGATCTTTGCTCTGGTCTCGGCGATGGGCTGGGCGCTCACCCAGGTGGCGTCGCGCCAGCTCTCCAACAGCGAGCCGAGCCACCGCATCATCTTCTATTATGCGCTGATCGTGGTGATCGTGCTCGGTGCCGCCATGCCGTTCTACTGGGTCACGCCGAACCTGCGCGACTTCGGCCTGTTCGTCGGCGTGGCCCTCATCGGCACCTCCGGGCAGTTCTGCCTGAACCAGGCGTTCCGCTACGGGCAGGCCTCGCTGATCGCGCCCTTCGACTATACCGGCCTGGTCTGGGCCACCCTGCTCGGGGCGTTCATCTGGGGCGACTATCCCAATGCCCTGATGCTGGCCGGTGCCGCCATCGTCATCGCCTGCTGCCTCTACATCCTGCGCGCCGGGGCCCGCGGCCGGGCCGACGCACCGATGGAGCCGTGAGCCGCCATGGAGCGCGCTGAAGTCGAGTGCGTCGTCGTCGGCGCCGGGGTCATCGGTCTTGCGGTGGCGCGGCAGCTGGCGCTGGCCGGACGCGAGGTGCTGATCCTCGAAGCGGCAGGCGCGATCGGCACCGGCATCAGCGCCCGCAACAGCGAGGTCATCCATGCCGGACTCTACTACCCGCCGGGCAGCCTGAAGGCGCAATGCTGCGTCCGCGGGCGGCACCTGCTCTATGACTATTGCGCCGATCACGGGGTCGAGCACCGCCGGATCGGCAAGCTGGTGGTGGCGACGAACGCGGCGCAGATCCCGGCGCTCGAGGCGCTGAAGCGCCAAGCCGAGGCCAACGGCGTCGCGGATCTCGCCTGGCTGGACGGCGCGCAGGCGCGGCGCCTGGAGCCGAACCTGTCCTGCGTCGCCGCCTTCCTCTCGCCCGAGACCGGCATCGTCGACGCCCAGGGACTGATGCTCAGCCTGCGCGGCGTCGCGGAGAGCCACGGGGCTATGCTGGCGCTGAATGCGCCGGTCGTCGCCGCGGCGCGCAGCGACGGCGGCTTCGAGGTCACCGTCGCCGGCGAAGCACCGATGCAGGTGGCCGCCCGGATCCTGGTCAATGCCGCGGGCCTTGGCGGCCCGGACCTGGCGCGCCGGCTGGACGGCCTCGCACCCGAGCACGTTCCGGCACAGGCCTTCGCCAAGGGAAACTACTTTTCGCTTGCCGGCGGATCGCCGTTCACGCGGCTCATTTATCCGCTGCCCGAGGCGGCCGGGCTTGGCGTCCATGTCACCCTCGATCTCGGCGGCCAGGCGCGCTTCGGCCCCGACGTTGAATGGGTGGCGGCACCGGATTACGCGGTCGATGCGGCGCGCACCGCCGCCTTCTATCCGGCGATCCGCACCTATTTTCCGGCGCTCGCCGAGGGTGCCCTCCAGCCCGCCTATGCCGGCATCCGCCCAAAGCTCTCTGGACCCGGCGAGCCCGCTGCCGATTTCCGCATCGACGGCCACGAGCGCCATGGCGTCGCCGGCCTGGTCAATCTCTTCGGCATCGAGAGCCCCGGCCTCACTTCCAGCCTGGCGATCGCGGAGCGGGTGGCGGAGATGCTCCGCGCCGGCTAGGGATCGCCCGGCACGCCATAGGCGGGCGCGCTGGCTGGATTGAGCGCCCGCGCCACATAGTCGTTCATCTGCGGCTGGAAGGCCTCCCAGAGCCGCTTCAGGGGCGGGATCGGGCTCTCCTCGTCCCAGTCGATCCGCAGATCGACCAGCGGCCAGTCCTGCTCGTGGACGACCAGCAGGCCGGCGGAATGCACCGGCCCCATTTCACCCCCGGCGACGATGCCGGCCTCGAGCCCGGCCAGCAGCCGCTCTGCAAGATGCCGCTCCGGCGCCTGCGCGAAGGCCACCGTCATCGCCTTCGGCACGTCCGGGTTCTGCAGCAGGTTGCCGGCGGCGACGCAATCATGCCCCTCCGCCATCGCATGCGTGCCGAGCGTCTTCGACCCGCTCCAGGCGGCGACATGGCCATGCGCATCGATGATGATGACCTGGCGATAGTGCGGGTCCGGCGCCGCCGCCATCAGCCGGTTCAGCGCCTCGGTGGCGCTCAGGCCGGATTGCAGCAGGTCGAGGCCCTGCCGGCCGAGGCGGGGATCGGTGATGTTCTGGGTCGACACCGCGCCGACCCTGGCGCGGGCCCAGGGGCACCGGCTCGCCACCGCGATCGACGAGGTGGTGATGGCGATGCCGAACATTCCGGTCCGGGCGCAGCGCCCGGCAATGGAGAAGGTCATGAGGCGCGGTTCTTCCTCTTGGCGGCCGGGCGCTTCTTCGTCGCCGCCTTGCGCTTGGCGGTCGCGCGCCATTGTAGATGCTCCGTCGGCGGCTGCAACGTCTTCATCCGCGCCTCCGGAATGACCGCCCAGGCATCGATCTCCATCAGCCATTCCGGCCGCGCCAGGCCCTGGACGATGAGACCGGTGGAGACCGGATAGACGCCCTTCAGCCACTTGCCGACCACCGCATAGACCTGCTCGCGATAGGCGCGATCGGTGATGAAGATGGTGATCTTGCAGATATCGGCGAGCCGCGCCCCCTGCTCTTCCAGCAGCTGCTTGACGTTGCGCATCGCCTGTTCGGTCTGCGCCTTGGGATCGCCGACCCCGACCGTGTTCCCGTCCAGGTCCTGGCCGACCTGGCCGCGCAGGAACACCATGTTGCCGGCGCGCACCGACATCGACAGGTCGTTGTCGAGCTTCTGCTCCGGGTAGGTCACCTTAGTATTGAACTTCCGCAGCCTGACGTGACTGTAGCTCATGGGATGATGCTCACTTCCTTGTCCATTGTTCCATCGCGACCTCCGTCGGTCCGGCGGCGTTCGTTGCGAAGCCCAGGGCCTGCTCCTCGAATCGATGATGGCTCTGATTTCGCAAGCACGCCGGCCGCAACGGCGTCGGAAGATCGCGCGTCGGCTCGAGGGACAGGTTGACATCCGCCTCAGCACAGGGAAAATCTTTTTATTGTTTGAATTGGATCGGAAAAGCCGATGTCGTTCACCTTGAAGCAGCTCCGCTATTTCGTCGCCGCCGCCGAAGCCGGCAGCGTCACCCAGGCCAGCCAGCGCCTGAACATCTCCCAGCCCTCGGTCTCGGCCGCCATCGCCGAGCTGGAGGACCGCTTCGGCATCGACCTCTTCATCCGCCATCATGCCCAGGGCCTGAGCCTGACGCCGGCCGGCCAGCGCATGTTGACCGATGCCCGGAGCCTGCTCGTCCATGCCGAGGAGGTCCGCCAGGGCGCCCGCGGCCTCGGGCAGGATCTGGCCGGCGAGCTGCATGTCGGCTGCTTCCTCACCTTCGCCCCGATGATCATGCCGCGGCTGATCGGCGCCTTCGCCGCCGCCTTTCCGGCGATCTCGGTGACCCTGCACGAATCCCATGTCCAGGGCCTGTTCGACGGCCTGCGCGGCGGCCAGTTCGAGCTGGCGCTGACCTACGACCTCAACCTCGAGGACGACCTGGAGTTCGACGAGCTCGCCGAGGTGCCCCTGCATGTCGTCCTCGCCAAGGCGCATCCGCTGGCGAAGAAGGCCGAGGTTTCCCTGAAGGAGCTGATCGAGTGGCCGATGATCGTGCTCAGCCTGCCGCAGAGCCGGGACTATTTCCTGTCGCTGCTCTACGGCCTGCGGCTGCAGCCGCGGATCGCCCACGAGACCCCGAGCTTCGAAATGGTCCGCGGCCTGGTCGCCAACAGCGACGCCTTCGCCCTGATGCATTCCCGGCCGGTCAGCGACTGGACCCTCGACGGGCGGCGCGTGGTCTATCGCCCGATCAAGGAGAAGCTGCGCCCGACCAAGCTCGGCCTGGCGCGGCTTGGGAAACTACGCCCAACCCAGCGGGCCGAGGCCTTCGCCAGGACCGCCCATGACAGTATCGGAACCGGTGCCGTCTGAGCGCAACTGATGCGGCCAGGAGGTGCCCAAATCCGTCACCAAATTGGCATTTGTTGACCGATCAAAGCGGGAATTCAGGCTGATCAGATGGCCTGCCAAGCCCGACGGGGGTAGCCAACAATGTCAGCAACCTATTGTTTTTGTTTGCGTTATCCCGACTCGTCGTGCTGCGCTGCAGCAACTTTTCCGATGGCCGCTCATCTTTACAATAATTTAACCAGGGCGCATACTCCGGCTCGTTTAGCGACAAAAATGTCGCTGGCGAGTCTATATCGGGCCCGTGTCGGGGGGGCCGGGGAGCCAGGGACCTGCAAGGGACCTAGGACGGCATCCTCCGGAAAAGCCGAGCGGTGCAATCCCGGTAGACCAAACCCAGGGGAGAATCATGGCACAACCAGACCATCAAATGGACGAGGACGTAAAGAATCTCCACAGTATGGGCTATGCCCAAGAACTGTCGAGGCGCATGGGCCTCTTCCAAAATTTTGCAATCTCGTTTTCGATTATCTGCATCCTGGCCGGCGGCATCACCGCCTTCCCGCTCAGCCTGAGCGGCGCCGGCGGCGCATCGCTCGGCATCGGCTGGCCCCTGGCTTGCGCCTTCGCGTTGCTGGTCGCCTGCTCGCTAGGCCAGATTGCTTCGGCCTATCCAACGGCCGGCGGCATCTATCACTGGGCCTCGATGCTCGGCAACAAGGGCTACGGCTGGATGGCCGCCTGGCTCAATCTGCTCGGCCTGATGTTTGTCGTCTCCTCGGTGAATTTCGGCGTCTTCCTGCTGTTCCGCGATCTATTCCTGGCCGATGCGCTGGGCATGGATGTAACCAGCTGGACCTCAGCCGGCGCCTTCGACCAAGGCTGGTGGACGCAGACCATCTTCATCACCGTCGTCACGGTGGCTCAGGCGATGATCAACCATTTCGGCATCAAGCTGACCACAGTGCTGACCGACATGGCCGGCTATATCATTTTTGCCGGCAGCGTGTTGCTCATCGTTGCGCTGCTAGCGAATGCCTCGAGCTTCGAGATCAGTCGCTTGTTCACCTTCAAGGACTACACGGGCGATGCTGGCGGCGGCGTTTGGACCCCGCCGGCCGGCGACCGCTGGTTGGCGAGCTTCCTGCCGTTCGTTGGTGTTGCGTTCTATCTGGCCTTGCTGCAAGGCGTCTACACCATCACCGGCTTCGACGCCTCTGGCCACACCTCCGAAGAGACCCGCAACGCTGCGACTGAAGTACCCAAGGGCATGATCCATTCGGTGTTCTGGTCCGGCGTGTTCGGCTACGTCATGGTCTGCGCCTTCGTTTTGGTGTTGCCTTCGGTCGACGAAGGCGCCGCCAAGGGCTGGGGCTCCTTCGCCTTCGTCATCGACCAAATACATCCGGTCTGGCTGAAGGACCTGCTGATCGTCGTGATCGTCGTCTCCAACTTCCTCTGTGCGCTGGCTGGCCTCACCTCCTGCTCGCGCATGCTCTACGCCTTCTCGCGCGATGGCGGCATCCCGGGGGCCTCGGGGTGGTTGAGGAAGGTCAGTCGGACGCATCGCGTGCCGGCCAACTCCATCTGGGCTGCGGCTATTCTGTCGGTCATTGCGACGCTCTACGGCGATGCCTTCGTAGTCCTGTCGACCGGCTGCGCCGTGTTTCTTTATGTGTCCTACGTAATGCCGATCGCTGCCGGTTTCTTGCAGGAAGGGAAAACCTGGACCAAGAAGGGCCCGTTCAATCTGGGCGGCGCCTCGAAGTTGGTTGCGGGAATGGCCATCATCGGCTGCGTCCTGCTGATCGTCGTCGGCGTCCAGCCGCCGAACGAGAAGGTGGGCTACCTCCTGTTTTGGGGCGTCGTGGTCCTGACCGTCATTTGGTGGGTGGTGGAGCGGAATCGCTTCGAAGGCCCGCCGCTGACGCCGGAAGCCGTTGCCAAGCGCCAAGCGGAAATCGCCCGCGAAGAAGCCGCACTCGCGGAATAATATTGCAGGCGAAATCGGGGGAGGCGGCGCAAGCTGCCTCCCCTTCTTCTTTGTCGAAAAATAGCGCCATCTGCGGCGCAATGCCTATGGTCAGGGCCGGGGGCTCTGGCTATCGTAATCCCAAAATCGATGCCGCCCGCGAGGCTCCCGCCGGCTGGACGGCCGATGCAGAAACCTGAAACAGGGGCGATCCAATGCCGATGAAACCGGAACAAGTAAAGACCATTGCCGATGCCAAGAAGATCGTCGAGGAGCGCGGCCTGACCCACGTCAAGGTCGGCGCCTTCGACGGCGACGCCATCCTGCGCGGCAAGTACATGTCGAAGGCGAAGTTCTTCTCGGCGCTGGACAACGGCTTCGGCTTCTGCGACGTGGTCCTCGGCTGGGACAGCCACGACCAGCTGTTCGACAACGTCAAGTATACCGGCTGGCACACCGCCTATCCGGATGCGCCGGTGAAGGTCATCCCCTCGACCTGCCGCGACCTGCCCTTCGAGGACAACGGCCTGTTGTTCCTCGCCGAGTTCACCGACAAGGCGGAGGCGATCTGCCCGCGCGGCACCCTGCGCCGGGTGATCGATCGCGCCGCCAAGATGGGCTATGACGTCTACAGCTCGCTGGAGTTCGAGTTCTTCATGTTCGACGAGACGCCGGAGAGCGTCCGCGAGAAGAACTACAAGAATCTCACGCCGATGACGCCGGGCTGGTTCGGCTATTCCGTCATCCGCAACTCGGTCTGGTCCGAGCTCTACCAGGAGATCCTCGACATGTGCGAGAAGATGCGCATGCCGATCGAGGGCCTGCATACCGAGACCGGCCCGGGCGTGCTGGAGGCGGCGCTGACCTATGACAAGGCGCTGGAGGCCGCTGATCGCGGCGCCCTGTTCAAGACCTTCATGAAGGTGCTGGCGCAGCGCCGCGGCCTGATGGCGACCTTCATGGCGAAGTGGTCGAACAACTATCCCGGCCAATCCGGCCACATCCACATCTCGCTGAAGGGCAAGGACGGCAAGAACGCGTTCCACGACGCGAAGAAGCCGCACAACATCTCCGACAAGATGCGCTGGTTCATCGGCGGTCAGCAGCAGCTGATGCCGGAAGTGCTCGCGATGATCGCCAGCACGGTGAATTCCTATTCTCGCCTCATCCCCGGCTTCTGGGCACCGACCGACGCCACCTGGGGCGTCGAGAACCGTACCTGCGCCTTGCGCGTGATCCCGGGCTCGGAAAAGTCGCAGCGCGTCGAGTACCGCATCGCCGCCGCCGACTGCAATCCCTATATCGCCCTCGCGGCCTCGATCGGTTCCGGCCTCTACGGCATCGAGCACAAGATCGAACCGACGGCGCCGATCGTCGGCAACTCCTACGACATGAAGCACCCGGCGAAGTTCGATCTGCCGCGGACACTCTGGGAGGCGGCGCAGCGCCTGAAGAAGTCCAAGGCGGCGCATGACCTGTTCGGCAGCGCGTTCGTCGAGCACCATGCCGCAACCCGGGAATGGGAGGAGCGCGAGTTCCGCAAGGCGATCACCGATTGGGAACTCGCGCGGTATTTCGAGATCATCTGAGCGAACAGTTATCCGTCATGGCCGGGCGCGGCCCGGCCACCCACGCGTTGCGTTCTTTGGCCATCAATGAACGCGTGGGTCCCCGGGCCAGGCCCAGGGGTGACGAGAATATGTGGCAACGACACGAAGAGGAGTGCCCCGCATCATGGGTGCCGTGCAGAAAACCATCACCCCGGTCGACAACTCGGTCTATGTCGAGCGGCCCTACAACACCGCGGCGGAAATCGCAGCGACCCTGAAATCCGCCGTCGCCGCCCAGCGCGCCTGGAAGGCGACGCCGCTGGCGGAACGGGCGCGGATCCTCAACAAGGCGGTCGACAGCTTCCTCACCCGGAAGGACGTCGAGGCCGAGGAGATCACCCGCCAGATGGGCCGGCCGATCGCCCAGAGCCCGTTCGAGATGCGCGGCTTCGAGGAGCGCGCCCGCTACATGATCCAGATCGCGCCGGACGCCCTGGCGGACATCGAGGCCAAGGACAAGCCGGGCTTCACCCGCTTCATCCGGCGCGAGCCGCTGGGCGTGGTCTTCATCGTCGCGCCGTGGAACTACCCCTATCTCACCTCGGTGAACGGCGTCATTCCCGCGCTGATGGCCGGCAATGCGGTGGTGCTGAAGCATTCGGCGCAGACGCCTCTGTGCGCCGAGCGCTTCCAGGAGGCCTTCAACCAGGCAGGGCTGCCGAAGGGCCTGTTCCAGCACCTGGTGCTGACCCACGAGGACACCGCAAAGGTGATCGGCGCGCCGGAAGTCGCCTACGTCAATTTCACCGGCTCGGTCGCCGGCGGCCACGCGGTGCAGCAGGCGGCCCTCGGCAAGTTCATGGGCATGGGGCTGGAGCTCGGCGGCAAGGACCCGGCCTATGTCCGCGCCGACGCCAACCTCGCCCATGCCGTCGAGAACCTGGTCGACGGCGCGATGTTCAATTCCGGCCAGTGCTGCTGCGCCATCGAGCGCATCTATGTGCATGAGAGCCTGTACGACAAGTTCGTCGACGGCTTCGTCGATCTCACCCGGAAGTACAAGCTCGGCAATCCGCTGGACCCGCAGACCAATCTCGGGCCGATGGTGCGGACCTCGGCCGCCGAGTTCGTCCGCGGCCAGATCGACGCCGCGGTCCGCCAGGGGGCGAAGGCGCTGGTCGATCCCAAGCTGTTCCCGGCGAACAAGCCCGGCACGCCCTATCTGGCACCCCAGGTGCTGGTGAACGTCGACCACTCGATGTCGGTGATGTCGGAGGAGAGCTTCGGGCCGGTAATCGGCATCATGAAGGTGAAGTCGGACGACGAGGCGGTGAAGCTGATGAACGACAGCAAGTTCGGCCTGACCGCCGCGCTGTGGACCTCGGACGAGAAGGCGGCGCAGAAGATCGGCGAGCAGATCGACACCGGCACCGTCTACATGAACCGCTGCGACTATCTCGACCCGGCCCTGGCCTGGGTCGGGGTCAAGGATTCCGGCCGCGGCGCCACGCTCTCCCGGGTCGGCTACGAGATGCTCACCCGGCCGAAGTCGTTCCATCTGCGGACGATCTGACGCCGCCGCCCGGCGATGATCCCGGCTGCCGGTGAGGGCGATGGCTGAACTCGACCGTTCCGACATCGTCATCATCGGCGCCGGCGTCGTCGGCTGCGCCATCTTCCGGCGCCTCGCCATGGCCGGGCTGCGGCCGCTGTTGCTGGAGGCCGGCGACGACATCCTCTCCGGCGCCAGCAAGGCCAACAGCGCCCTGCTGCATACCGGCTTCGACGCGCCGGCGGGATCGCTGGAGCTTGCCTGCATGCAGGCCGGCTACCGCGAATACATGGAGATCAAGGACCGGCTCAACCTGCACGTGGTGCACTCCGGCGCCCTGGTCGTCGCCTGGACCGACGAGCAGATGGGGAAGCTGCCGGAGATCGTCGCCAAGGCGCATCAGAACGGCGTCGCCGACGTGGCGCAGATCGACCGCGGCGAGCTGCGCCGGCGCGAGCCGATGCTGGCGCAGGACGCGCTCGGCGCCGTCCTGGTCCCGGCCGAGCACATCATCGATCCCTGGTCGGCGCCGCTCGCCTATGTGCACCAGGGCATCGCCCATGGCGGACGGGTGCGGCGCCACTGCCGGGTCACCGGCGGGCGCTACGACGGCCTCTGGAGCCTGGCCACGGCGCAGGGCGAGATCGTCGCCGGGACGGTGGTCAACGCCGCCGGCAACCACGCCGACGCGGTCGAGGCGATCAACCGGCCGAGCCCCTTCCGGCTGCAGCCGCGCAAGGGCCAGTTCGTGGTCTTCGACAAGCCGGCGGCGAAGCTGCTGACGGCGATCATCCTGCCGGTGCCGACCGAGCGCACCAAGGGCATCGTGATCTGCCGCACCGCCTTCGGCAACCTCCTGGTCGGCCCCACCGCCGAGGACCAGGACGACCGCGACCTCGCCGAGGTCGACCGGGCGACGCTGGAAATGCTGATCGACCGCGGCATCGCCATGCTGCCCGGCCTGGCCGGGATCGGCGTCAATGCCGCCTATGCCGGGCTGCGGCCGGCGACCCAGTTCAAGGACTACCAGATCGAGGCCGTCGCCGACCGGCACTGGGTGACGGTGGCCGGCATCCGCTCGACCGGCCTCACCGGCGCGCTCGGCATCGCCCAGCACGTCGCCGGGCTGGTCGACCGGCATTTCGGCCGGCTCACCTACGCCGCGCCGATCTGGACGCCGGTTCCCAATCTCTGCGAGGAGCTGCCGCGGCCCTATCTCTCGCCGCAGGGCGGCGAGATGGTCTGCCACTGCGAACTGGTGACCCGGGCCGAGATCGAGGCGGCGCTGGAGGGGCCCCTGCCCGCCGGCAGCCTGGGCGGGCTGAAGCGGCGGACCCGCGCCACCCTGGGCCGCTGCCAGGGCTTCTACTGCGCCGCCCGGGTGGCGGCGATCGCCGAGGGCCGGCTCGCCCCCTCCCGGCCGGTGGCGCGATGAAGAGCTGCGACGCCCTCATCGTCGGCGGCGGCCCGGCCGGGCTGGCGGCGGCGGCGCGGCTGCGCCAGGGCGGCGTCGACGTCGTGCTGCTGGAGCGCGAGGCGGAGGCCGGCGGCATCCCGCGCCATTGCGGCCATGGCGGCTACGGCCTCAACGAGTTCCAACGCCCGATGACCGGCCCGACCTATGCCCGGCGCCTCGCCGAGGCCGCCCGCGGCGCCGACCTCCACACCGGCATGACGGTGCTGCGCCTGCATCCGGAGGGCATCGTCCAGGCCACCGGCCCGCAGGGACCGGAGACCTTCCAGGGCAAGGCCGTGCTGCTCGCCACCGGCGCCCGGGAAACCCCGCGCAGCGCCCGGCTGGTATCAGGCGCGCGCCCGGCCGGGGTGATGAATACCGGCACCCTGCAGCAGGCGATCTACCTGCACGGCCAGAAGCCGTTTCGCCGCCCGGTGGTCATCGGCAGCGAGCTGGTCGCCTTTTCCACCCTGCTCACCCTCGGCCATGTCGGGGTGCGGCCGGTGGCGCTCATCGAGGCCGGCCCGCGCATCGTCGCCCGCCGCCCGGCCGACTGGGTGACCCGCCTCGCCTTCGGCGTCCCGGTCCTCTGCAACGCCCGGCTGGAGCGGATCCTGGGCCGCGAGCAGGTCGAGGGGGTGGAGATCGACCGCGGCTACGGCCCGGAGCGCCTGGATTGCGACGGCGTCGTCTTCACCGGCCAGTTCCGGCCCGAGACTGCCCTCCTCCTGCCCAGCCACCTCGCCGTCGATGCCGGCACAGGCGGCCCGGCCATCGACCAGTTCTGGCGCTGCTCCGACCCCGCCTATTTCGCCGCCGGCAACCTGCTGCGGGGCATCGAGACCGCCGGATGCTGCTACCGCGAGGGCCGCGCCGCCGCCGATGCCCTGCTGGCCGGGCTCGCCAACCGGCTGCCCCCCGCCGCCCGGCAGATCCCCGTCCGGGCCGCCGGCGAGCTCAGCTACGTCTATCCCCAGCGGCTGTCGCCGGGGGAGTTATCGGGGGCACCTGCCGACCGAGGGCTGATGTTCAAGGCCCGGGTGAAGGCGCCGGTGCGTGGTATCCTGCGCGTCCTCGCCGGCGACCGCGAGATCTGGGCGAAACCGATCAGCGCGCTGCCGGAGCGCCGGATCGCCTGGCGGGTGCCGCCGCAGGATCTCGGCGGCCACGACGCGATCACCGTCCGATTGGAGCGCATCACATGAGCGACGCCTTCGTCATCGCCATCGACCAGGGCACCACCGGAACGGCGATCCACCGGCTCTCGGCCGCCGGCACCTTCGATTCCCTCGCCACCGCCCAGCATAAGCAGATCTATCGCCAGCCGGGCTGGGTCGAGCACAATCCCGAGGAACTGGTGGCCCAGGTCACCGGCGGCCTCGAGCGCGCCGCCGGCGCCGCCGGCATCGGCATCGCCAACCAGGGCGAGACCGTCGTCGCCTGGGACTACCAGACCAAGCAGCCGGTCTACAACGCCATCGTCTGGCAGGATGCGCGCACCCAGGACCGGATCGAGGCGATGAAGGCCGCCGGCCACGAGGCGACCACGCTCGAGCGCGCCGGCCTGCCGCTCGATCCCTATTTCTCCGCCTCGAAGCTGCGCTGGATCCTCGACCATATCTCGGAGGCCCGCGACCTCCGCAGCGAGGGCCGGCTCTGCCTGGGCACCAGCGACGCCTTCTTCCTCGACCGCCTGGCGGGCGCCTGCGTCACCGACGTCACCACCGCTTCGCGCACCAGCCTGATGAACCTGCAGACCCTGGACTGGGACCCGGTGCTCTGCGAGCTGTTCGGCGTGCCGATCGAATGCCTGCCGAAGATCGTCTCGACCACCGGTGCCATCGGCGAGATCCAGGCCGGCGCGGCCAAGGGCATCCCGGTCACCGCCAGCGCCGTCGACCAGCAGGCCGCCCTCTTCGGGCACGGCTGCCGCCGGCCCGGCGACCTGAAATTCACCTTCGGCACCGGCGCCTTCGCCCTCTGCGTCACCGGCGATCGGCCGCTGAAGGACCCGGGCAGCGGCCTGCTGCCCACCGTCGCCTGGCGCATCGCCAACGGCCCGGCCACCTATGCGGTCGATGGCGGCATCTACAACGCCGCCTCGGCCATCAACTGGGCGCGCGGCCTCGGCCTGTTCAGCGACTTCCGCGAGATCCAGGCCTTCGGCGATTGCGCGCTGCAGCGCGGCCTTGCCTTCGTCCCGGCCCTGTCCGGCCTCGGCTGTCCCTACTGGGACCGCAGCGCCGGGGGCCTCTGGCTCGGCCTCGGCCTGGAAACCAGCAAGTCCGACATGATGCAGTCGATCCTCGAGGGCATCGCCTTCCGCGCCGGCCAGGTGATCGGCGCCATGGAGAATCTGCTGCCGATCTCGCGGCGCCTGTCGATCGACGGCGGGCTCAGCAACAACGGCTATTTCTGCGAGTTCCTGGCGAAGGTGCTGAACCGGGTGCTGAGCGTGCCGTCGACCGTCGAACTGACCGGCTTCGGCATCGCCCAGCTCGCCCTGATCGGCGCCGGCCTCGCCGGACTGGAGACCCTGCCCGCCGGCCCGGCGCCGCGCCAGAAGATCATCCCCGCCGAAGCCATCGATCCGCGCCTCCCCGAGAAGTTCCGGCAGGCGGTCGATCGCAGCAGAAAATGGCGGTAATCCGCCGCATTCCGGCCGTTTCAATTCCCCTTTCCCCTCCCCGGCAAAGGGCTAAAATGCGCTCACCTTTCAAGGCCTCCATCCATACCATCATCGACAAGGACCTCCGCACATGACCACCGATGCCAGCACCCTCAAAGGCAACTGGAACTACCCGACCTCGGTCAAATTCGGCTGCGGCCGGATCAAGGAACTGGCCGATCACTGCAAGGCATTGGGGCTGAAGCGCCCGCTGCTGATCACCGACCCGGGCCTCGCCGGCCTGCCGATGATCAAGGCTGCGATCGCCGCCAACGCCGCGGCCGGGGTGCCGACCGGCCTGTTCTCCGAGGTCCAGGGCAATCCCACCTCGAAGAACGTCGCCGACGGGCTGAAGGCCTACAAGGCCGGCAACCACGACGGCGTCATCGCCTTCGGCGGCGGCTCGGCGCTCGATGCCGCGAAGGCCGTGGCCTTCATGGTCGGGCAGACCCGCCCGCTCTGGGACTTCGAGGATATCGGCGACTGGTGGACCCGGGCCGATCCCAACGGCATCGTGCCGATCATCGCCGTGCCGACCACCTCGGGCACCGGCTCGGAAGTCGGCCGCGCCTCGGTGATCACCGACGAGACCAATCACGTGAAGAAGATCATCTTCCATCCGAAGATGCTGCCCTCGATCGTGATCGACGATCCGGAACTCACCGTCGGCCTGCCGCCGCACATCACCGCGGCCACTGGCATGGATGCGCTGTCGCATTGCCTCGAGGCCTATTGCGCCCCGGGCTACCACCCGTTGGCCGACGGCATCGCCCTCGAGGGCATGCGCCTGGTGCAGGAGAGCCTGCCCGCCGCGGTGAAGGACGGCAAGAACCTGGTCGCCCGCGCCAACATGATGGCCGCGGCCAGCATGGGGGCCACCGCCTTCCAGAAGGGTCTCGGCGGCATGCATGCGATCAGCCATCCGCTGGGCGCTCTCTACAACACCCATCACGGCCTGACCAATGCCGTGGTCATGCCCTATGTTCTGGAGTTCAACCGCGCCGCCATCGACGAGCGGATGACCCGCCTCGCCCGCTTCCTCGGCCTCGCCAATCCCGGCTTCGCGGCGGTGCAGAACTGGGTCCTCGCCCTGCGCAAGGAGATCGGCATCCCGCATACGCTGAAGGACATCGGTGTCGACGACAAGCGCGTGGACGAGGTCGCCAAGATGGCGGCCGCTGATCCTTCGGCCGGCGGCAACCCGATCAAGGTCGGCGCCGCCGAACTCGGCAAGATCTTCGTCGCCGGCCTGGAAGGCAAGCTGGCGGCCTAGGCCGCCCCACATTCGTCATCCCCGGGCTCGGCCCGGGGACCCACGAGTTTGCGCGCCAGTGAAGAAATTCGTGAGTGGCCGGGCCAAGCCCGGCCATGACGACTCAATGCCGTCAAATGCCAGATTCCCCGCCAAACCAGCCGCTTGCCAATCTCCCTGGGGCGCCTGAAACTTTTCCGGCGCCGCGTGTCGATTTCCGCCCGGCCCGTGCGTCGTTGTGCCGGCGGAACAGCCGTTCCGGCCCTGACGGAGGAAGGAGACTGCCATGCAATACATCCTGCTGATCTACGGCAACGAGGCCGGCATGCAGAAGGCGAGCAAGGCCGAGGCCGAGCAGATGCACGCGGCCTATGGCGCCTATACCGAGGCCCTGAAGAAGGCCGGCGTCATCGTCGGCGGCGACCGGCTGCAGCCGTCCTCGACGGCAACCACCGTCCGGGTCGCCGACGGCAAGACCCAGGTGCTGAACGGCCCCTATGCCGAGACCCGGGAGCAGCTGGCAGGCTACTACATGATCGAGGTGCCCGATCTCGACGCCGCCCTGGCCTGGGCGGCGCGCTGCCCAGGCGCCAGCCATGGCGCCATGGAAGTGCGCCCGCTCTGGGCGATGGTCCACCCGGCGGCATGACCGGACCCGACGACGCTGCCCGCGCCACCGCCGAGACGGTGGCGCGGCAGAGCTACGGCAAGCTGGTCGCCTTCCTGGCCTCGCGCACCCGCGACCTCGCCGGCGCCGAGGATGCGATGTCCGAGGCCTTCGCTGCGGCGATCGTCGACTGGTCGGCGCGCGGCGTCCCGGCCAATCCCGAGGCCTGGCTGACCACGGTCGCCCGGCGGAAATGGCTCGACGGGGCCCGGAAGCGCCGCAGCGGCCATGCGGCGGCGGACCAGCTGCGGCTGCTTGCCGAGGAGCTCGCCCCCGCGGCGGCGGGCACCGCCGAGATTCCCGACCGGCGCCTCGCCCTGATGTTCGCCTGCGCCCATCCTGCCCTCGACCCGGCGGCCCACGCGCCGCTCATCCTGCAGACGGTACTCGGCTTCGATGCCGCCACCGTCGCCTCCGCCTTCCTGGTGGCCCCGGCG
>CAZKDH010000043.1:0-11698 GCA_964551505.1 uncultured Rhodospirillaceae bacterium
GGCACCGAGGCGCTGGAGGCCTATTGCGTCAACCTCAACCAGAAGGCCAAGAACGGCAAGGTCGATCCGCTGATCGGCCGCGAGCAGGAAGTCTCGCGCACCATCCAGGTGCTCTGCCGCCGCACCAAGAACAACCCGCTCTATGTCGGCGATCCCGGCGTCGGCAAGACCGCGATCGCCGAGGGCCTGGCCCGCCGCATCGTCCAGGGCGAGGTGCCCGAGGTGCTGCGCAACGCCACCATCTTCTCGCTCGACATGGGCGCGCTGCTCGCCGGCACCCGCTACCGCGGCGATTTCGAGGAGCGGCTGAAGGCGGTGGTGAAGGAGCTCGAGAACATGGAGGGCGCGGTGCTCTTCATCGACGAGATCCATACCGTGATCGGCGCCGGCGCCACCTCCGGCGGCTCGATGGACGCCTCCAACCTGCTGAAGCCGGCACTGCAGTCGGGCACCCTGCGCTGCATGGGCTCGACCACCTACAAGGAATACCGCCAGCATTTCGAGAAGGACCGGGCGCTGGTGCGCCGGTTCCAGAAGATCGACGTCAACGAGCCCTCGCTCGAAGATTCGGTGAAGATCCTGCGCGGCCTCAAGCCCTATTACGAGAAGCACCACCACATCCGCTACACCACCGAGGCGATCCGCGCCGCGGTCGAGCTGTCGGCGCGCTATATCGGCGACCGCAAGCTGCCGGACAAGGCGATCGACATCATCGACGAGGTCGGCGCGGCGCAGATGCTGCTGCCGGAATCGAAGCGCAAGAAGACGATCACGGTGAAGGACGTCGAGGCGGTGGTGGCGATGATTGCCCGCATCCCGGCGAAGACCGTCAGCAAGGACGACAAGGCGCAGCTGAAGAACCTGCAGCGCGACCTGAAGACCATGGTGTTCGGGCAGGATGCGGCGATCGAGGCGCTGACCGCGGCGATCAAGCTGGCGCGCGCCGGCCTGCGCGAGCCGGAGAAGCCGATCGGCAGCTACCTGTTCTCCGGCCCCACCGGCGTCGGCAAGACCGAGGTCGCCAAGCAGCTGGCGCGCTGCATGGGGATCGAGCTGATCCGCTTCGACATGTCGGAATACATGGAGCGGCACACCGTCTCGCGCCTGATCGGCGCGCCCCCGGGCTATGTCGGCTTCGACCAGGGCGGCCTGCTGACCGACGCCATCGACCAGCACCCGCATGCGGTGCTGCTGCTCGACGAGATCGAGAAGGCGCATCCCGACCTGTTCAACATCCTGCTGCAGGTGATGGACCACGGCAAGCTCACCGACCATAACGGCAAGTCGGTCGACTTCCGCAACGTCATCCTGATCATGACCACCAATGCGGGCGCGGCGATGATGGCCAAGGCCTCGATCGGCTTCGGCCGCGACAAGCGCGAGGGCGAGGACCAGGCCGAGATCGAGCGGCTGTTCGCGCCGGAATTCCGCAACCGGCTGGATGCGGTCATCCCCTTCTCCAACCTGCCGCCGGAGATCGTCGCCCAGGTCGTCGACAAGTTCATCATCCAGCTGGAGACCCAGCTGGCGGACCGCCACGTCACGATCGAGCTCAGCGACGCCGCGCGGAAATGGCTCGGCGACAAGGGCTTCGACCCGCTCTACGGCGCCCGGCCGCTCAGCCGCACTATCCAGGACAGCGTCAAGAAGCCGCTGGCCGAGGAGCTGCTGTTCGGCAAGCTGGAGAAGGGCGGCACGGTGCGCGTCGATCTCGACAAGGAGAACGACAAGCTCACCTTCGAGGTCGTCGCCTCGAAATCCAGCCCGCGCGAAGAGACCGTCGAACCGGTCGACGCCTAGGCCGCAGGAGGGAAATGTCATGCTGACCCTGGCCATCCTCGCCGGCCTGATCGCCGCCACCCTGGTCCTCACCCTGCGCCCGGCGCAGAAGCGGGCCGTGCCGGTGCGGATCCGGAAGGACCGACAGGGCTAGGTCGTCCCGGCGCCGCGGCGCCGTCGTTCCCATCAGTTCCGGTCGAGGCCGAGGTCGCGGCGGAGATGCAGCGAGAGCATGTCCCTGCTGAGATAGGGCGCATCGTTGGAGCGCAGCGGCCAGGCGAAGAGCCGGCCGAGGCAGCCGCGCAGAGCGCCGGCTGCGGACATTCGGGCCGCGTCCGGTCTCGCGCAGGGCAGGCGCCGGAAGATCGCGGCCAAGGTGCTGGCTTGGGTCGGCACGACTAGTCTCCTTGCAGTACATGTCCCCAGGCAACATCCCGGGGGATCGCCCGGGTCGGTGGTGCGCCCTCCCGCCCCGGCGCGGGGGATGCCGGGGCGGGATCGGGGCGGCACGCGGCCGGTCAGGCCGACTTGCGCCAGGGCACCACCATCGCGACGCGGTCCCGATAGGCGCGGTACTCGTCGCCGAAGAGATCGATCAGGTCGCGCTCCTCCAGCAGGATCCCGACGAAGATGTAGGCGGTGCTGACCGCCGCGAACAGCAGATGCCCCACCGTCATCGTCGGCGCCGCCCAGAACGCGATCATGAAGCCGAGATAGAGCGGGTGCCGCACGATCTTGTAGAACAGCGGCGTGCGGAAGCGCGGCGCCGGCATATTGCGGCCGGTCAGGTTGTTGGCGACCTGGTGCAGCCCGAACAGCTCGAAGTGGTTGATCAGGAAGGTGCTGGTCAGCAGGATCAGCCAGCCGGCGAAAGAGAGGCCGGTCACCGCCGCCGCGAGCACCGGATCCTCGATGCTCCAGATCACCCCGGGCATCGGACGCCACTGCCAGAGCAGCAGCATCAGCGCCAGGCCGGAGAACAGCACAAAGGTGCTGCGCTCGACCGATTTCGGCACGATCCGGGTCCACCAGCTCTTGAAGCCCTTGCGCGCCATCACGCTGTGCTGCACGGCGAAGACCGCGAGCAGCAGCAGGTTGACGCCGATCGCCTCGGGCATCGGCACCACCGTGCCGGTGTCGATGGTCTTCGGCACGACGAGGCCGGTGATGAAGCCGACCGAATAGGCGATAGTCGCCATGGACAACAGGTAAGACGCCAGTCCGTAGATGAAGCCGATGAAGCCTGCCATGATGTTCCTCGATCCGGATGTTTGCCTTGCGCTGCGCGTCGGCCGGTGTCGCCGGGCGTGGCCCTCGAGCCGCCCCCGGCTCCCCCGGATCAGCGCGCCGTGGTGACCACGACCTCCAGGTATTCGCTGGGCGCCACCAGGGTCCCGTCGGCGGCGTCGTTGTGCTTGTCGAGCAGCGCCAGGAGATCCGCCTCGAGCCCCTTGCGGGCCTCGACGTCGATCGCCGCGAAGGCCTTCACCATCGGGCCGTAGTAGTTGCGGAAGATCTCCATCCAGTGCTTCGGCGACTTGTAGCGGAAGACGAACTCGCTGCTGCGCAGGGCGATGTTCGCCGTCGGCCCGAACAGCGCCTCGAGATGCGCCTTGGTGCCCCAGAGCGCCGGCGACTTGATGCCGGGTGCGGGCGGGACGTATTTGCCGATGGTCTTGAACACCTGGCCGATCAGGCTCTCCGGCGTCCAGTTGGCGAGGCCGATCTTGCCGCCGGGGCGGCAGACCCGCGCCAGCTCCCGCGCCGCCTGCGCCTGGTTCGGCGTGAACATCACGCCGAAGGTCGAGAGCACGACGTCGAAGCTCGCATCCGGGAAGGGCAGGGCCTCGGCATCAGCCTCCTGGAAGGTGACCGGCAGCCGGTCGGCGGCGGCGCGCTCGCGGCCGCGCTCCAGCAGCGAGCCGACATAGTCGGTCGAGACCACCTCGGCGAAGCGGCGGGCGGCGGCCAGCGTCGCATTGCCGTTGCCGGCGGCGACGTCGAGCACGCGCTGGGTGCTGCGGAGGTCGACCGCCTCGCAGAGCATCTCGCCGACGATCTGCAGCGTGGTGCCGACGATCGCGTAGTCGCCCGAGCCCCAGGCGGTCTGCTGGCGGGTCTTGATGGCGGCGAGGTCGAGCGGGGCGGCCGGTGCTTCCAGAACGCCCGAGCGTGACGCGGATGACTGCATGATCGTCGGTCTCCTTTTATGGCGATTACGTAACTGCGCCGAATCAAGGACTTAGACGGTGAAATTCCGGTTGAGTCGGTGCGGCGCGAGGTCGCGGACTATGTTAAACTTGGAAGGTTCCAACAATGACTGAGGCACCTGTTCTCTTGACCCAAACGCCGAATGCACTCGCCTCGCAGCCCGCGGCCGATGTCCTGTCGGACCTGCTGCGCATCGTCCGCCTGACCGGGTCGATCTTCTGGAAGGCGGAATTCGCGGCGCCCTTCGCCGTGCGCAGCCAGGGCCAGCCGCCGCTCGAGCCCGGGCAGCGGATGTCGCGCCAGCACGGCACGATCTTCCACCTGGTCGCCGACGGCCAATGCTGGCTCGACGTGCCCGGCCGCGATCGCGTGCAGCTCAGCCGCGGCGACGCCATGCTGCTCCCCTTCGGCGATCCGCATCTCTTCAGCAGCGGCGAGGCCGAGCCGGTGCTGGCCGACAATCTCACCCACGCCTATCTGAAGGAGGGCGTGGTCACCACCATGCGCCATGGCGGCAAGGGCAGCGTGACGACGATCGTCTGCGGCTACGTGCAGTCCGGCGACCTGTTCCTCAACCCGATCTTCCGCGAGATGCCGCCGCTGCTGATCGAGCATACCGAGCGCGAGCCGGTCACCTCGCTGCTCGCCTCGACGGTGCGCCAGCTGCTGGCCGAGGTCGAGACCCTTCGCCCTGGCAGCCGCGAGATGCTGGGCCGGATGATGGAGATGCTGTTCGTCGAGATGCTGCGTCGCTATGTCGGGCGCCTGCCGCAGGGCACCACCGGCTGGTTCGGCGCCCTCGCCGATCCGATGATCAGCCGCACCCTGCAGGCGATCCACGCGGCGCCGACCCATGACTGGACGGTGGAGGAGCTGGCCGGCCTCGCCGGCGCCTCGCGCAGCGTGCTCGCCGACCGCTTCAAGTCGATCCTCGGCCAGCCGCCGATGCAGTACATCGCCAGCTGGCGCCTGCAGCTGGCGACCTCGATGCTGCGCAACGGCGACCGCGCCCTGGCGGAGATCGCCGCCGATGTCGGCTACGAATCCGAGGCCGCCTTCAGCCGCGCCTTCAAGCGCCACCTTGGCCTGCCGCCCGGCGCCTGGCGCCAGCAGAACCTCGCCAGCTGAGCCGGCTTCATCCGGCCGCCGCGCCCCACCGCTGAAAAAGCCAGCTGGCTCCGGCTTGTGGAACCGCGGCCGCTTGCCTAGAACTCGCCGACCGCGACGTCCTGCGAGTCGCGCCGCAACGGAGACCAGGTTGACCGTGACCCTGCCATCGATCGAAGCCCGCATTGCCGGGGAACTCAACGCCCGCGAGGCGCAGGTGACGGCCGCCGTCGCGCTGCTCGACGGCGGCGCCACCGTGCCCTTCGTCGCGCGCTACCGCAAGGAGGCGACCGGCGGGCTCGACGACACCCAGCTGCGCCGGCTCGAGGAGCGCCTCGGCTACCTGCGCGAGTTGGAGGAGCGCCGCGCCGCGATCCTGAAGGGCATCGCCGAGCAGGAGAAGCTGACGCCGGAGCTCGAGGGCCAGCTCCGCCTCGCCGATACCAAGGCGCGGCTCGAGGATCTCTATCTGCCCTTCAAGCCGAAGCGCCGCACCAAGGCGCAGATCGCCTGCGAGGCCGGGCTGGAGCCCCTGGCCGACCTGCTGCTGGGCGATCCCGCCCGGGTGCCGGCCGAGGCCGCCGCGCCCTTCGTCGATGCCGGGAAGGGCGTCGCCGATGCCAAGGCGGCGCTCGACGGCGCGCGCGACATCCTGATGGAGCGCTTCGCCGAGACTGCCGACCTGGTCGGCCGCCTGCGCGCCTATGCCTGGGACAACGCCAGGCTGGTCTCCCGGGTGGTCGAGGGCAAGGAGGAGGCGGGGGCAAAGTTCCGCGACTATTTCGATGCCGCCGAAGCCGTCGCCAAGGTGCCGTCGCACCGGGCGCTGGCCATGTTCCGCGGCCAGAAGGAGGGGTTCCTCTCCCTCTCCCTCGCCATTCCCGAGCCGGAGGACCGCAAGGTCTTCAACGCCTGCGAGACTTCGATCGCCGCGCAGTTCGGCATCTCCGACAAGGGCCGTGCCGCCGATGCCTGGCTGGCAGAGGTGGTGCGCTGGACCTGGAAGGTGAAGCTGAAGCTGCAGATCGATCTCGACCTGATGACCCGGCTGCGCCAGGCGGCCGAGGAGGAGGCGGTGCGGGTCTTCGCCGCCAACCTGAAGGACATCCTGATGGCGGCCCCGGCCGGCGGGCGGGCGACCATCGGCCTCGATCCCGGCCTGCGCACCGGCGTGAAGGTCGCCGTCGTCGCCGCGACCGGCAAGGTGCTGGAGACCGTCGCCATCTATCCGCACGAGCCGAAGCGGCAATGGGACCAGTCGCTGGCGGTGCTGGCGGCGCTGGCGCAGCGGCACGGGGTCGAGCTGATCGCGATCGGCAACGGCACCGCTTCGCGCGAGACCGACCGCCTGGCGATCGAGCTGATCAGGAAGCATCCCGAGCTGAAGCTCACCAAGATCGTGGTCTCGGAGGCCGGCGCCTCGGTCTATTCCGCCTCGGAATACGCCTCGCAGGAACTGCCCGGGCTCGACGTCACCCTGCGCGGCGCGGTCTCCTTCGCCCGGCGGCTGCAGGACCCGCTGGCCGAGCTGGTGAAGATCGACCCGAAGTCGATCGGCGTCGGGCAGTACCAGCACGACATCGGCGAGTTCCGCCTGTCGCGGGCGCTGGATGCGGTGGTCGAGGACTGCGTGAACGCGGTCGGCGTCGATCTCAACACCGCCTCGGCGAAACTGCTGGCCCGGGTCTCCGGGCTGGGCGAGTCGCTGGCGCAGAACGTCGTCGCCTTCCGCGACGAGCAGGGCCCGTTCCGCAAGCGCCAGGATCTCCTGGCGGTGCCGCGGCTCGGCCCGAAGGCCTTCGAGCAGGCGGCGGGGTTCCTGCGCATCGTCGGCGGCGCCGATCCGCTCGACGCCTCGGCGGTGCATCCCGAGGCCTATCCGGTGGTGCGCCGCATCCTCGCCGTCACAAGGCGCGAAATGCAGGCGGTGATCGGCGATGCCGTGCTGCTGCGCAGCCTGCGGCCGCAGGATTTCGTCGACGGGAAATTCGGCCTGCCCACCGTCGGCGACATCCTGAAGGAGCTGGAGAAGCCGGGGCGCGATCCGCGGCCGGAATTCAGGACCGCCAGCTTCCAGGACGGCGTCGAGGAGATGAAGGATCTGAAGCCGGGCATGGTGCTCGAGGGCGTCGTCACCAACGTGGCGAATTTCGGCGCCTTCGTCGATATCGGCGTGCACCAGGACGGCCTCGTGCATGTCTCGGCCCTGGCCGACCGGTTCGTGCGCGACCCGCGCGAGGTGGTGAAGTCCGGCGACATCGTCAAGGTGAAGGTGCTGGAGGTCGACCTGCCGCGCAAGCGCATCGCCCTCACCATGCGCCTCGCCGACCAGCCGGGCCGGGAGGTAGCCAATCGCAACCAGCAGCCGCTGGCGGCCCGCGACCGCAGGTTCCTGCAGGCGAAGCCCGCTGCACCCGTCGCGCCGTCGAAGAGCCCGGCTGGCGGTGGTGCAGGCGGCGGTGGTGCAGGCGGCGGCATTGCAGGCGGCGGCGCGCTGGCCGCGGCCTTCGCCAAGGCGGCCGAGAAGCGGAAGTGAGATTTGCCGTCAGGCTGTCGCGCGGGATGCCGAGGGCGCGCAAGCTGCGCAGCAACGACCGGGCGGCCTAGGCGGTCTCCGCGCTCTGGCGGAAGGGCGAATATTCCGCCAGTCCCGCCATCTCCTTCTCCAGCACCCGGCGCTCGCGCTGCAGGAAATCGCCGACCGCGGCGCGGAACCGCGGATCGACGATCCAATGCGCCGAATGGGTCGCGGCGGGCAGGTAGCCGCGCTGGATCTTGTGCTCGCCCTGGGCGCCGGCCTCGACGCGCTGCAGGCCGTGGGCGATCGCATAGTCGATCGCCTGGTAGTAGCAGGCCTCGAAATGCAGGAAGCGGAAATCGGCGAGGCAGCCCCAGTTGCGGCCATAGAGGCAGTCGCTGCCGCGCAGGTTGAGGGCGCCGGCGACCGGCCGGCCGTCGCTCTCCGCCATCACCAGCACCACCTTCTCGCCCAGCGTGCGGCCGAGCTCCTCGAAGAAGCCGCGGGTGAGATAGGGCGAGCCCCATTTTCGGCTGCCGGTATCCATATAGAAGGCGAAGAAGGCGTCCCAGTGCCGCGGCTTGATCTCGTCGCCGCTGAGGGCGCGGATGTCGAGGCCCTGGGCGGCGACGCTGGCGCGCTCCTTGCGAATCGCCTTGCGCTTCCGGGAATTCAGCGCCGCGAGGAAATCGTCGAAGCTGCGATAGCCGGCATTGTGCCAGTGGTACTGGCAGCCCAGGCGGTGCAGGAAGCCGGCCGTCGCAAGCGCGGCCATCTCCTCGGCCGTGCAGAAGGTGATGTGCAGCGAGGAGAGGCCGGAGCGTTCGGTGGCGCCGATCAGCGCGCCGATCAGCGCCTCGCGCACCGGGCCGGCCAGCGGCCCCGGCCGCACCAGCAGGCGCGGGCCCGGCACCGGCGAGAACGGCACCGCCACCTGCAGCTTCGGATAATAGCGCCCGCCGGCCTGCTCATAGGCCTCGGCCCAGCCGTGGTCGAAGACGTATTCGCCCTGGGAATGGCTCTTCACATAGACCGGCGCCGCGGCCAGCAGGGTCCCGTCCTCGCCGTCGATGACGAGGTGCTGCGGCGTCCAGCCGGTCTTGCGCCCGACCGAGCCGGAGACCTCGAGCGCGCGCAGGAAGGCATGGCTGACGAAAGGATTGTCGGCGCCGGCGCAGGCGTCCCAGGCGGCGGGCGCCACCTGGTCGATCCGGTCGAGAATGCGGGCGGTGAGCGCGGTTTCCATCGGTCCCATGCTGGAACTGTACGGGCGAATCTGGGGGCTGGTTCACCGAATGGCAAGCACTCTCGGCCGCGCAGCTCCCCGGTCCGGGCCCGGCCATGGCGGGAAAGCGTCGGAGGAAGTCGCCACGAGATGGAGCCGGCCGATCGAGACGGGGAGCATGCGCCGAAGCCGCTCCCTCACGCTGGATCGGTCCGCTTTCCTGTCTTGGGGCCGCGGTCCTCCCAGTCCACCCAATCCACCGCATGGCGCGCGAGGTAACCGCCGACGGCGGCACCCACGGTCGGAAAGAAGAACGCCTCGCCGATCTGCGCCAGCAGCCCGAACCGCTTGAGCTTGTCCTTCACCGGATCCTTGAGTTCGGCGAAGCACAGTTTGATCCCCGCCTCGTGCAGGGCCTTGTCCAGTTCCGCGAGGACATCGGCGGCGGTGACGTCCACGCTGGTGACCGGCTCCGCCGCGACGACCATCCAGCGCACGGGAGTGGGCGATTTTGCCGCCGCCTCCAGAACGCGCTCCTTGAACAGCTCGGCATTGGCGAAGAACAAGGGCGCATCCCAGCGAAACAGGACCAGGCCGGGTATCTGGCGGGCGCCGGGATAGCGCGTGATGTCGTGGTAGCCCTTGACGCCGTCGACGCGGCCCAACACGGCGGAATGCGGCCGCCAGCCATCCCACAGGAACTCGATGACGGCGATCACGATTGCCAGGCCGATGCCCGGGATGGCACCAAGAACGGCAACGCCGACGAGACAGACGATCGATAGCCAGAACTCCCAGCGCTGGATGCGAAAGATCCGCGCGAGATCGGTGACCTCGAACAACCCGATGGCCGAGGCGATGACGACCGCAGCCAAGGCGGTGGCGGGCAGGTGCTGGAGCAGGGTCGGCGCCACCACCAGCAGCAGGGCAACGGCGAGTGCGCCGACGACCCCGGTCAGCTGCGTTCGGGCGCCCGCGGCCTCCGCGACAGGCGTGCGTGACGAACTGCTGCTGATTGGAAAGCCCTGAAAGAACCCGGCCGCCAGATTGGCGGCGCCGAGTCCGATCATCTCCTGATTGGGATCGACAGGCGTGCGGGTTCGCGCGGCATAGGCGCGGGAAAGCACACTGGTGTCGGCGAACGAGACCAGGGCGACGGCAACGCCCCCGATCAGGACCGGGACGATGTCGGCGTAGCCGATCCACGGAATCACGAAGGCGGGCAGCCCCTGGGGGAGCGGACCCAGAACCGCGACATCGGCGCGCGCACCCAGATCAAACACCCCGACGATCGCGGTGGCGCCGACCACCGCGACCAGGATCCCGGGCACGCGCTTGCTGTTCTTCAGCAGCAGGATCACCGCCAGGGTGCCGGCGCCGATCGCGCACGCAACCCAGTTCGTTCTCCCGCCGACGATCGCCTCGGCAATGGCCCAGAGGTTGCGCAGCGGCCCGTCGCTCTCGATCGAGAAGCCGAAGAATTTCGGCAGCTGGCTGATCAGCACCGTCAGCGCGATGCCGTTCATGTAGCCATAGCGGATCGGCTTGGAGAGAAGCTCGGTTACGAAGCCCAGCCGCGCGGCGCCTGCCAGGATGCAGACGATCCCCGAGACGACCGCCATCGTGCCGGCCAGGGCGACGGCCCGAAGTGGATCCCCGCCGGATAGCGGAAGGACCACGCCGAGGATGACGGCGGCCAGCGACGAGTCCGGCCCGAGGACCAGGATGCGACTGGGGCCGAACAGCGCATAGGCCAGCAGCGGTACGATCGTCGCGTAGAGACCGTAGATGCCCGGCACCCCCGATGCGACCGCATAGGCGATACCGACGGGCACCAGCATTGTTGCCAATACAACGCCGGCGACAACGTCGTGAAACAGCCAGTTTCGCTGGTACTGGCGCAGAGTGAGCAATCCCGGCAACCAGCGCATCCAGCCGACCTGATCAGACATTTTCCAGACAGCTCTAGGCAGGTATTCACCAGATGAACTCTGGAACGACAGTGACAGTAGCAGAGCGCCGGTCGCGGTCGCCATGCCTCAATCATCCGCATGAACCGCTGGATTGATTCCCGCGGTACCGCGGATCGACGATCCAAGGCGCCGAAGGGGTGGCGGCGGGCAGGTAGCCGCGCCGGATCTCGTGCTGGCCCTCGGCACCGGCCGCGACACGTGCCGGGGACGGCCATGACGAATGAGCTGGGAAACCCGCCGCCAATAGTCCCCTCCCCCGAATCGGGGGAGGGTGAGGGAGAGGGCGCGCCGACTTCCCGTCGGCGCTGCGCGCAGCGCACGTCTTGCTTTGCCCGGGGGCCCACGCGTTGGCGCGGCCGACGCAAACTCGTGGATCCCAAGGCCAAGCCTTGGGATGACGCCGGAGTTTGGTGAAGCGCCCCTGCAAGTCCCCGCCATCTCCCGCGAAATCCCCACCCCACCCGCGTCATGGCAAGACTTGGTCTTGCCATCCACGAGTTTCCTCGCGGCAGAAGTGAATTCGTGGGTGGCCGGGCCAACCGCGCAAAACTCCCATCATGCGCGGGCTTGACCCGCGCACCCATGGGGCCGCACACCCGTCGCCGCAAGATGGACCCGCGGGTCAAGCCCGCGGGTGACGGTGTGAGAGAAGGAGACGCAGAAACTCCATCGTCATCCCCGGGCTCGGCCCGGGGACCCACGAGTGCGCCCGGGACAAGACCGGCGCACGCCGATCCAAATCGGATTACGCATTCCATCTTGACATATCCGCATTAAGCGTATAATATGGTGAGTATCGGTCCAGGCTTCCGACCGGTGCCGACCGTGCTCCCCGGGGAGCGGTCGATAACGCCGTGTCGCGGCCTGGACAACTGATGACTCCGC
>CAZKDH010000044.1:0-10096 GCA_964551505.1 uncultured Rhodospirillaceae bacterium
TCGACTGGCTGGATACGCCGGCAACCGCAGCGAAGGAGGCAGCAGAATGAAGATCCGAGCGCAGATCGGCATGGTGCTCAATCTCGACAAGTGCATCGGCTGCCACACCTGTTCGGTCACCTGCAAGAACGTCTGGACCAATCGCGAGGGCATGGAATACGCGTGGTTCAACAATGTCGAGACCAAGCCGGGCATCGGCTATCCCAAGGACTGGGAGAACCAAAAGCGCTGGAACGGCGGCTGGCGCCGGCGCGCGAACGGCAGGATCGAGCCGAGGATGGGCGCCAAGTGGCGGATCCTCGCGAAGATCTTCGCCAATCCAGATCTCCCCGAGATCGACGACTACTACGAGCCGTTCACCTTCGACTACGAGCACCTGCAGACGGCGCCGGAGATGAAGGCGGCTCCCACCGCGCGCCCGCGGTCGCTGATCAGCGGCGGCCGCATGGAGAAGATCGAATGGAGCGCCAACTGGGAGGAGCTCCTCGGCGGCGAGTTCGCCAAGCGCTCGCAGGACTACAATTTCGAGGGCATCGAGAAGGAGATCTACGGCCAGTTCGAGAACACCTTCATGATGTACCTGCCGCGGCTCTGCGAGCACTGCCTCAACCCGACCTGCGTTGCCGCCTGTCCCTCCGGTGCCATCTACAAGCGCGAGGAGGACGGCATCGTCCTGATCGACCAGGAGAAGTGCCGCGGCTGGCGCATGTGCGTCTCCGGCTGCCCCTACAAGAAGATCTATTACAACTGGTCATCGGGCAAATCCGAGAAGTGCATCTTCTGCTATCCGCGGATCGAGGCCGGCCAGCCGACGGTCTGCTCGGAGACCTGCGTCGGGCGGATCCGCTATCTCGGCGTCCTGCTCTATGACGCCGACCGGATCGAGGCCGCTGCCTCGACGATGAACGAGAAGGATCTCTATGAGGCGCAGCTCTCGATCTTCCTGAACCCCAACGATCCCCAGGTCATCGAGCAGGCCCGCGCCGACGGCGTGCCCGAGGCCTGGCTGGAGGCGGCACGGAACTCGCCGGTCTATCGCATGGCGATGGAGTGGAAGGTGGCGTTCCCGCTGCATCCGGAATACCGCACGCTGCCGATGGTCTGGTACGTGCCGCCCCTGTCGCCGATCCAGTCGGCGGCGGAGGCAGGCAAGATCGGCCTCGACGGCGCGATGCCGGATGTGCGCAGCCTGCGGATACCGGTGCGCTACCTCTCCAACCTGCTGACCGCCGGGGCCGACGAGCCGGTGATCCGCGCCCTGGAGCGGATGCTGGCGATGCGCGCCTACATGCGCTCGAAGACCGTCGACGGACTGATCGACGAGGCGATCGCGACGCGGGTGGGCCTGACCGCGGCGCAGGTCGAGCACATGTATCACGTGATGGCGATCGCCAACTACGAGGATCGGTTCGTCATCCCGACCAGCCATCGCGAGGTCGGCGAGGATGCCTATGACGTGCGCGGCTCCTGCGGCTTCTCCTTCGGCAACGGCTGTTCGGGCGGCACCTCGTCGCCGGACCTGTTCGGCGCCAAGCGGAAGAAGACGGTGCAGACCCCGACCGAGGTGTTCTGATGAGCGCGATCTACAAGCTGCTATCTGTCCTGCTGACCTATCCGACCGAGGAAATGCGGGCGGCGGCCGGCGAGCTCAGGCGGGCGATAGCGGCGGATACCTCGATCACGGCACATCACCGCACCGGTCTCGTCGCATTGGTCGACGACATCGCTTCCGGGGATCTCCTCGATATCCAGGAACGCTACGTCTTCCTGTTCGACCGGTCGCGGTCGCTGTCCCTGCATCTGTTCGAGCACATCCATGGCGAGAGCCGGGATCGCGGCCAGGCACTGGTCGATCTCCGCGCCATGTACGAGGCTGCCGGTCTCGAGATATCGGCGCGGGAGCTGCCCGACTACCTGCCGCTGTTCCTCGAGTTCCTGTCGATCCGGCCGCCGGATGAGGCGCGGGCGCTGCTGCATCAGACCCTGCATATCGTCGCCGCGATCGGCGAGCGGCTGGCGAAGCGCGAAAGCAAGTATGCCTGCGTCTTCCAGACCCTGGTGGCGCTGGCGGCGCAAAGACCCAATCCGGAGGATCTCGCGGCCCTGCGCGAGGCGGAGGAGGACGATCCCAGCGACCTCCAGGCACTGGACCGCGCCTGGGAAGAGGAGCCGGTGACCTTCGGGCCGGGCGCCACCAGCACCTGCCCGGCGGAGCGCCTGGAAGTCAAGCTGCGCGCGTCCATGCGGCCGGGAGACGATGCCCTGCCGGGCCAGCGCCGATAGCGGAGGATGATGATGAACCTCGATCTCAACACCGTCGTCTACGGCATCTACCCCTATATCGCCCTCGCGGTCCTGGCCCTGGGCTCGATCCTGCGCTACGACCGCGAGCCCTATACCTGGCGGTCGGGGTCGAGCCAGTTGCTGCGCCGGCGCCAGCTGGTCTGGGGCTCGGTGCTGTTCCATGTCGGCGTGCTGGTGATCTTTGCCGGGCATTTCGTCGGCCTGCTGACCCCGATCGCCGTCTTCGAGGCCCTGGGCATCAGCCACGGCGCCAAGCAGCTCCTGGCCATCGTCGCCGGCGGCATCGCCGGGGTGATGGCCCTGGCCGGCGCCACCCTGCTGGTCCATCGTCGGCTGTTCGATCCCCGCATCCGCCGGAATTCCAGCGTCACCGACATCGCGGTCCTGCTGCTGCTCTATGCCCAGCTGCTTCTCGGCGTCTTCACCATTCCGGTCTCGCTGCAGCACCTGGACGGAACCGAGATGGTGAAGTTCATGACCTGGGCGCAGGGCATCTTCACCTTCCAGCCGGGCTCGGCGGACGTCATCGCCGACGCCCATCCGGTCTTCAAGCTGCATCTTTTCCTCGGCCTGACCATCCTGCTGATCTTTCCCTTCACCCGCCTGGTCCACATGCTGAGCGCGCCGGTGCGCTATATTTGGCGCCCGGGCTACCAGATCGTTCGACATCGCCAGCGGCATGCCCCGGCCCGAAACCGGATCCCGGCGGAGTAGCGGCCATGGAGAATGCCGACCACGGAGCGAAAGCGGGCGCGGACGGGCATGGGCACGAAGCGGCACCGGTGCGGCAGATACCGCCGGTTCTTGTCAACGGCATTGCGATAGATCCCGAGGCCATTCGGCGCGAGGCGCAGAACCACCCCGCGCCGACCGTGGCCGCGGCCATGCGGGCGGCGGCGCAGGCCCTGGCCATCCGCGAGCTTCTGCTGCAGGAGGCCAGGGCGCTGAGCATCCTCGGGACGCCGGAGGTGGATGGGGACGGCCGGCGCGAGACCGAGGAGGACGCGACCATCCGGACCCTGCTGGAGGCCGAGGTCTCGGTACCGTCGGCCGACAGCGACGCCTGCCGGCGCTACTACCAGAACAATCTCGGGAAATTCCGCTCGGAGGACATCTTCGAGGCGCGGCACATCCTGATCGCCGCCAGGCGCGAGAATGAAACGGCCTATGCCGCGGCCGTGCAGCTCGCCGAGGAACTGATCGCGACGCTGCAGTCCTATCCGGAGCAGTTCGCCGATCTGGCGCTGGTCTATTCGGCCTGTTCCTCCAAGCAAAACGGCGGGAACCTGGGCCAGGTGACGCGCGGCCAGACGGTGCCCGAATTCGAGACGTTTCTCTGCAGCCTCGATGTCGGGCAGCTTTGTCCGGTGCCGGTAAGGAGCCGGTTCGGCGCGCATGTGCTGCAGCTGGTCCGGCGGGTTGCCGGTGAACAGCTGCCGTTCGAACTGGTCAGGGAGAAGATCGCCGCCTATCTCGAGGTCGCCACCTGGCAGCGTGCCGTTGCCCAGTACCTTCAGATCCTGGCCGGTCGGGCAAGCATCTCGGGCGTCGAACTCCTCGGAAGCCGCTCGCCCCTGGTGCAATAGACAAGGCCGGGCAGCCGAGTCTCCGCCTTGCCGCCCGGCGCCGGCGACGGCGTTGGCCTGGGGCTGGCCATTGCCAAGCGGTACATCGAAGCGAGCGATGGCACCATCGAGGCTGGAAACGCACCGACCGGCGGCGCACGGATCACGATCACGCTCAATTGAGCCGTCGCTGCCTCCGAAGACCGGCCCGCCATCGGCTGAGCCCCATCGGGCATCCTGCAGGATGCCGGCTTCTGGCATGAGGCGAAAATGCAAGAAGCGGCGCCTGAATTCGGCCGGCGGCTCAGTTCGCAATCCGCACCTGCTGGAGTATCCAGCTTGCCAAGCTGCCGCTATGATCCGAAAGTGCTGCGCCAATGCCGCCTGTTGGTGCCGACTCCGAAGGGAGAGACTTGAATGCACAGATCTGCGTTTGCCTATGCGATGGTCTGTATCGCCGTGCACTCTGCACCGGCGATTTCCGAAGGAAGGGTGAGCGAGGGGGAAAGGATCTTTCAGCGCTGCGCCTCTTGCCACTCGGTCGCGGCGGAAGACCCGAACAGGAAAGGGCCGTCCTTGAAAGGCGTGGTAGGGCGACCTGTTGCCTCTACGGCAGGATATTCATACTCCGCGCCAATGGCTGCCTTGGGGGCAAGCGGCGCAAAGTGGGATGAAGCAACGCTCGACCGGTTTCTCAAGGATCCGACAGAGTTGGTGAAGGGCACCACGATGACGGCACCGCCTGTCAGACGAGAGGCCGAGCGGGCAGACCTGATCGCCTATCTGGCGACGATTCGCTAAAGGGAGGCGATTCGAATGTCCCTGCGCAGTCATCCGCTCATGGCACAAAGCGGGCCAATGGCCTCGCCTGAAGAATGGCTGCCTATTCAGCGGCAGCGCGATGTGCCGCGGAGAGCATGCGATCAGAGCACTTCGTAGACATCGTATCCTGGACCGACAGAGGTCCGCCAGCCGCTGCCGACGACAACCAGCGTGTTGAGACGAGCCAGCTTGGGCGCTGCCGTCTCGAAGGAGCCTGACACACGGTAATAGTAGCTCCCGGCATCGACGGTCTCTCCGCGCGCGACCTTTGCGAGCACGTCGGGCGGGCCGCTACGGAAACCTTGGTAAGCCATGGTCAGCAGGTCGCCGTCATGGGTGCGGAGCGGCACGCGCACGTCGATACGGAACCAGGATCCGGCAGCGTCCTCGGTGATCCAATCGGTGCCGCCGGACAGCACGATCCCGGACAGTTGCGGTCCCTCGAAAGTGCCGCCCGAAACGGGTGCGACGCGGCGGTTGCCAAATGGCGTGGAGCCCAGCAGATGGTGGGCACCGACATTCAGAGCAAGACGGAACAGGAACTTCGTGCGGATCTCAGTCATAAGGCGCTCCTCGCTTTACGATGTCACGACATTCGCCAACAGAAACGACCGTCGCCAGCCGTACTACCGAGATCGACAATGCCCGCCTTTGGGACAAAGCGGACATTCCATCTTGCCGCAATCCGGCCCAATGGCGTTATCCCGTCTCCGGCGCGCTGCCGGGAGCTGATATTGTGGTAGCCATACGCGCCACTGACTGCGGTTTCCGCCTGGGCCATCGTCGCCGCTCGGAAGTGGCTCATTCCGGCAGCCCCGCCTTGCGGAGACCATCGAGAACGTTACTGCGCCCAAGAACGTGACCGCGCCGGTTTCCCCAGGCACTCCGCGTCAGCCGCTCGAAGGTGCCGAGCGTCGCGCCCGGTTTCAATTTCAGGAATTCAGAAAGTGCCTGCCGGGCACTCTCCATCTGGCCCACTTGTGCATAGGACGCGGCAAGAAAGGCCGGCATCCAGAAGTAGCTGGCATCGACTTTCTGATAGGCGGCAATTGCCTCCTCATATCGTCGGAGCTGATAGAGGACGGAGCCGCGGATTTCCCATGCCCACTTCGGCGGAAATGGGTCACGCTGCAAGGCAGAGTCAAGGCTCTGCAACGCCTCTTCTGGCCGATCGGCATACAACAGCCAGTTGGCGCGATCACAGGCGATGTTGACATCATTGGGGTTGAGGCTGATTGCGCGGTCGAAATGCGTGCCAGCCAGATCCAGCTGTCCTCGCCACAGGAGGACATAGCCCATTGCTTGGTGGCTCCAGGCATCGGCGTCATCGAGTGCCAGGGCCAGCTGGGCGGCGGCAAGAGCCTCGTCGATGGCCGTCGAATCCGGTTGCCCTTCGATCACATACTTGCTGGTGAGTGCCACGGATCGCCAGGCGTGGGCATGCACATAGTTGGGATCGAGCGCGATGGCGCGGGCAAAGCACCGTTCTGCCTCGATACTGCGGTAGCGATGCATCAGCTCGCGACCCTGCAGAAAATAGTCGTAGGCACGCCAGTCCTTGGTCGGTTTCTTCCTGGCGAATTCCGCTCCGCTTGCGGCGATACGACCTTCCAGGGTGGCGGCGATGGCCAAGGCAACTTCATCCTGGACGCCGAAGATCTCTTCCGCCGGGCGATCATAGCGCTCTGCCCAAAGATGGCCTTCGCTCTCGGCATCGATGAGCTGTGCCGACACCCGGATATTGGCGCCGATCTTTCGCACGCTGCCCTCGACCAGGTACTGGACGCCGAGCTTCTGTCTGACGGCAGCGATGTCGACCGCAGGACCCTTGAACTGAAACGACGAGCTGCGGGCAATGACCAGCAGCGAGCGATAGCGCGACAGCTCGGTAATGATGTCCTCCGTGATGCCGTCGCTGAGATAGTCTTGGCCCAGATCCCCGCTTTGATTGACGAAAGGCAGGACTGCAATCGAAGGCCGATCCGACCTGTGAGCATCCGGTCGCGCCGATGTCGGGGCCACGGGTGCCGGCGAAGACGGCGTGGCGGGGCCCGCCGGGCCGGTCGTGGACCGGCGGGCCAGAATTTCTTGATGCAGGGTCGCGGTCGCCGCGTCCGGGCCGACGTTCAGTTCCTGGCGTAGGCGATCCCGGCAGATCTCGTATTGGCGAAGCGCCAGTTCTTGCCGTCCCTGGGCGGCATAGAGGCGCATGAGCGACCTGTGTGCTCCTTCGTTCAGCGGATCGAGCGACAAGAGGTGGTTGGCTGTCGCAATGGCTGCATCGACGTCCTTGACCTCGGATTGCAGTGCCAGCACCCTGTCGAGGGCCTGCAGCACGCGTCCGCGAAGCCGCTCGCGCTCCATTCGCAGCCATTCGGCGTATCCCTCGCTGCGCAGGTTGAAGCCCTGAAGCAAATCGCCTTTGTACAGCGCGATAGCCTGCTTCAGGCCTTCCACGGTAGCCAGGCCAGCCAGACGTTCGAAATTCGCGACGTCGGTCTCGACGACGTCGCGCTCGATCGCGATCCAATCGCCATCGGCACTGAGCCAGGATGCATCGAAGGGCTGCAAGGACTTCCTCAGCACCGCCAAGGTCTGCCGCAGACTGGTCCGCGCCTGCTGATCGGCGCGGTCATCCCACAGCAAGGCGGCAAGCTTGTCGCGCGAATGGCGCTGGCCTTGGGTCAGAGCCAGATAGGCCAGCAGCGCTCGCCCGGTCTTCGTCGAAAGGTCGAGTGCTGGCCCGCCGCGCAGGCGCAGCTCGAAGCCACCCAGCAGATTGAGAACCAGGGCCACCATGGGCCACCCGTCTTGTATGCGCCAAGCCTACCCCAGCAATCGGCCGGCGACGACGTTTTTTTACGAATTTCTCACGCCTCCGACTGATTAATCACGGCGCCTTGGACGGGGCGATCACGGCCTTAGGGCAGGCTGGTGACCGTTCGCTGATCCCAGTGAACCGAGAGCAGGAGGTTCGAGACATGTGGTCGACATACGGATTGACGGGTCATTCCGCAGTGAGTCTTGCCGGCGGCACCGATGGGCTCGGCGCGCCTTTCGTTCGAGATATCCGAGTCGTCATGGAGGAACTGAAGCGGCGTGGGCCGGTTGGATTATTGAAGGCTTGGCGCGCTCGGCGGCACTATCGCCGGGAGCTGGGACGGCTGCTGCGCGTGGGACAGCATATGATCAGCGATATCGGCCTCACACTCGCGGAAGCCCAGGTGGAAATGGATCGGTGGTTCTGGCGTCCGTAGCTGGATCGACGCCCGTCAATCATGCCGCCCGGGCTACGGCAAATGAGCGATCCGGCTTTCTCTCCTCGGTAGCTCCGGTCTGCGGCGTTCGCAAATGGCAGATGGCGTTACAAAACGAGTCTGGATGCGGCTACGCTCCAGACAATCGCGGAAGGTCGTCAACATGAGGGAAGACGCGTTCAGGAGAGGCAAGGATGTTCCAAGCGACAATACTGACCGTGCCGGTTATGTGATGGTGCTCGGCGCCTCGATTGCCTGGAGCACGGGCGGGTTTTTTGTTCGCCTTATAGACGTCGAACTGTGGACCATGCTCGGCTGGCGCAGTCTGTTCGGGCTCCTGGCAATTCTCGTCTTCACGATCTGGCAGCGTGGTTTGAACAAGCTGCAGTTCCGCAAATTGGTCAGCTGGCCCGGTCTCTTGATCGTTGCCACCACCGGCGGCGCCATGATCTGCTTTGTCGTATCGAACGTGCTGACGAGTGTCGCCAACGTCGCCGTGCTCTATGCAACGCTTCCTTTCGTGACAGCGGGCCTTGCCTGGGCCTGGCTAGCCGAGCGGCCGAGCGGTCGCACCCTGTGCGCCAGCACCGCCGCTCTCATGGGTGTAGCAGCAATGGCCAGCAATTCCGTCGGCGGCGGACATCTGTTGGGCGACCTGGTGGCCATCCTCATGACTGTTCTGACGGCGGTCTATACCGTCACTGCAAGGCGGTACCGGAATGTTCCGCTCCTGGAAGCAGTGGTCGGTGGCAGTGCCTTTGCTCTGGCCGCGGGCATGCTGCTTGGCAGCCCCCTCTCAGTTCACGCTGCCGATCTGGCGTTTCTGGCCCTGTTCGGTGCAATCTCGATGGGCCTTGGCATGGCCTTGTTTACGGTCGGTGCGCGACGTATTCCATCCGCACAAGCGGCGCTGATCAACGCGCTGGAGTCTCCGTTGGCCCCATTCTGGGTCTGGCTGGCCTTCGCAGAGGTGCCGCCGCCGACGACCTTCATCGGCGGTGCATTCATTCTGGCGGCGCTTGGGTGGCATTTCGCAGGCGAGCTGCGCACGCATGAGACTTAAGCCGGTCATTCTTGAGCGAACCGGATCCACCGAATCTCCCTCGATGGCAGACCAACTGCGCTGCCGCCGAGATCTAAAATGGTTGCCTGGATTGCCCCCGCTGCCCCCGGTCGGCGCGACAAAAAAGGGAGTCTGCTCATGGCACAATGTATGGTCCGGCCGTGCGTCGCAAGAGAGTTTCGTCGATCTGGCAGTCATGGTCTTGCATCAATGTATCCGGCCTCTGATTAAAGCGGTTGCTTTGGGCCATCATGGATATCAGCGCACCTACGATCTCATTAGCGGATCGGCCTCAACGGGCCATTTGTGCCACCAGATTCCGTAAGCGCCGGGAAGACCGAACCTCCATCTCGTCTCACACTCTCGCAGACCTCGGCGGGGAACTCTCCTCATTCGAAGTTAGGGCCGATGCAGCGGCGGTCACACCATTGCGCTGACCTCGAAGTTGCGGCCGTTGGCCAGGACGCTCCAGGCGATCCGGGCAAGCTTATTGGCTAGGGCGATCGCCAGCACGTTGCGATGGAGCCTTTTCCGGGCAGACTCGATCCAGGTTTTGAGCCCGTAGCGCTCCCAACTGCCTGGCCTGATGAGCACGACCCAGGCAGCCTGGACGAAGAGGACGCGGAGGTAGCGGTTGCCGCGCCTTGAGATCGGACCAAGCACGGTTCGATCTCCCGTGGACATCTGTCTGGGCACCAGCCCAAGCCAGGCGCCGAAGTCGCGCCCCCTGTTGAAGGCCTCGCCACCGCCGATCGCCGCCACCATGGCGCTGGAGATGATCGGCCCGATACCCGGCACGCTCATCAGTCGCTCACAATTCCGGTCGTCGCGAGCCATGGCATGGATCTCGCTCGACAGCTGATCAATCCGCTCGTCGAGGTGCCGCCAGTCGGCGGCGAGGCCTTCGACGAGGCGCGCCATCTGGGGCGACAGGACATCGACGGGAGCAGCCAGGATGTCAGGCAGCTCTGTGCGAAGGAAGCGTTGCCCTTGCCGGACGGCAATTCCTCGCTCGAGAAGAAAAGCCCGGATCTGATTGATGATGCCGGTACGTTGGCCGACCAGCCTTTCGCGCACCCGGTGCA
>CAZKDH010000045.1:0-12483 GCA_964551505.1 uncultured Rhodospirillaceae bacterium
CTTCGGCAAGGCGCTGAAAGGCGCGAAGATCCTGCTGATCGGGCTCGCCTACAAGAAGAACGTCGACGACATGCGGGAAAGCCCGGCCCTGACCCTGATCGAGCTCCTCGAGGCGCGCGGCGCCAAGGTCGCCTATCACGACCCCTTCATCGCCAGCATCAAGCCGTCGCGCGAGCATGGCCTGCTGACCGGCCGGAAGTCCGCGGCGCTTGATGCGAAACGCCTGAAGTCCAGTGACTGCGTGCTGATCGTCACCGACCATGACGCGGTCGACTACCGGCTGATCGCCCGCCATGCGAAACTCATCCTCGATACCCGCAACGCCATGGCGAAGGCCGGACGCGGCGCCGGCAAGACCGTGAAGGCCTGAATGCGATGACCATCCTCCTGACCGGCGCCGCCGGCTTCATCGGCTCGCATGTGACCAAGGCCCTGATCGCGCGGGGCGAAGAGGTGCTGGGGATCGACAGCCTCAACACCTATTACGACCCGAAGCTGAAGCAGGCGCGGCTGCATGAACTGGAGCGGCTCAAGGGGTTCAGGTTCACCTTCGCCGATCTCGGCCGGTTTCCGGCGCTGATGGCCGCCGCCCATGCGGCGCGGGAACGCATCACCGCCGTGGTGCATCTGGCGGCCCAGGCGGGGGTGCGCCATTCGATCGACCATCCGCTGGATTATCTCAGCGCCAATCTCGGCGGGCACCTGCATGTCCTGGAACTCGCCCGCCAGTTGCCGAATCTGCGCCACCTGGTCTATGCGAGCTCGAGCTCGGTCTATGGCGCCAGCCAGCGCGTGCCCTTCGCCCTCGACGATCCCTGCGACCGGCCGGTATCGCTCTATGCCGCCACCAAGCGCTCCGACGAGCTGATGAGCGAGGCCTATGCCGGGCTCTACGGCATCCCGCAGACCGGCCTGCGCTTCTTCACCGTCTACGGCCCCGCCGGACGCCCGGACATGGCCTATTTCAAGTTCACCGCCGGGATTCTCGCCGGCACGCCGATCGACGTGATGGGCGACGGCACCCAGCGCCGCGACTTCACCTATATCGACGACATCGTCGCCGGCATCCTCGCCGCCCTGGACCGGCCGCCGGGCCGCGAGCGCCTGCACCGGCTGTTTAACCTCGGCAACGACCGTCCGGAACGTTTATCCCATCTGCTGGAACTGGTGGAACGCGCCTGCGGCCGCAAGGCAAAGGTCAACCACCTGCCGCCCGCCGCCGGCGACGTGCCGTCGACCTGGGCCGACATCTCGGTCAGCCGCAGCGAACTCGGCTACGACCCGAAGACGCCGCTGGAAGAGGGCATCCCCCGGTTCGTCGAATGGTATCGGCGGTATAGCGCCGGCTAGGGCGAGGCCGCCTCGTCCGCGCCTACCCCTGCTTCGGCACGCCGGGCACCCAGCAATAGCCGTCGGGATCCAGGATATAGGCCTCGCGCAGGCCATGGGGCTTGTCGGCGGGTTCGGCGAGGACGTGGTAGCCGGCGGCTTTGGCGCGGGCCGTGGCCCGGTCGGGATCGCAGTCGTAGAGGCGGATTTCCGCGCCGGCGCCGCGGATGGAAACGTCGCTGAGGAGGCCGAGCATCGGGTTGCTGTGATAGGTGCCGTCGCTATGCAGCATCCATTCGGCGGCGCTGCGGCCGTGGCGGTACTGCAGCACGGCGAAATCCTTGTCCGCGGTCACCGCGACGGCGCCCAGCACCTCGGTGGCGAAGGCGACCGAGCGCGGCACGTCCTTCACCAGCAGGTTGATGCCGATGCCCTTGAGACCGCGGCCATAGGCGTCCGCGCTCATGAAATCCTTGTCGCCTTCGGCCATGCTGTCCTCCCCTGCCATGCGCCAGTCTGCCAGAGGGCAAGCCCCGGTAAAACCGGCATTTTCCGCCGTAATGCAGGCATCCGCGGCGCCTGCTAGACTTTCGCCATGCCGATTCGCCTGCTGCCGCCCAACCTGGTCAACCAGATCGCCGCCGGCGAGGTCGTGGAACGTCCGGCCTCGGTGGTGAAGGAACTGGTGGAGAATGCCCTCGATGCCGGGGCGCGGCGGATCGACGTCGGCCTGCGCGAGGGCGGCAAGGCGCTGATCTCGGTGGCCGACGACGGCTGCGGCATGACTCCGGCCGAACTGGACCTCGCGGTCGAGCGCCATGCCACCTCGAAGCTGCCCGGGGACGACCTGGTGCATATCCGCCATTTCGGCTTCCGCGGCGAGGCCCTGCCGGCGATCGGCGCGGTCGGGCGCCTCAGCCTGACCAGCCGCACCCGCGGCGCCGAATCCGCCTGGTCGCTGACGGTGGAGGGCGGGCGGAAATCGCCGGTCCAGCCGGCGGCCCTGGGCCCCGGCACCCGGATCGAGCTCCGCGATCTTTTTTATGCCGTGCCGGCGCGGCTGAAGTTCCTGAAATCCGCCCGGTCCGAGCAGAACGCCGTGGTCGAGATCCTGGAACGCCTCGCCATGGCGCATCCCGACGTCGCCTTCACCCTGACCGACGACGACCGCCAGGTCCTGCGGCTGCACGCCCAAGGAGGTGACTTGGTGGGCGATGCCGAGGCGGCGCGGCTGAAGCGCCTCGCCGACATCATGGGCCGGGATTTCGCCGAGAACGCGCTTGCCCTCGATCTCGGCCGCGAGACCCTGCGGCTGACCGGGTTTGCCGGCCTGCCGACCCTGAACCGGGCAACCGCGGCGGCGCAGTACCTCTTCGTCAATGGCCGCCCGGTGAAGGACCGGCTGCTGCAGGGCGCCATCCGCGGCGCCTACCAGGATTTCCTCGCCCGCGACCGGCACCCGATGGCGGCCCTGTTCGTCGACTGCGCCCCTGAGGATGTGGACGTGAACGTGCATCCGGCCAAGTCCGAGGTCCGCTTCCGCGATCCGGCCCTGGTCCGGGGGCTGATCGTCGGCGGCATCCGCCATGCCCTGGCCGAGGCCGGGCACCGCACCTCGACCACGGTGGCGGCCGAGACCCTGCGGAACTTCACCCAGGGCCAGCTCTCGGCTCCCCAGGCGCCCTGGTATGGCGGCGGCGGGGGCGGGCGGCAGTCATCGGCCGCGGCCAGCCAGGCCCTGGCCGCCTTTGCACCGCTCGGCACCGAGCTCAACCGGCCGTCCGCCCGGGTGGAAGCCGTGCCGCAACCGGCGGAGGCCGATTATCCCCTGGGTGTTGCCCGGGCGCAGCTCCACGAAACCTACGTCGTGGCGCAGACCGCCGACGGCATCGTCATCGTCGACCAGCATGCCGCCCATGAGCGGCTGGTCTACGAGCGGATGAAGGCGGCCCTGGCGACGGCCGGCGTCGCCCGCCAGGCGCTGCTGATCCCGGAAATCGTCGAGCTCGACGGCAGCGCCGCCGAACGGCTGACGGCGCGGGCGGCGGAACTGGCGGAACTCGGCCTGGTCATCGAGGCCTTCGGTACCGGCGCCGTCGTCGTCCGCGAGGTGCCGGCGCTGCTCGGCCAGAGCGACCTCCAGGGGCTGATCCGGGATCTCGCCGACGAGCTGCTGGATTACGACACCGCGACCGGCCTCAAGGACCGGCTGGAATCGATCTGCGGCACCATGGCCTGCCACGGCTCGGTGCGGGCGGGGCGCCAGTTGACCCAGGCGGAGATGGACGCCCTGCTGCGCCAGATGGAGGCAACCCCGCATTCCGGCCAGTGCAACCACGGCCGGCCGACCTATGTCGAGCTGAAACTCGCCGATATCGAACGCCTGTTCGGCCGGCGCTGAGCGTGGCGCAACTTGTATATACAAGTCGGGCGCCCGCCCGGTGAGGAAGCCCCGGTCCACACATCCCGGGCCCGCACATCCCCGGCCCCCGCGACCCCAGCTGCCGCGCACCATCTGGATGCTGGGATTCACCGCGCTGCTGATGGATTCCTCCTCGGAGATGGTGCATGCCATCCTGCCCAACTATCTGGTGAGCGGCCTCGGCGCCAGCATCGCCCTGGTCGGGCTGATCGACGGCCTGGCGGAAGCCACCGCCTCGATCACCAAGATCTTTTCCGGGGCATTTTCCGACCATTGGCGCAACCGCAAGCATATTGCCGCCTTCGGCTACGGCCTGAGCGCCGCCTCGAAGATCATCTTTCCCCTGGCGGCGACGCCGTTCCTGGTCTTCATCGGTCGCTTCGCCGACCGCTTCGGCAAGGGTGTCCGCGGCGCGCCGCGGGACGCGCTGGTCGCCGACTGGGTGGCGCCGGAGCATCGCGGCTATGCCTATGGCGTGCGTCAGGCGCTGGACAATATTGGCGCGGTGGCTGGGCCGCTCCTCGCCATCGTGCTGATGCAGTTCTATCTCGGCGATTTCGTGCCGGTGCTGTGGTGGGCGGTGGTGCCGGCGGTGCTGGCGGTGCTGGTGATGGCGGCCGGGGTCGCCGAGCCGGCGCCGACCGGCCCGCGCGTGGCGCGGCCATTCCCGCTGCTGCCCGGCGAGCTGAAGGCCCTGAAGCCGGATTTCTGGCTGCTGATGGGCCTGCTCTTCGTCATGCTGCTGCCGCGCTTCAGCGAGGCCTTCATGCTGCTGCGCGCCACCGATCTCGGCGTGCCCCTGGGCTTCGCGCCGCTGGTGCTGATCATCATGAGCGCCACCTCGGTGCCCTTCACCCCGGTCGCCGGGATCTGGTCGGACCGCTACGGCCGGCACGGGCTGATCGCCGCCGGCTTCCTGCTGCTGATCCTCACCCATGCCGCCCTCGCCTATGCGACGACACCGGCGCTGGTCTGGCTGGGGGCGGCGCTCTGGGGGCTGCATCTGGCGCTGACCCAGGGCGTGTTCTCGGCCCTGGTCGCCGATCACGCCCCGGCGCATCTGCGCGGCACTGCCTTCGGGGTCTTCAACCTCGCCTCGGGCATCGCGATCTTCATCGGCAGCACCGGCATGGGGATCGCCTGGGACGCGCTGGGCCCGGCCACGGCCTTCGCCATCGCGGCGGCGGTGACGGCGGCGGGCCTGCTGCTCTACCTGGTCAAGCGTCCCTAAGGCGCGAATCCGGCTCTGGGGCGAAGCATCGCCACCCGGGCCTTGCCGTAGCTCCGGTCGTCGACGATCTCGAAGCCGGCGGGAACGGCGAAGGCATCCCGCCGCCCCATCTCGGCGACGATCAGCGCATCCGCCGAAACCCAGCCGGCAGCGTCGAGGGCCTGGAGCGCCGGCGCCACCAATTCCTTGCCGTAGGGGGGATCGAGGAAGACCAGGGAGCAGGGCGCCCAGGTGCCGCCGGCGGCGCGCGGCGGGCGCAGGGCATCGGCGGTGAAGAGCTGGGCGCGCGGCTGTTCGCGGCAGGCGGCGATGTTGGCCCGGATCGCCTCGGCGGCGCCGCGATCGGCCTCGATCAGCGTCAGCCGCTCGGCGCCGCGCGACAGCGCCTCGAGCCCGAGCGCGCCGGAACCGGCGAAGGCGTCCAGAACCTTGGCCCCGGCGATGGCGTCATGGGCATGGGCGAGGATGTTGAAGATCGCCTGGCGCGCGCGGTCGCCGGTCGGGCGCGTCTCCTGGCCCGGCGGCACCGCCAGCCTGACGCCCTTATGGCTCCCGGCGTCGATCCGCATCGCGACGCTTGTGGCGAACCTCGGCCGCGCGTTCGGCGGCCGGCGACTTTTCCAGGCCGAGCTGGTCCTTCAGCACCTTGCCCGGCACCTCCTCGACCTCGCCCTTCTGCAGCTGGCCGAGCTGGAAGGGGCCGTAGGAGAGGCGGATGAGGCGGCTGACCTGCCAGCCGAAATGCGCGCAGACCTTGCGGATCTCGCGGTTCTTGCCCTCGGTCAGGGTCATGGTGATCCAGGCATTGTCGCCCTGCTGGCGGTCGAGCGCCGCCTGGATCGGCCCGTAGCGCACGCCGTCGACCTCGATGCCGCGGGCGAGGCTGGCCAGGGACTGCGGGTCGGCGAGGCCCTTCAGCCGCACCCGGTAGCGGCGCAGCCAGCCGGTGGCGGGGAGTTCCATCTTGCGGGCCAGCTCGCCATCGTTGGTGAGCAGCAGCAGGCCCTCGGAATTGAGATCGAGCCGCCCGACCGAGATCACGCGCGGCAGATGCTTGGGCAGGCTGGCGAAGACCGTCGGCCGGCCCTCGGGATCCTTGGCGGTGGTCACCAGGCCGCGCGGCTTGTGGTAGCGCCAGACCCGGGCATGCTCCTTCTGCGGCAGCAGCTTGCCGTCGACCTTGATGCCGTCGCCGGGCACGACGTTGACCGCCGGCGAGGTCAGCTTCTTGCCGTTCAGGGTGACGCGGCCGGCCTCGATCCAGGCCTCGGCCTCGCGGCGCGAGCAGAGGCCGGCCCGCGCCATCACCTTGGCGATGCGTTCGCCGGGAAGCGTGCTCATTGCGGCCGCGCCGCCTCGATCAGCGCCCTGAAAATCTGCCGGTCGCCGGGATCGACGGCGAATTCCGGGTGCCATTGCACGCCGATGCAGAAGCGCAGGCGCGGATCCTCGATGCCCTCGATGACCCCGTCATCCGCCACCGCGTTCACCACCACGCCGGGGCCGACGGTCTTCACCGACTGGTGGTGCGCGCTGTTCACGTGCATCTCGGCGGTGCCGCAGATCCGGTGCAGCAGCGAGCCCGGAGTCACCTTCACCATGTGGCCCGGTTCGTGGCGCGGGTTGGGCTGCTCGTGCAGCAGCGAATCCGCGACCTCGTCCTCGATATGCTGGACCAGGGTGCCGCCGAGCACCACGTTCAGCAGCTGCTGGCCGCCGCAGATCCCGAGCACCGGCTTGTTCAGCTGCATCACCGCCCGGGTGACGGCGTATTCGAAGGCGGTGCGGCCGGCCTTGGTGCGCACCGTCTCGTGCCGGGTATTGACCCCGAACAGCGCCGGATCGATGTCGAAGGCGCCGCCGGTGACGACCAGCCCGTCGATCCGCTCGGCATAGGCTGCGACCTGGTCCTCGGCATGCGGCAGACCGATCGGCAGGCCGCCGAAGGCCGCCACCGCATCGCAGTAGTTGGCGCGCAGGGCATAGCGGGCGGATTTCGACATCCCGGCCGGGGCCTCGGTGTCCAGGGTCACGCCGATCAGGGGCTGGGGCATGCAGGCTCTCCTATATGGCGGCAAGCTAAACCACATTGCGCGGGAGCGGACAAGGGGAGGGAGGGGGCAAGGGGCGCAAGAAGCGCCCGGCGGGCCACGCCCGGGCTTGACCCCCTTGGGCCCGATGCGGTCAAGTGGCCGGCATGAGCGAACGGCACAAGATCGACTACATGGACCTCGCCTTCCGCCAGGCGGAAGCGGCGGCGGCGCGGGGCGAGGTGCCGATCGGCGCAGTGCTGGTCGACAGCGCCAGCGGCGAAGTGCTGGCGGCCGACCACAACCGCACCGAGGAGCTGCACGATCCCACCGCCCATGCCGAGATGCTGGTGATCCGCGCGGTGGCGACCGGCCGCAAGGAGAAGCGCCTGCCGCTGCTCGACCTCTACGTCACGCTGGAACCCTGTCCGATGTGCGCCACGGCGATCTCCTTCGCCCGGCTCCGGCGCCTCAGCTTCGCCGCCCGCGATCCCAAGGGCGGCGGCGTCGAGCACGGGCCGCGGATCTACCAGCAGCCGACCTGCCACCATCGCCCCGAGGTGACCGGCGGCCTCGACGAGGCGCGCAGCGCCGCGCTGCTGAGGGCCTTCTTCCAGGCGCGGCGATGACGGTCAAGGTCTTTTGGCAGGATCCCTATCTGTGCGAACTGCAGACCCGGATCGCCGGCGTCGAGGGCGACCGGGTGACGCTGGCCGAGACGATCTTCTATGCGCTCTCCGGCGGCCAGGAGAGCGATGCCGGGACGATCGGCGGGCAGCCGGTGCTGGCGGCGCAGAAATCCGGCAGCGAGATCCATTACACCCTGCCGGCGGATCATGGGTTGCGGCCGGGCGATGCGGTGGCGGTGGTCATCGACGGGGCGCGGCGCCATCGCCTGATGCGCCTGCATTTCGCCGCGGAGATCGTGCTCGAGCTCGCCACTGCGCGGTTCCCCGGCATGCCGAAGATCGGCGCCCATATCGCTGCCGACAAGGCGCGGATCGATTTCGCCCTGGACGGCTACATCGCCCCGGCCTTCCCCGATTTCCTGGCGGCGCTCGATCGCCTGGTCGCCGCCGATATCGGCATCGTCAGCGATTTCAGCGACGCCGCCGCCGAGCGTCGCTATTGGGAGATCCCCGGCTTCGCCCGGGTGCCCTGCGGCGGCACGCATCTCCGGCGCACCGGCGAGATCGGCGCGGTGACGCTGAAGCGCCGCAACATCGGCAAGGGCAAGGAGCGCATCGAGATCCATCTCGTCGACGGATAAACCCGTCGACCCCGCACCCCTTGAGGGTGAGGGGTTGCTCGGCTTCGACGCCGCCGCCGCTCAGATCGGCAGCTTGTCGCGCAGGCGGTAGTAGAAGATCGAGGGGGCGAGGAACCAGGGATTGCCGGCATAGAACGGCCGGGTCTGGAACCTGACGCCGTCGAGCGCGGTCCTGCCTTCCTTCTTGCCGAGGACCTGCTGGCCGATGCGCATGCCGTAATAGGTGGCGAGCGAGACGCCGGAGCCGCAATAACCCATGGCGTAATGCAGCCCGTCCTGCACGCCGATATGCGGCAGGGTGTCGAAGGTATAGGCGACGAAGCCCATCCAGCTGTGGCTCACCTTGCTGGCCTGGAGCTCGGGGAAGATCAGCGACATCCAGCGGTGCAGGCGTGGCGCCGAGACGGCGGGGTCGGTCTCCATGTAGGCGACGCGGCCGCCGAAGATCATCCGGTGCTTGTCGGGCGAGAGCCGGTAGTAGAACACCAGCTTGCGGCTGTCGCTCAGCATGCGGTTGTTGGGAATGAGCCGCTTCATCAGCTCCTTCGGCTGCGAATCGGTGGCGATGATGTAGCTGCCGATCGGGATCACCCGGCGCCGGTGCCAGGGCGTCATCGGCCCGGTATAGCCGTTGGTCGCCACCACCACGTCGCGGGCATAGAGCACGCCCTTCGCCGTCGTCACCTGGAAGCCCTTGCCCTCGCGGCGGATCTCGCTGGCCGGGCAATGCGAGATGAAGCTGGCGCCGGCGGTGCGGGCGAGGCGCAGCAGCTCCAGGTGGTACTTGCCGGGATGCAGCGCAGCGTGGCGCGGATAGACGATGCCGCCGTGATAGTAGTTGCTGCCGATCTCGCGGCGCTGCTCGGCGGCCGGCACCAGTTCCATCGGCACTTCCAGGCCCTTGGGCTGGGATTTCGTCAGCGCCGCCAGGGCCTCGTATTGCTTCGGGTTATGCGCCGCATGGAAGCGCCCGGTGCGCTGCCAGTCGCAGCTCAGCTTCTCGCGCTGGATCAGGTCGGCGATGAAATCCAGCGCCTGGATGCCCTCGCTGCGGATGGCGAAGGCGGTCTCCTGGTTGTGCCGGCCGCTGAGCTCGCCGAAGCTCGGCTTGATGCTGGTCGAGACCTGGCCGCCGTTTCGGCTGGAACAGCCGAAGCCGAGATCCTCGGCGTCGATCACCAGGGTCGAGCGGCCGCCGAGCGCGGTCTCGCGCGCCGCCATCAGCCCGGTATAGCCCGAGCCGATCACCAGCACGTCGACGGTCGGCGGCAGGGTGGCGGCGGCGGCCGCGGGACGCGGCGCATCCGCCCACCAGAAGCACTCGTTCCTGTAGCCCGGGGCGAAGATCTCGCTCATGGCGCCCGGTTACGCGAGCTCGATGATCGCATCCACTTCGACCGCCACGTTCAGCGGCAGGACGTTGACGCCGATCGCCGAGCGGGCATGCTTGCCGGCATCGCCGAACACCTCGACCATCAGGTCGGAGACGCCGTTGGCGACCTTGGGCTGCTCGGTGAAGCTGTCGATGCAGTTGACGAAGACGCCGAGCTTGCAGATCCGCTTCACCCGGTCGAGATCGCCGATCGCGGCGCGCAGCTGGGCGAGGATGTTGAGGCCGCACATCCGCGCCGCCTTCTGGCCGTCCTCGACGGTGTATTCCTTGCCGAGCTTGCCCTGGTACTTGAACTCGCCGTTGAACACGGTGACCTGGCCCGAGACATAGGCGGTGTTGCCGGCGATCACCACCGGCACATAGTTGGCGACCGGCGCCGCCGCCTTGGGAAGCTCGAGTTTCAACTCGGCGATACGCGCATCGATCTTGCCGGCCATCATCATCTCCATGGAAGGGGTCAGGGGTGTCGCAATTCGGCCGGCAGAATAGCGGGCCGGGGGCCGGCAATCCAGGACCGATAACGCCGCGCCGGACCGGCCAGAACCGCGGAATTCCGCGGTTTTCGCTGCCGGCGAACCCAAGGTGAACGCCCGGCCGGCCGCCGGCCCCCATATCCACCGGTTCCCCCTCCCGTCTTGGTGGACCGGCGACAGGTTGGCGTCACATGATAGGTCTCCCATGCCCGGCTTGCCGGACCCCGCCGGAGTCGGGGGCGTCGCCGCGATCGAGAGGTTTGCCCATGCCCGCCCCGTCCGTTCATGCCATCGGCCAGTTCGCCCGGCAGGCCGCCGATGTCCTGAGCCTGCTGCCCGGCGGCGGCCCCGGCTGCTGCAACATCGCGGTCACCAATGTCTGCAACGCCACCTGCGACTTCTGCAACTACGCCAAGGACAAGGACTTCGTCACCGAGAAGAAGTGGCTGGATTTCGACCGCGCCTGCCGGGCCCTGGACATCCTCTACGACCGCGGCATCCGTTACCTGACCTTTTCCGGCGGCGAGCCGCTCTTGCATCCGCGGCTCGTCGAGATGGTGGCCCATGCCTCGTCGAAGGGCATGCGGGCGGCGGTGGTGACCAACGGCTCGCCGCTGACCCCGCGCAACATCGCCGATCTCGCCGCCGCGGGGCTGCGCACATTGTTCATCTCGATCGACGCGCCGGATGCCGCGGCGCATGAGAAGAACCGCGGCCTGCCCGGCGTCTTCCAGCGCATCGCCGCCGCCAATGCCCAGCTGAAGGCGCTGGGCGTGAAGACCGTGGCCTCGGTCACCATCAACCGGCTGATCGGCGACTATGACCTGCTGGTCGAGGCCTTGGAGCGGCTGGGCTTCGAGACGGTGACCTTCACCTATCCGAAGCGCAGCCTGGGATCGAGCTCGCTGGTCTTCTCCGAGACCTCGTCCCTGATCGATTTCAGCGGCCCGGAACTGGCGGAGATCCTCGCCAAGATCCGCGCGATCAAGGGCCGCTTCGGCGTGCTCAATCCCGACGAATCCCTGGCCGAGATGACGCGCTTCGTGCAGGACGAGCGCCAGGAATTCCCCTGCTACGGCGGCTACAAGTATTTCGCCATGGACGTCAACTTCATGGTCTATCGCTGCGACTTCTGGTCGACGCCGATGTGCGCGATCGAGGATTTCCCGACGACGCCGCTCATCCGCGACGACTGCACGAAGTGCATGTCGGTCTGCTACCGGGATTCCGCCGTGCTGTTCAACTTCCCGGTGGCCCTGGGCGACGGCCTGCGGGCGCTGGCCAAGGGCAGGGTGGGCGAGGCGGCCAAGGCCTTCGCGCGCCCCAGCGCCCGGAAATCGGTGAAGGCCCTGATGCACGAATGGCAGACGCTGAAGAAGCTAGCAAAGACGGGCGATGAACGGGCGGAGGCGAAGCCCGCTTTGGACGCGGCCGAGTAGGGCAGGTCGGCAATCACCGAGCCACCCCTCACCCTGTCCCTCTCCCACCCCGCCGACGAAGGTCGGCTTCGCCTCCCGAGGGGAGAGGGAACGCGGCATCAACTTCCTTCAAATTGCCTGGCCGCTTCGCGCTGGATCGACTGTTTGAAGGCTCATGCAACAGCGCTCCCTCTCCCCTTGAGGGAGAGGGACGGGGTGAGGGGTCGACGGGTGCCTTGAACCGCCCAAAAGAAAACCCCCTCCCCGGCTTCCCGGGGAGGGGGTTTGACATCGCCTCAGCTCAGCTGCAGCCGCTGGTGCCGCCGCAGGTGGTGCATTTCAGGCAGGTGCCGTTGCGCACCAGGGTGAAGTTGCCGCATTCGCCGCAGGCATCGCCCTCGTAGCCCTTCATCCGGGCTTCGCGGATCTTCGACATCCGGGCATCGACCGCCTGCACCACCGCCTCGCCGACCGAGACCGGGGCGCTGACCGGGGCGCCGTGGCGCTCGATGACGGTGGTGCCGCCGTGGCTGTGGGCATGTGCGCCATGCGCAAGCGTGCCATGCTCATGCCCGCCGTGGTCGTGGGCGAGGGCGGTGTTGCCGGCAACGCCGCCCGACCCGGAACCCGACATCGCCGCGTTCTTCAGCACGATCAGGTTCGAGCGCACGAAGCCCTGGCTGGTGATGCGCTTCACCGCCTCGACGTTGCGCTCGGCCACCTTCTCCGGCAGGGCGGTCTCGTCGGCGCCGCCGCCCATGGCGTCGTGGTCGAGATCCGAGGGCTGGACATGGGCGAGATCGTTGCGCCCGAGATAGGAGACCGCCAGCTCGCGGAAGGTGTAGTCGAGGATCGAGGTCGCCATCTTGATCGCGTCGTTGCCCTCGACGATGCCGTTGGGCTCGAAGCGGGTGAAG
>CAZKDH010000046.1:0-121702 GCA_964551505.1 uncultured Rhodospirillaceae bacterium
GCTGAAACTTCTGCGTCCTTTGGTGGAGAGCGGCGGGGCCGAGGCCCAATACCGCCTGGGCCTCATGTATGCCAACGGTATGGGCGTGCCCACCGACCAGGCCGAGGCGGCACGGCTGTATCGCCTGGCGGCCGACCAGGGCGTCGAGAAAGCGCAATTCAGCCTCGGCGAGCTGTACCGCGACGGCGATGGCGTGGCCCAGGACCTCGTCCAGGCCTACATGTGGTTCAGCGTGGCGGCGGCGGCGGGCGATCAGGCGGCATTCGACCATCGCGGTTTTCTTGCCGCCGAGTTGTCGCCCGATCAGATTGCCGAGGCGGAGAAGCTGGCCAAGGCGTGGAAGCCGAAGGCCCCCTGACGGACGAGGCCGCGGCATCCGCGTTCACGTCGCCGGTGAGTCGCGCACCGACGTCGGCGCCGGCAGGCAGCGATACCCTCACGCCCGCCCGGCATCCGCCTCGAAGAACACCCGGTCGTATTTCATCGGATTGTCGGTGTCGACGTCCTCGTCCAGCTCGCGGGCATAGCGATGCCCGGCAAAGACCGCCGCTGCGATGATGGCGGGCGCGTCGCAGTCGCCGATGCGCTTCAGGGTCTTCGGCGCGCCCTTGGCCGCGCCCGTCGCCAGGACCGCCTGCAGCTCCCGATAGAGCGCATCGTCGGGATTGCGCATTGTCACCAGGACCAAGGCCGGCGCCGCGACCGTCTTGGGCCGGCCGGTATAGGCGCAAGCCAGGGTCGCGACCTTGCCGTCATAGCCGGTGACGCCATGCGCGGTGACGATCTCCACCCCGGATTCGATCAGGCGGCGCTGGGTCCGGACCTGCTCCGCCGTATAGCTGCCCCATGACGCGACGCGGTCGTCCGGCGTGACGAAGACGACTTCGCAACCGGCCTGGATCAGGCGCTCGGCAATCACGCTCCCCAAGTAATAGCTGTCGTCGTCGAACAGGACCACGCGGCCCGCCGGCACGTTCCCCGCCATGATGTCGTCGGGGGTGAACACCGCGGGCCCGGGTGCGGCAATCGTCATCGGCTTCTGGTTGAACCGCCCGACCCCGTCGCGGCGCCAGGCGGCGCCCGTCGCCACCACCACGTGATCCGCCGCCACATCGAGGACGTCGGCAACCCCCAGGCGGCTCCCGCGGAAGACCTCGACATTGTCCATCTTGGCGATCTGGGTCGTGCGATAGTCGCGCACCCGGGCCCATTCGGAGAGGCCGGGCAGGGCCGCCTCCCTGGTCACCCGCCCGCCCAGGTCGCGCGCGGCTTCGGCCAGCGTCACCGCATAGCCGCGCTGGCCCAGGGCGCGTGCCGCCTCCAGTCCGGCGGGCCCGGCGCCGACCACCAGGACCCGGCTGTCGGATTTCCTGCGGCCGATCTTCTCCGGGTGCCAGCCGCGCCGCCATTCCTCGTTCATCGTCGGGTTCTGGGTGCAGCGGATCGGCACGCTCTTCCCGTCGCCGGTGTAGCAGACGTTGCAACCGATGCATTCGCGGATATCCTCGGGGCGGCCCTCCTCGATCTTCCTGGGCAGGAACGGATCGGCGATGGACGGCCGCGCCGCGCCGATGAAGTCGACGATGCCCCGCCTGACCTGCGCGGCCATGGTGTCGGGCGAGGTGAAGCGCCCCACGGTGACCACGGGCCTGGTCGTGACCGACTTCACGTAGGACATGTAGGGCTCGAGCGCGCCCTCCTTCACGAAGCGCGAGACGCCCATTTCCAGCGAATAGTCGGCGATGTTGATGTCCCAGAGGTCCGGCGCCTCGGCCAGGAGACCGATCATGTCGCGATGCTCGCCGGTGACCGGATGGCCGTCGCCGCCGCCGCCCTGCTCGGCCGAGAAGCGCAGCGCCACGGCGCAGCGATCGCCGACGGCGTCCCGGGTCTCCTCGATGAGTTCGCGCACCAGCCGCACCCGGTTGTCCAGGCTGCCGCCGTACTCGTCGCGCCGCGTATTGGTCGCACCCGACAGGAACTGTGACAGCAGGTAGCCGTGGGTGGCATAGATATAGACGATATCGAACCCGGCCTCCTTGGCGCGCAGGGCGGCGTTGCGGTGCCAGCGCCGCACATCGCGGATGTCCTCCCGGTCCATGGCGCGGGTCTGATAGGGATCGCCCGCCAGGTTGGGCATGCTGGTCACGCCCAGGGGGACTTCGCGGGTATGCAGGTTGGCCATGCGCGCGCCGCCGATGCACAACTCCACCCCGGCCAGGGCGCCGTGCTCATGCACCTTCGCGGTCATCAGGGCATGGGCCTTGATATCGCCGGCATCCCACAGCGACGCCGACGGATAGGGCAGGTCGTCCGACGACGGGTGGATCGAGCAGTATTCGGTGCAGACCACGCCCCAGCCGCCTTCGGCCTTGGTGGCGCGCAGATCCGCCAGCATGCGGGGCCGAAGCCAGCCAAGGCCGGTGCAATGGGGCACCTGGTAGAATCTGTTCTTGGCGGTAACCGGGCCGATCTTCATCGGCTGGAAGAGGATGTCGTGGCGTGGATCGCGGGTCATCGTTGGGCCTGGCGCTGGTGGAAAGGACGGCGGCGAAGATCGGTCCCGCCATGCGGTTTCGAAGTTCTCAATCCGTCGGCGCAAACGGACATCATGAGGAACCGTCTGTTCGAGAACGCCCTCTTCATTCTTGGATAGGTTAGCCAATTGCGGCGCGCGTTAGCAAACCTTGAATGGCGGTTTGGATTTCGCGGCAGCGGGTGCGCGGTGCATGAACGCAAATACTGGCCCCGCCGAATAGCTGGCATCGGTGGCCGTTCATCGACCGCGAGGCCGGGAACCTGCGCCGCAGGTTGGTTCCGCTTGGTCACTCACGACTATGGTTACGCCTATAGATCTCGAAGATGAACCCGGTGACCTCGTCATCTGATAGAAGATGGAGGTCTTTGGTACAAATCCCGGTGAGTGCGGAAATCTCTTCCGCCCATTTCCGCCGATTTTCAATTAGCTCGCCTTCGGCACATGCATCTCTGGGCGAAAGATCGAGTGCCAAATCTAGGTCGGAATTCGCAGTTGCTTCGCCACGGGCGTAACTACCAAAAACATACAGGGCCAGAATACTGGGTTTAGAATTTGCCCACGATCTCAGTTTTTCGCCTGGGATCTGGCACATCATCCGCCGCCAGGTTCTTCCATCGCCTTGGCAAGGTCCGCGCCTTCCGCCTGCAGCCCCGCGCGCACCCCGGCGAAGTCGGCCGCAGAGCGGTTCTGCCCCAGCTTCCATTTCCCCTCCAGCCGCGCGATCGGCAGCTCGAAGCCGACGATCGCCTTCAGCATCGCCTCGATATAGTCCGCCGGCGCGTCGGTCACCGCCCAGGGCGCGGCGCGGCTGCCCTCGTGGCGCTGGGTCAGGCGGGTGACGATGTCGCGCAGGCGCTCGCGGTCCTCGAAGAAGGTCACCGGCCCCTGGGCCTGCACCGCCAGATAGTTCCAGGTCGGCACCACCTTGCCGGTCTCGCGCTTGGCCGCGTACCAGGAGGGCGTGATATAGGCGTTGGGGCCGAGGAAGATGACGAGGGCCGGAATCCCGGCCGCCGGCGCTTTCCCCGTGCCGCCGGCGCGCCACTGCGGATTGGCCCGCGCCACATGGCCGCGCAGGGTACCGAAGGGCCCCGGCCCGGGATCGATCAGCATCGGCACATGGCTGGCCTCGAAGCCGGCGTCGGCGCCGGTCATCCCAGCCGTCACCAGGCTGCCGATGGCGGTCTCCTGCATCATGGCGTGCAGCACCTCGATGCGGTCTTCCTTGAAATGGGCGGGAACGTACATGGTGGGGCTCGATCGGCTTTTCGGTGGCGGGACTGCGGGTTAGCGCCCGATTATGCCCGCCTGCGTCGGATCATCGCAATCCCGTGATCCCCGGCGGCGGCCCCTTGCCCTCGCCGCGGCGCCGGCCTATATATGCAATTGCGAATTGTTCGCATTATTTCCGTCAGGTATCCGATGGCTTTTCCGCATCTCCGCCGTTTCGCTGCCGTCGCCGCCTTCGCCCTCCTCGCCGCCTGCGGCCAGGAGCAGAGCCAGCAATCCTCCGCCGACGACGCGGCACCGGCGGCCGGTGCCCAGGCGGCGGAAGCCGAAGCGACGCCGGTCGCCGCCGCCGGCGAGGTCAACATCTATTCGGCGCGGCACTATCCGGCGGACGACGCGCTGTTCGGCCTCTTCACCAAGGAGACCGGCATCAAGGTCAACATCATCCAGGGCAAGGCCGAGGAGCTGATGCAGCGCCTGAAGCTCGAGGGCGACGCCTCGCCGGCCGACGTGCTGATCACCGTCGATGCCGGCAATGTCTGGCGCGCCGAGGACGAGGGCCTGTTCCAGCCGATCCGGTCCGCCGTGCTCGAAGCCGAGATCCCGGCCAATCTGCGCGATCCCCAGGGCCGCTGGTATGCCTTCTCCACCCGCGCCCGGGTCATCGTCTACGACAAGGCCCGGGTGAAGCCCGAGGAGCTCTCGACCTACGAGGACCTCGCCGATCCGAAGTGGAAGGGCCGCATCCTGATCCGCTCCTCCAACAACATCTACAACCAGTCGCTGCTCGCCTCGATCATCGCCCATGACGGCGCCGAGCGGGCCGAGGCCTGGGCCAGGGGCATCGTCGCCAACATGGCGCGCCCGCCGGAGGGCGGCGACATCGAGCAGATCCAGGCCCTGGTCGCCGGCGAGGGCGACATCGCCATCAGCAACACCTACTACTTCGCCCGGCTGCTGGCCGGCGACGACGCGGCGCTGAAGCAGAAGCTGGCCAATGTCGGCGTCTTCTTCCCCAACCAGGGCGACCGCGGCACGCATGTGAACATCTCCGGCGCCGGCGTCGCCCTGCATGCGCCGAACAAGGCGAATGCGGTGAAGCTGCTGGAATTCCTGATCAGCCCGGAGGCGCAGGAGATCTTCGCCCGCGCCAACTACGAGTTCCCGGTCCGCCCCGACGCCAGGCCCGACCCGATCGTCGCCGCCTGGGGCCCGTTCAAGGCCGATACCCTGAACGTCGCCGCCCTCGGCCAGCACAATGCCGAGGCGGTGATGATGATGGACCGCGCCGGCTGGCGCTGACCTGGACCGCGGCCGCGGCCGCGGGGTTGACTTTTTATTGAATGGCCGTTCAAATATTGAACAATCGTTCAATAAAAACAGGCCCCGCCGATGCCCCGCGACCCGCGCTTCGATTCGCTGTTCCAGCCGGTGAAACTCGGGCCGGTCACCGCCCCCAACCGGTTCTACCAGGTGCCGCATTGCAGCGGCATGGGCTACCAGCGGCCGCAGACCCTGGCGGCGATGCGTGCGATCAAGGCCGAGGGCGGCTGGGGCGTGGTCTGCACCGAATACTGCTCGATCGATCCCTCCTCCGACGACGGCTTCTATCCCTATGCCAGCCTGTGGGACGACGGCGACATCCGCAACCAGGCGGTGATGACCGAGGCGGTGCACAAGCACGGCGCCCTGGCCGGGGTCGAGCTCTGGCACGGCGGCGGCTATATCGGCAACATGCTATCGCGCCAGCCGCCGATGGGACTGCAGAGCCTGCCGGTCGGCCAGCAGAACGATCCGGTGCAGGCGCGGGTGATGGACCGCGCCGACATCCGCGACCTGCGCCGCTGGCACGTGGCGGCGGCGCAGCGCGCCCGGGAGGCGGGCTTCGACATCGTCTACGTCTATCCCTGCCACCACTACCTGCTGCACAGCTTCCTGCATGCCGAGACCAACCAGCGTCGCGACGAATACGGCGGCAGCGTCGGCAACCGCGTCCGCATCGTCCGCGAACTGCTGGAGGCGGTGAAGGAGGCGGTCGGCGACCGCTGCGCCATCGCCATGCGCTGGTCGATCAATTCCGGCCACGAGGCGGCCGGCGCGGTCGATCCCGAGATGCTGGAAATGGCGGCGCTGCTGAACGGCCTCCCCGACATATGGGACCTCACCATCGCGGATTACGGCGTCGAGATGGGCACCTCGCGCTTCACCCGGGAGGGTGCCCTCGAGCCCTTCGTGGCGCAGGTGCGCAAGCTCATCGATGCGCCAGTGGTGACGGTCGGGCGCTATACCTCGCCGGAATCCATGCTGCGCCTGGTCACTTCCGGCACCGCGGATTTCGTCGGCGCCGCGCGGCCCTCGATCGCCGATCCGTTCCTGCCAAGGAAGATCGCCGAAGGCCGGCCCGAGGACATCCGCGAATGCATCGGCTGCAACATCTGCTACGCGCATAATTCCCGCGGCGTGCCGATCCGCTGCACGCAGAACCCGACCATGGGCGAGGAATGGCGCAAGGGCTGGCATCCCGAGCGCATCGCCCGCAGGACCTCGGAAGCGCGGGTCCTGGTGGTCGGCGGCGGACCTGCGGGACTGGAGGCGGCGCGCGCCCTCGGCGAGCGCGGCTACCGGGTGGCTCTGGCCGAGGCGACGCGGCAGCTCGGCGGCAGGATCACCGGCGAAAGCACCCTCCCCGGCCTTGCCGAATGGGCGCGGGTGCGCGACTGGCGGCGGCACCAGATCGAGAAGCTGGGCACTGTCGAGGTCTTCCTGGAAAGCCGGATGACCGCCGCCGACATCGCTGACTTCGGCGCCGAACATGTCGCGATCGCCACCGGCAGCCGCTGGCGCCTCGACGGCCGCAGCCGCAGCCGACCGGTGCCGCTCTTCGCCGCCGGCCAGCCGGGCCTGCACGGGGTGGAGGCGATCATCGCCGGTGACCTGCCGCCGGGACCGGTCGCGGTCTTCGACGAGGATCTCTATTACATGGCGAGCGCCGTTGCCGAGAAGCTGCTGGATGCCGGGCGCCGGGTGGTCTTCATCAGCACCAGCGGCGTCGTCGCCCGCTGGACCGAGACCACCAACGAGCAGCCGCAGATCCAGGCCCGCCTGATCGAGAAGGGCGCCGAGATCATCGTCAGCCGCAGGGTGGTGGATTTCGCGCCCGGGCGGCTGCGCCTCGCCTGCATCTATACCGGCCGGATCACCGAGATTGCCGTCGACAGCCTGGTGCCGGTGACCTCGCGCGAGCCCGAGCGCCGGCTGTTCGATGCGGTGGCGGAGCTGCGCGCGGCGGGCGGCGCCGGGCACATCGCCTCGCTGCGCCTGATCGGCGACGCGGAAGCGCCGGGCACCATCGCCCATGCGGTCTATTCCGGGCATCTCTATGCCCGCGAGCTGGAAAGCGAGGTCCTGCCCGCCAGGCGCGACCGCGTGGTGATCGCCGGCTAGCCCGCCGGGCCTGCGAGCCGGAACTGGCCCTATCGCGTCCTGCCCGATCGCGGCGCGCGCTTTCCATCGGCTTCCCGCGCCGCCCGGGCGAGGTTGTCGCGCAGCGTAACGATCCCTTGCTGCATCGTGCGGAACCCGTCGGGGTCGAGGCCGGACGCCTTCACCAGATTCATCTCCAGGCTGCTTTCGCGCAGGCGCCGGCCGGCATCGGTCAGGCTGACGAAGACCCGCCGCTCATCCTCGGCATCGCGTTCGCGTCGGACATAGCCCATCGCCTCGAGTTTCTTGAGCACCGGCGTCAGGGTGTTGGATTCCAGGAACAGCTTCTCGCCCAGGCTGCTCACGGTCTGGCGGTCCTCTTCCGACAGCGCCACGATGGCGATGAATTGCGGATAGGTCAGGCCGAGCGCCTCGAGAATGGGCTTGTAGGCCCGGCTATAGGCCAGGTTGGCGGAATAGATCGCGAAGCACAGGAAGTTGGCGAGCTTCGGATCGGACGGCTTCTTGTCTCTCGGCTTCATGGGACCTCGACCGCGCACGAAAAGGTGAACTGTGCTCCTCGATATAAGTCGCGTCCGATTAAATCGCAAGGTTGAATTCGTTCCGCCCCTGTCCCATGTATAAAGTACACGATTAAATCGGATACGCTTTATAAGGATATCGCCATGACCAGGATTGGAAGACCCGTCCTTGCCGCCCTCATCGCCGCGGCCGCCAGCCTGCCGCTGAGCTGCAGCCTTGAGGCCGCCGAAACCTACCTGCCGGCACCCCTCGTGCCGCTGGCCGCCGAGCCCGCGCCGCGGCTGCAGGTGGACGCCCCGCTTGCCGCCCAGTTGGCGACCGGCCTGGTCGTCATCCGCTACAGCACCGAGAATGTCAGGATCGTGCCGGTGTTCGGGCCGACCGCGCTCGACGTCTCGCCGCGGATCGGTCATCTCCACGTCAGCGTGGACGATGCGCCGTGGCATTGGGTCGATGCCAGCGGCGAGCCGCTGATCATCCAGGGCCTGCCGTCCGGGCAGCACCGCGTCCTGCTTGAGCTCGCCGATCCCAGCCACCGGGTGATCCAGAGCGAGACGATCGCATTTGCCATTCCCGCGCGCAACGCCGCCCAGCCCTGAGCGGCGATGCCTCCGGCCGGATCCCTTGCCGAGACGGTTAGGCGCGCCCGACGGCGCCGCGCTGCGCTTGCAACCCGGTCCGGCCGATCCAATACTCCGGAGCTGCAGCGAAAGGACCGCTCCATGTCCATGCGCAAGCGCCTGCTTCTGGGCTTCGTCGCCGGCATCCTCGCGCATCTGATCTTCCAGGGCGCCTTCGGCAGCATCCTCCATGCCGCCGGCGTGTTGCCGTCCCTGCCCTTCGGCCTCGCGCCGGTGCCGCCCCTGGGCGTGCCGCGCACGGTTTCGCTGAGCTTCTGGGCCGGGCTGTGGGGCCTGGCCTATATCCTGATCGAGCCCAGTCTCACCGCGCGCCTCGGGCGCCTGCCGGGCGGGCTCGCCTTCGGCGTGACACCGCTTGCCGTGCACTGGTTCGTCGTCCAGCCGCTGAAGGGCGCCGGCATCGGCGGAGGATTCCAGCTGGCGCGGATCCCGATCGAAATCGGCTTCCATGCCGCCTTCGGCTTCGGCCTCGCGGTCATCGTCGGCCTCGCGACGGCCGGATTCGGCCGACGCCGCGCGCCCTGACCAGATCGTCGTCGCCGGCGGCGGATTCATGCTGCGATCGGAAGCTTCGCTTCCATTCAAGGCGATCGCGCTCTAGCATCGGTCCACCCAAGTCACAGTCCAGGAACTCAGCAATGGGCGACCTTCTGCGATCCCGCCGGACCAAAGTTGTTGCGACCAGGTTTCTCGCCGCGATGCTGGGCGTTGCCGCGGCCACCGCCGCCCTGGCGCAGGACCAGGATGCCGTCATCGGCATCGTCGCCGACCAGGTGCGGAGCCAAGGCTTCGCCTGCGACAGCCCGAGTTCGGCCGAGCGCATCGAGGCGGAGTCGAAACCCGACGAGCCGGTCTATCTGCTGAAGTGCAAGGACGCGGAATACCGGGTGCACATCATCCCCGACCAGGCCGCCGAGGTGTCGAAGATCAAGTGAGGCCGGGCCGGCGTCGCATTCCCGCCTGCCGGCTTCCAGAAACCGCTATTGATGCAGGCGCCATTTCGACGGCTGGTTGTCGTGCAACAGGCCGATGGCGCTCACCAGTTCGGCGATGCCCTGGGTGAACCGGCCGCTGTTGCAATCGTCGATGCCCTTCTTGGCGGTTTCCTTCGCAAAGTCGAGGTCGGGATCGCTGTTGTTCTGGACATAGCCGTTGAAGGCTTCCTCCAGGCCGGCGCAGTTTTCCGTCTGGTCGCTGTCCTGGGCCGCGACGGGAGACAGATTGAGGATGGCGAACAGGCCGCCAATGACGAGGCTCTTCCGAAACATGCGCTTCCTCCCCGATTGCACCTAAATTCCTATCTCCACAAAGCCGGCGACCGCACGAAGGCCGGCCGGAGAAATCGCGCGCATCGATCGGGCGCGGATTTCCTGGAGACGCAACCTTAGCCAGCGGCCCCTTTCCTGGCAATGCCGGGAGCGATGCCGGGGGCAATGCCGTGCGCCGAATGCAGGGACACCGGAGTGCCGATCAAGTCGGCGGCGTTGCGCCACCAATCTATCGCACCCGGCTCGGTTGCACGACATATCGAAGGGTGGCATCCTGCAGACTCCAGTCGACCGACAGGGGGCCGGTCGACATCCATCGGGGAATATCATCATGCTGCCATTTATCAATCGCGCCCGCCGCGCCGTTGCCGTGGCGCTCGTTGCGCTTTCCTTCGCGCTGGGCGCCGGCCTCGATCCGGCGCGCGCCGGCGAGGCGATCACCGAGCAGGAAGCGCATGCCATCGGTGTCGATGCCTATCTGTACTTCTATTCGCTGGTGACGATGGACGTCACGCGCCTGCAGCTCACCAACGTGGAACCGAACACGGTGCCGCTGCACAATCCGATGAACATGTTCGCCAATGTGCCAGCCTATCCTTCCGCCGATACGCGCGTGGTGGTCAGGCCGAATTTCGACACGCTCTATTCCAGCGGCTGGCTCGACCTCACCAAGGAGCCGATGATCGTCTCGGTTCCCGATACCCACGGCCGCTACTACCTGCTGCCGATGCTGGACATGTGGACCGATGTCTTCGCCTCGCCGGGCATGCGCACGACCGGGACGGGTGCCGGCGACTTCGCCGTCGTTCCGCCGGGCTGGAGCGGCACCCTGCCGGAGGGCGTCGCGCGCATCGATGCGCCGACCCCTTATGTCTGGATCATCGGGCGCACCAAGACCGACGGCCCGACGGACTACGACGCGGTGCACCAGATCCAGGCCGGCTACAAGATCACGCCGCTGTCGCAATGGGGCAAGACCGTCGAGCCGGTGACGGTGAAGATCGATCCAAGCGTCGACATGAAGACCCCGCCGAAGACCACGGTCGACGGCATGGCGGCCGCCGCTTATTTTGCCTATGGGGCCGAGCTGCTGAAGCTGCACCCGCCGCATGTCACCGACCAGCCGATCATCGCGCAGATGAAGCGCATCGGCATCGAGCCGGGCAAGAGCTTCGACCTCACCAAGGCCGATCCAGCGGTGCAGAAGGGGCTGGAGAGCGCCCCCGCGGCGGCGCAGGGCCTGATGGCGTGGAAGGTCGCGACCCTCGCCCGGGTCGCCAACGGATGGTCGATGAACACCGACACCATGGGCGTCTACGGCAACTACTACCTGAAGCGGGCCATCATCACCCAGTTCGGCCTCGGCGCCAACCTGCCGGAGGATGCGATCTATCCGCTCAACCTCGCCGACGAGACCGGCAAGCCGCTCGACGGCGCCAGCAAATACATCCTGCACTTCGACAAGGCCAACCTGCCGCCGGTGGATGCCTTCTGGTCGGTCACCCTCTACGACAAGGACGGCTTCCAGGTCGCCAACAGCCTGAACCGCTTCGCGGTCAGCAGCTGGATGCCGTTCAAGTACAATGCCGACGGGTCGCTCGACCTCTATTTCCAGAACGAAAGCCCCGGCGCGGACAAGGAAGCGAACTGGCTGCCCGCACCGGCGGGACCGTTCAACCTGACCATGCGGCTCTATGCGCCGCAGAGCGCCGCCCTCACCGGCAAGTGGAACCCGCCGGTGGTGACGAAGCAAGGCGGGCCCTCGGCCCTGCAGATCCAGTAGGCGATCACCCCGCAGCTTGCGCTGCGGGGTGGGGCCAAACAAAAGGCCCGCAGCTTGCGCTGCGGGCCGGGGTCAAACAAAAGGCCCGCAGCTTGCGCTGCGGGCCGGGGTATCTCACGGGAGAAGAAGCGCTAGACTCGGATATCGAGGCGGCGCTCGCCGGCGGCACTGGGCGCCGACTTGTTGTCGCTTTCTTCGACGACCTCGGTCTTCTTCAACTCCAGCTCGTCGGCCTCACGGGCACTCTGCTTCTGCACGGCCGTCGCGTTCGCCGAGGTGTTCGCCTGCTGCACGCCGGCGGTACGGGCACCTTCGAAGGCGGCGGCGACGCCGCTTACTGCGGAGACGTTCATGGCTGCACTCGCATCCTCATGTCATCTGCCTAGCACAATGGGAGTTTTCCACAGGGTCTTCAAGGTCTATCGATTCCAGCTTTAATCGAATTTTAGGTAATTTTCGCATTGCCGGGACGAAAGCCCGGTTCGGGGGATACCTATTTCGTCAAGCAGGCCAAGGGGATAGGCGGCAGCCTGGGCGGCACCGGTAGGCCGATCTGCCGTCCCTGTGACCAATATCACAGCGCATCGGTCGCACCCCGCCCTCCGCCGGCGTCAATCGACATAGGCAAGGCTGGGCGCCCGGCCGCGCTCCAGGAAGACGATGGCGTTCTGGTCGAAGCGGCGGGCGAGTTCGAGACCCTCGGCGAGGCTGGTGCCGAAGACGATGCATTCGGCCTCGGGGATCCAGTCGCCGGTGGTGTCGCGGCCCTCGCCCAGCAGGTAGCGCAGGTCGCGCAGGCGCAGCAGGTCGAGGAGCGCCCGGTGCCGCGCCGCATTCTCCGCCGGCGGCAGAAGGACGCTGCGCGGATTCCAGGCGGAGACCACGCTGGCGCTGGCGACGCCGAAGCGGTCGAGCAGCGCATCGACCGCGGCCGAGGGCCGGCCGACCTTGATCACCCAGTCGCCGGACTCGTCGAAGACGACGAAATCGGTGGCGGCATAGAGCGCGTGAAGGGCGGGATCGACGGGCATAAGGGAAAGGTCCGCAGGGGTCGGATCGGCACGCCGGCTGCACGGCGCGACCGGCGCCGGCGTCAGCTGTTGCCTAGGGCCGTTGTGCGGGCGGCGGTGCGAGCGGCCTTGCGGCGCCGGAGGGCGACGCCGCCGAAGGCCAGGGCGCTGGCGAAGAGCGGCAAGGCGGCGGGGATCGGCACCGCGGTCAGCTGCAGGTTCTCGAAGACGACCTGGCTGAGCCCGGTGCGGTTGAAGCGCAGGCGGTCGACGGCGATGTCGGTCAGGTTGACCCCATTCAGGATGAAGTTGCCGGCGCCGAGCATGGTCGGGCCGGTGGTGGTGATCGCCAGATAGAAGTCGTAGACCAGCACGTTGTTCAGGTAGCCGCGGATGCGCACGTTCATGTCGACATAGGCGGCGGTGAAGGCGCCGCCGTCGAGGGTGAAGGGCGTCGCGTTGGTGATCTGCGAGAAATTGCCGAAGCCGTTATAGGCGATGTTCTTTCCCGAGACGACGCCGGTGTGATAGCCGTCGCCGGCATGCGGCTGGGTGCCGTCGAGAACGTAGAAGTTCTCCCAGTTGTATCCCTGATACGGACTGGCGATCAGGCTGCCGTCATGGCCGCTGCCGTTGAGATCGTCGAAATTGATCGTGGTGGCGCCGGCCGGGACCTGCAAGGCGACGATCGCGAGGATCGCGAAGGCCAGCGACAGGGCGGAAGTCTTCAGGAGCGCTGCAAATTTCATGGCCATCATTCTCTCGTCGGAAAATCATTGCCTGGCCGCCGGCACCGGCAAAACGCCGCAGACGGCCCCTCGTCCAAATCCTGTCGTCCGAAATCGCAAGTATAAATTGAGCCGTCCCACAGCTCGCATCCCAAGTCCTATTGTTAACGGATTTTTCATCCTCTTGCACCTGGAAAAATGCGCCGTCCGCCCGGTCCTGGCGGCCGGCGATAAGGCCGTCGATTCAAGGCGATAGTCGGTGGAATGGGGAAGCCCGGCGGCGATGCCCGCGGCGAAAAAATGCGTACCTGCGGGGGTGGATGACGTCGGGGAGGCCGTCCGCCCGCAGGCAACGCTGCGGGGTCCGGGGGCGCGGCGATTTCGTCCTGCCGAACCGGCCGCCGCCGTCGCGTCGTGCCTCTGGTCAAAGCGCCGATAAGCCTGCATAGCTAGCGCGATTCGCGGCATCGACGGGATCGCCGCGGCAACCCGAATGCACGAGTATCGCCATGTCCTTCGCCCCCGCCTTGATGTCGCAACTCTATTCCGCCGTGCTGTCCGACGTGCTCGACGAGCTCGGCTACATGAACCAGGCGATGCCGCCCTTCATGCGCCCGATCGACGAGGGGCTGGTGTTCCACGGCCGGGCGCGCACCGGGCTCTACATGCCGACCTATGCGCTGCGCGCCAACGAGAACCCCTACGAGGTCGAGATCCGGCTGATCGACGACCTGAAGCCCGGCGACGTGCCGGTGCTGGCCTGCAACGGGCCGACGACGCGGATCGCGCCCTGGGGCGAGCTGCTGACCACCGCGGCGATGGCGCGCGGCGCCGTCGGCTGCGTCACCGACGGGCTGATCCGCGACGTCAAGCATATCCGGGCGAAGCAGTTCCCGGTCTTCCACGGCGGCATCGGGCCCCTCGACAGCAAGGGCCGGGCGCGGATGGTGGACATGGACGTGCCGGTGGAATGCGCCGGGGTGAAGGTGGAGACCGGCGACCTGATCTTCGGCGACGTCGACGGGCTGGTCGCGGTGCCGCAGAAGATCGCCGCCGAGGCCGTCGCCCGCGCCCACAAGAAGGTGGTCAGCGAGAACCGCACCCGGGAGGAGCTGGAGAACGGCGTCCTGCTGGGCGAGGTGTTCAAGAAATACGGCGTGCTCTAGGCAGCGCGGCGGCTAGAAGCTGGGCGGCGAGTTGGCGGTGACGACCTCGCATTCCTCGCCGCCGACATTGCGGAAGCGGTGCGGGATGCGGCTGTCGAAGTAGTAGGCGTCGCCAGCGCCGAGCACCCGCACCTGGTCGCCGACGGTGACCTCGAGGCGGCCGCGGACCACGACGCCGCCCTCCTCCGCCTCGTGGGTCAGCATCTGCTCGCCGGTATCGGCGCCCGGCTGGTAGTGCTCGTGCAGGATCTGCATCGCCTTGCCGCTCATGTCGCGGCCGACCTGGCGGTAGGAGACGGCGCCGCCGGCCAGCTCCACGAGCTCGCCGGCATTGAAGAAGATCTGCGGCCGCGGCTTCAGGTCGGCGGCGAAGAACTCGGCGAGCGAGATCTGGAAGCCGTCGAGCAGCTTCTTCAGCAGACCGACTGAGGGCGAGGAGCGGTTCTGCTCGATCATCGAGATGATGGCATTGGAGACCCCGGCGCGCTTGGCCAGTTCGCGCTGCGACAGGCCATGGGCTTCGCGCAGGCTTTTCAGCCGCGCACCGAGGTCGAATCCGACGGAAGCTTCCATGGCTTTGTTAACACCCGCTGTTCAATGCGCTAAGTATATTTAGCGATTATGCCAGAAATCAAGCGGTTTTGGGGCCAGAATGGCGGTTCCAGATTCAACTTGTTTGGTTTTTTGAGCGTGATAAAGTCCGGAACACCCTCACCAGAGACAGGATCAGCCATGTCCGCGACATCCGCTGCGAAGACGTTCGAGGCGACGCAATTCAAGCCGACGCCGAACAATCTCGAAGCCTTCTTCATGCCCTTCACCTCGAACCGCCAGTTCAAGGCGAAACCGCGCCTGTTCGTCAAGGCCGAGGGCATGCACTACACCACCATCGAAGGCCGCAAGGTGATCGACGCCTCGGCGGGCCTCTGGTGCATGAACTGCGGCCACGGCCGCAAGGAGATCGCCGAGGCCGTCTCGCGCCAGATCGCCGAGATGGACTACGCCCCGCCGTTCAACATGGCGCATCCGGCTTCCTTCGAGCTCGCCTCGCGCGTCGCCGCGCTGACGCCGGCCGGGCTCGACCACGTCTTCTTCACCAATTCCGGCTCGGAATCGGTCGACACCGCGCTGAAGATGGCGCTCGCCTATCACCGCGCCAAGGGCCAGGGCACGCGCCAGAAGCTGATCGGCCGCGAGCGCGGCTATCATGGCGTCGGCTTCGGCGGCATCTCGGTCGGCGGCATGGTCAACAACCGCAAGTGGTTCGGCAACGCGCTGAACGGCGTCGACCACCTGCCGCATACCTACAACATCAAGGAAATGGCCTACAGCAAGGGCATGCCGACCTGGGGCGCGCATCTCGCCGACGACCTGGAGCGCCTGGTGGCGCTGCACGACGCCAGCAACATCGCCGCCGTCATCGTCGAGCCGGTGGCCTGCTCGACCGGCGTCCTGGTGCCGCCGCAGGGCTACCTGCAGAAGCTGCGCGAGATCTGCACCAAGCACGGCATCCTGCTGATCTTCGACGAGGTCATCACCGGCTTCGGCCGCCTCGGCGCCAATTTCGCCACCGAGTATTTCGGCGTCACCCCCGACCTCATCACCTGCGCCAAGGGCCTGACCAACGGCTCGATCCCGATGGGTGCGGTGATCGTCTCGAAGGACATCTACGAGACCTTCATGAACTCGGCGGCGGAGAACGCCATCGAGCTCTTCCACGGCTACACCTACTCGGCGCATCCGGTGGCCTGCGCCGCCGGCCTGGCGGCGCTCGACATCTACAAGAACGACAAGCTGTTCGAGCGGGTCCGCGACCTGGCGCCCTATTGGGAGAGCGCCATCCACAGCCTGAAGGGCACGCGCCACGTCATCGACCTGCGCAACATCGGCCTGATCGGCGCGATCGAGCTGGAACCGCGGCCGGGCAAGCCGGGCGCGCGCACCTTCGACGCCTTCCTCAAGGCCTACGAGGCCGGCGTGCTGACCCGGGTCACCGGCGACGTCATCGCCCTGTCGCCGCCGTTCATCGTCGAGAAGGCGCAGATCGATCAGATCGTTTCCGTCCTGGCCGACGTCCTCAAAAGCGTCGACTGATCAACAGCCACCACCACGGCGGCCGGCCCAGTCGGATGGGCCGGCCGTTATTCGTTCAGAAGACAGAATCTGTCGGGGAGTCCTAAAATGCTTATCGGTGTTCCGAAGGAAATCAAGAACCACGAGTATCGCGTCGGCATGGTGCCTTCGAGCGTGCGCGAGATGATCCATCACGGCCACAAGGTGGTGGTGGAGACCAATTGCGGCAGCGGCATCGGCTTCGACGACAAGGACTACAAGGCGGCCGGCGCCAGCGTCGCGAAATCCGCCGAGGACATCTTCGCCAAGGCCGACATGATCGTGAAGGTGAAGGAGCCGCAGGCCAAGGAATGCAAGATGCTGCGCCGGGGCCAGCTGCTCTATACCTACTTGCACCTGGCGCCGGATCCGGCCCAGACCGAGGGGCTGATCAAGTCCGGCTGCACCGCCATCGCCTATGAGACGGTGACCGGTGCGCGCGGCGGCCTGCCGCTGCTGGCGCCGATGTCGGAAGTCGCCGGCCGCATGACGGTGCAGGTCGGCGCGCATTACCTGGAGAAGGAACCCGGCGGCGCCGGCATCCTGCTCGGCGGCGTTCCCGGCGTGCGGGCGGCGCATGTGACGGTGATCGGCGGCGGCGTCTCCGGCACCCATGCGATCCGCATGGCGATGGGCATGGAGGCGCAGGTGACGGTGATCGACCGCTCGCTCGACCGGCTGCGCGAACTCGACGAGATCTTCGGCTCGAAGCTGAACACCATCTATTCGACGGTCGACGCCATCGAGCATTACGTCCGCGAATCCGACCTGGTGATCGGCGCGGTGCTGGTGCCCGGCGCCGCCGCCCCGAAGCTGGTGACGCGCAAGATGATCAAGTCGATGCGGCCGGGCTCGGTTGTGGTCGACATCGCCATCGACCAGGGCGGCTGCTTCGAGACCAGCCACGCCACCACCCATGCTGACCCGGTCTATACGGTGGACGGCATCACGCATTACTGCGTCGCCAACATGCCGGGCGCGGTCGCCCGCACCTCCACCTTCGCGCTCAACAACGCCACCCTGCCCTTCGGCCTGGCGCTGGCGGACAAGGGCGCGAAGAAGGCCTGCGCCGACGACCCGCATCTGATGAACGGCCTCAACATCCACGACGGCAAGATCACCTACAAGGCGGTCGCCGAAGCCCTCGGCAAGAAATACGTGCCGGCGGCCCAGGCCTTGGGGCTCTGATCTCCAGGCGGCAAAAGCAATCCCTGCGGCGGGGCGACGGACGTCCCGCCGCGGCCCTTCCCGCGCAGGTCTTGCGCCGGTTCCGGGGATGACCTTCGGCGGCATCACCGGCGACAGCGTCGCCGGCCGCCTCCTCGCTTTGGCGCTGGTCGTCCTCCTGCTGCTCTGGGCGGTGATCTGGATCGTGACCCGGATCGCCCGGCTGGTCTTGCGCCGGGGCCCGCCCTTCGTGGCAGCGGTGCGCAGCGCGCTCCTCGCCTGGGCCAACCGGCGCCACAGCTGGCTCGCCCGGCAGCTGCTGTCCCTGCTCGATCCAGCGCGCAGCGAGATGCCCGGCCTGGCGCTGGCCGCCGTCGCTTTGGTCGGATCCGCCTGGGCCTTCCTCGGCATTCTCGAGGATGTCGTCACCGGCGACCCGCTGGTGCGCGCGGATACCGCGGTCTATGCGCTGCTGCAGGGGCTGCGCTCGCCGGTCGGCGATGCGATCATGGTCACCGTCACCGAACTCGGCGATACGGCGGTCGTCATCCCGGTCGCCGCCGTCGCCACGGCTTGGTTCCTCTGGCGCCGGGCCTGGCATGCCGCCGCCTACTGGCTCGGCGCGGTCGTCCTGGCCTCGCTGTTCAACAGCCTGGTCAAGTTCGCGCTCTCGCGCCCGCGTCCGCTGGACGAACTCTATGCCGGCGTCGGCGCCTTCTCGTTTCCCAGCGGCCACACCACGGTCAATACCGCGATGTATGGTTTCCTCGGCATCCTGGTGGTGCGGGAACTCGGCCCGAAACGCGGCCTGCCGGCGGCGGCGGCAATCGCCGGCTTTGTGGCGATGATCGCCTTTTCCCGGCTCTATCTCGGGGCGCACTGGTTTTCCGACGTGGCGGCCGGGCTTGCCTTCGGCATGGCCTGGATCAGCCTGCTCGGCGTCGCCTATCACCGGCACCGGCAGAAGGACATCGCGGCGGGCGGATTGCTCATCGCCGTCGGCCTCGCCTTGGCGATCGCCGGCGCGACCAACATCTATCGCCAGCACGCGACCGACCTCCAGCGCTATGCGGTCAGCGCCAAGACCGTGACGCTGCCGGCTTCGGCATGGCTGGCGGCCGGCTGGCAGACGCAGCCGGCGCGGCGTACCGACCTGTTCGGCGAGTTCGAAGAGCCGCTCAACGTGCAATGGGCCGGCGCACCCGCCGCGATCGACGCCCGGCTGCTGGCGGATGGCTGGCAGCGGCCGCCGGCCCTGACTCCGGGCAGCGCGCTGGCCTGGATCTCGCCGGGCCGCGATGTCGGGAAATTGCCGCTGACGCCGCTGCTGCAGGACGGCCTGGCCCCGGCGCTGACCTTCATCCGGCTGCGCCCCGGCAGCGCCCGCCTGGCGCTGCGCCTCTGGGCCACGCGCACGATGATCGAAAGTGGCCCCTCGGCCGCACTGCCGCTGTTCCTGGGCGCGGTCAGCGAGGAGCGGCTGGAGCACCCGGTCTGGCCATTCACCATCGCCGCCACGCAGCCCGACTGGAACGGGCCGCGCGACGCCCTTGCCGATGACCTTGATGATGACCTCGGGGATATCCGGCTCGCGGCCAGGCCTGCGCCGCCGGCCGATGCGGCCTGGGACGGGCGCGTCCTGCTTCTGCAGACGCCGGCGCCCTGAACTGAAGGCGGCAATCGGTCGGAAACCGGTCGGCCAAAATGGAGACCGCAAAATGTTTCACATGAAACAATTTTGCGTATATCCCCTCCGATCAGACCCTTATGCCGGCAGGACGAGGCCTCCCGCTTCATCCATCGGAAAGAACGGGTTCCAGGCGATCTCCCAGGGATGGCCGTCGGGATCGGCGAAATAGCCGGAATAGCCGCCCCAGAACACGTCCTCGGCCGCCTTCAGCAGGGTGCCGCCGGCGGCGATTGCGGCGGCGATGACGGCATCGACCTCGGCCTTGCTGCGCTGGTTCTGGGCAATGGTGATGCCGCCGAAACCGCTGCCGGCATCCCGGAGATGCGCATCCTCGGCCAAGGCGGCGCGGCCGTAGAGGCCGAGCGCCAGGCCGCCGCCTAGCTGGAAGAAGGCGACGCTGTCGTTGCCGGCGGCGGATTCCCGCCAGCCCAGGCCGCGGCCGTAGAACCGGCGGGAAGCCGGCAGGTCCCGGACGCCGAGGGTGATGAGGGTGATGCGCGGGTCCATGCGTGAGCACCTCCGAGGGCTGCCGGCAGCGCCGGCGCGATGCGATGCGCGGCGGCGGCCGGCCAATGTTTACAGGCTTGCACCTTTCAGCATACCTTTTCCGCGGGGACACTCTGCCCAGACCCAAAAACCCGTGCAATGGGGAGCCGCATGAAGAGCCTGTCCGGATTGCCGATCCTGGCCGCCGTCGTCGGCATGTTCGCCGCCGCGGCCAGCCCTGCCCTGGCCTGCGGCACCGGCAAGGTGCTGTACGAGGACAAGTTCGAAACCCTGGATCCGAGCTGGTCCTTCCCCGAGACCGACACCACCCGCTCGGTCGGCCCCGGCGGCCTGACCTACAAATGGGAACCCAACAACATCTCGACGAAGCTCAGCCAGTTCGGCTATTTCGAGAACTACGAGGTCTGCGCCGACATCGCGATGCAATACCCGGACAAGGGCAACGGCTTCCTCGGCATCGCCTTCTGGGGCGTCGACGCGGACAACTACTATGTGATGGACGTGACGCCGGTCTACGGCAACTTCGCCGTCTACCGCCTGCAGAAGGGCAAGTTCCTGAAGCCGATCGCCTGGACCAACAGCGCCGCGATCAAGACCGGACCCGGCGTGGTCAACCAGCTGAGCGTCGCCGTCAACGGCAACAAGGCGGTCATCACCATCAACGGCCAGAAGGTCGCCGAATTCAAGGGGCAGGCGCCGGACGGTGGCAGCCTGGCGGGGATCGACCTCACCACCGGCACCGACGATACCGGACCCAGCACCCTGATCCTGTCGAACTTCGAGGTCCGCGAAGTGGCGCAATAGCCGCGGGCCGCCGGCGCGGGCGGCCTATACGGCACGGGGCGGCCTAGACGGCGTCTTCCCGGTGCACGTCGTGGGTGACCACCGACTTGCTGCGCGTCGGCCGTGCCAGCCATTCCGGATGCTGCAGGGTGCGGCGGATGTCGTCGAGCCCCTCGGCCCAGTGCTCCTGCATCGTCAACGGGCTGAATTCGTAGTCCTTGTTGTGGCTCTCGAACTGCTTGTCGCGATAGATCAGGTGGACGATGTTGTAGACCTTGGAGCAGGACAGGTCGCGCAGCTGGCCGATCTCGGCATCCTGCTGCAGCGCCTCGGGCAGCTTCTCGATCACTTGGCGCAGGGCATTGCGCAGCCGCTGCATCTCACCGGCGACCGAGGTGACCAGGCGGGTGCGGCTGGAGAACTGGATGTCCTTCTGCCGCTCGCTCACGTCCAGCAGCGTCTTCGGCAGCGGACCGGTGGCGGACCACAGGTCGACCTGGAAGGCCAGGGTATCGCGCCGCGGCGGATGGCTCAGCACCTCCATCAGCGGGGTGTTGGAGACGAGTCCGCCATCCCAGTAGAATCGCCCGTCGATCTCCACCGCGGGGAAGCCCGGCGGCAAGGCGCCCGAGGCCATGAAGTGCTCGGGCTTCAGCACCCGGTTGGCATTGTCGAAATATTCGAAGTTGCCGGTCTCGACGTCGACCGCGCCGACCGAGACGCGCAGCTCGCGGCTGTTGATACGGTCGAAATCCACCAGCCGCTCCAGGGTCTCCTTCAGCGGCGCGGTGTCGTAGAAGCTGGTCGCGGCCGGCCCGCTGAAGGGCGAGAGGAAGGGCGGCGGCAGGCGCGGCGTGAAGAAGCCGCGCTGGCCCTCGGTCATGGTGCGCGCCGCCGACCAGGCGCTGGCCCAGCCGCGGATGTCGCCCTGGCCGAGCAGGGCGGCGAGATTGCCGACCACCGGCAAGGCGGGGACCAGGGCCGACTGGCAGATGGTGTCCCAGAAGTCGTGCAGGCGCTCCAGCCGCTTTTCCGGCGGGTTGCCGCCGAGGATCGCCGCATTGAGCGCACCGATCGAGACGCCGGCGAACCAGTTCGGCCGGATGCCCGCCTCGTGCAGGCCCTGATAGACGCCGGCCTGGTAGCTGCCGAGCGCGCCGCCGCCCTGCAGCACCAGGGCGACGGTCTCGTAGGGCGGCAGCGCGATCGGCGCCACGGCCGCGGTTTCGGCGCTGGACATCACTGCATGTGCCAGCCGTGGCTGACCGTGATCGACTGGCCGGTCAGCGCCGCGGAGGGGAAGGACGCCAGGAACAGGGCGAGCTGGGCCACGTCCTCGACCGTGGTGAAGACGCCGTCCACGGTCTCCTTCAGCATCACGGTCTTGACCACCTGCTCCTCGGTGAGGCCGAGTTCCTTGGCCTGTTCCGGGATCTGCTTGTCGACCAGCGGCGTGCGCACGAAGCCCGGGCAGATCACGTTGGCCCGCACGTTGTACTCGGCCCCCTCCTTGGCGACCACGCGGGCGAGGCCGAGCAGGCCGTGCTTGGCGGCGACATAGGGCGCCTTCAGCTTCGAGGCCTCGTGGGAATGCACCGAGCCCATGTAGATGATGCTGCCGCCGCGCTTGTCCTTGTACATGTGCCGCATCGCCGCCCGGGTGGTGAGGAAGGCGCCGTCGAGATGGATCGCCAGCATCTTCTTCCAGTCGGCGAAGGGGAACTCGTTCAGCGGCTTCACGATCTGGATGCCGGCATTGGAGATCATGACGTCGAGGCCGCCGAGCTTCTGCACCGCGAGATCGGTGCCGGCATCGACCGCCGCCTCGCTGGTGACGTCCATGGCGATGCCGACCGCCTTGCCGCCCTTGGCGACGATCTCCGCCGCCACGGCATCGGCGCCGGCCTGGTTGAGATCGGCAATGGCGATGGCGGCGCCGGCCGCCGCATAGGTTTCGGCGATCGACTTGCCGATGCCGCTGGCCGCACCGGTGATGAGGGCTACCTTGCCGTCGAGGCGCATTTCAGACTCCTGTCCCATGATCCATCCTTGGGCCCAGCCTAGACCCTTGTGAGCAGTTGCAGCAACCGTCCTAAAGCCCTTGTATTTCAGATGTTTGACACAGGATGCGGAAAACCGTGCAAAAGCCCGCGTTAACCCGGTGCCTTTGGACAAAGAAGGGTCGTTCGGCTAGTCTCCGGCCCGGTTCGCTGCCGGCATGGGGCCGGCACTGCCCAAAGGATATTTTCGGTTTTTGATCATGAAGTACTTGGAAGAATGGCTTACTGAACGCAAGGTCGACGAGGTCGAGTGCCTGGTTCCCGACATGAACGGCATTCCCCGCGGCAAGATCCTGCCGGCGACGAAATTCATGAAGAGCTCGCGGGAGGGCAGCCTGCGGCTGCCGACCAGCGTGTTCCTGCAGACGGTCACCGGCGAATACCCGGACGTGGACGACGACAACGTCGGCTCCTACGAGGATCCCGACATCTACCTGCGCCCCGATCCCGACACCATCCGCATGGTGCCCTGGTACAACGATCCGACGGCCCAGGTCATCCACGACGCCTTCGATGCCGACGACAAGCCGGTGGAGACCGCCTCGCGCTACGTGCTGAAGCGGGTGCTCGAGCTCTATGACGACAAGGGCTGGCGGCCGGTGGTGGCGCCGGAGCTGGAATTCTACCTGGTGCAGGTCAATCCGGATCCCGACCTGCCGCTGCTGCCGCCGGTCGGCAAGAACGGCCGCCCGGAGACCGGCAGCCAGGCCTACGGCATCGACGCCGCCAACGAGTTCGACAACATCTTCGAGGATGTCTACGACTACTGCGAGAAGTCGGACATCGACATCGACACGCTGGTGCATGAATCCGGCGCGGCGCAGATGGAGATCAACTTCAACCACGGCAATCCGCTGGAACTCGCCGACCAGGCCTTCCTGTTCAAGCGCACCGTCCGCCAGGCGGCGCTGAAGCACAACGTCTACGCCACCTTCATGGCGAAGCCGCTGGCCAACCAGCCGGGCAGCTCGATGCACATCCACCAGTCGGTGGTGGAGAAGCGCACCGGCAAGAACCTGTTCGCCGATTCCAAGGGCCGCGACACCGCCCTGTTCCGCAGCCATGTCGCGGGGCTGCAGCGCTACCTGCCGAACGTCATCCCGATGCTGGCGCCGAACGTCAATTCCTACCGCCGCCTGCGCCCGCAGTTCGATGCGCCGATCAACGTACAATGGGGCATCGACAACCGCTCCTGCGGCTTGCGCGTGCCGGTCTCCGGCGCCTCGGCGCGGCGGATCGAGAACCGCCTGGCCGGCGCCGACGCCAATCCCTATCTCGCCATGGCGGCGTCGCTGATCTGCGGCTATCTCGGCATGGTCGAGCGGCTGAAGCCGGCCAACCAGATCGAGGGCAGCGCCTATCGCATGGCGCATACGCTGCCGAAGACCGCCTACGAGGCGCTGCAGAAGTTCATGACCTGCCGGCCGATCAAGCCGCTGCTCGGCGAGAAGTTCATGAATGCGCTGCGGGTGGTGAAGACCGCCGAGCTCGAGGCCTACCAGAACGTCATCAGTTCCTGGGAGCGCGAGCACCTGTTGCTGAACGTCTGATCCCGTCCTAGACTGGAAATCATGGACCCACGCGACCGCATGTTCGAGACCATGCCACCCGCCGGAATCCGGCCCCGGGACGTTTCCTGGGGCGCCGGCCTGCGGTCGCTGCGGGCCGAAATCCTGATCCTGACCGCGCGGATCAATTTCAATCCCTGACGGCGTCCGGCGAACCCCCATCGCCGCCGGACGGCCCCGCCGCCGGCGTCTCGTCAGATTCGTCAGCCGAAAGGAATTTCCCGATGACCGCCCAACCGCTGCGCAATTCCACCCGCGAATGGCAGGCCCAGGACCGCCACCACATGCACCCGTTCACCGATCACGACCAGCTGCACAAGATCGGCAGCCGGGTGATCGCCAAGGCGGAAGGCACCTACCTGTTCGACTCCGAGGGCCAGAAGCTGCTCGACGGCTTCGCCGGCCTGTGGTGCGTCAACGTCGGCTACGGCCGCAAGTCGATCGCCGACGTCGCCTACAAGCAGCTGATGGAGCTGCCCTACTACAACACCTTCTTCAAGACCACGCATCCGCCGGTGGCCGAGCTCTCCAAGCAGCTGGTCGACATGACGCCGAAGCAGTTCAACCACGTGTTCTACGGCCAGTCGGGATCGGATGCGAACGACACCATCGTGCGCATGGTGCGCACCTACTGGAACGTGAAGAAGCAGCCGAAGAAGAAGACCATCATCAGCCGGGTCAACGGCTATCACGGCTCGACCATGGTGGCGGCCTCGCTGGGCGGCATGAACTACATGCATGCCCTGGCCGACCTGCCGCTGCCCGGCTTCGTCCACATCCGCCAGCCCTACTGGTTCGGCGAGGGCGGCGACAGCACGCCGGAGGATTTCGGCAGGCTCTGCGCCAAGGCGCTGGAGGACAAGATCCTGGAGCTGGGGGCGGAGAACGTCGCCGCCTTCATCGGCGAGCCGATCCAGGGCGCCGGCGGCGTCATCGTGCCGCCCAGCACCTACTGGCCGGAGATCCAGCGGATCTGCAGGAAGTACGACCTGCTGCTGATCGCCGACGAGGTGATCTGCGGCTTCGGCCGCACCGGCCACTGGTTCGCCTCGGAACACTACAACATCGAGGCGGATTTCATGACCCTGGCCAAGGGCATCACCTCCGGCTATCAGCCGCTCTCCGCCATCATGATGGCGGATCGCGTCGCCGAGGTGCTGAACTCGATGGGCGACTTCAACCACGGCTACACCTATTCCGGCCATCCGGTCTCCTGCGCGGTGGCGATCGAGAACATCCGCATCCTGCGCGAGGAGAAGCTGATCGAGCGGGTGAAGACCGAGACCGGGCCCTACCTGTCGAAGCGGCTGGCCGAGTTCCTCGACCATCCGCTGGTCGGCGAGGTGCGCAACGTCGGCCTGATGGGGGCGATCGAGCTGGTCAGGGACAAGAAGACCCGCAAGACCTTCGAGCCGCTCGGCGATGCCGGCACGATCTGCCGCGACCATTGCTTCCGGCTCGGCCTGGTGATGCGGGCGACCCGCGACACCATGCTGCTCTCGCCGCCGCTGACCTGGACCAAGGCGCATGTCGACGAGTTCATGACCATCGCCGGGCAGGCCCTCGACCTGACGGCGAAGGACATCGCCGGCCGGAAGTAGCGTCCCGGTCCCGGCCGGGGCGGCGGATCGGCGGAGCTGAACTGGAGGAGGAATCGCCATGGCCTTCCCTGTCTATTTCGGCACCAACCGGAACCCGATCGCCAGCCCCGTGCCGAACAACTTCGGCACCGATTTCAGCCCGGACGGCGCGGTCACCTTCGGCCGCGCCGTTCTCGCCTCGGTCGACGACGAGAGCGAGATCGGCAACGCCAACCTGACGATCGATGCCCTGTCGCCGAACACCTTCCGCCCGGCCCTGCAGGCGGAGATCGTCAACGGCGCACCGGATCACCTGCTGATCTACCTGCACGGCTTCGACTATCGCTTCCGCGAGGTGGCGATGCGCGCCGGCATGCTGGGCAGGTGGTTCAATTCCGGGCCGAAGAAGGTCGCCTCGACCGTGCTCGCCTTCACCTGGCCGTCGCTGGGCAGCCTCACCGTCGACGCCTATCGCAGCGACTACCGCAATTCCGGCGCCTCGGGCGGCGGCTTCCGCAGCTTCCTGCAGGCGCTGCTGCCGATCCTCACCGCCTTCAAGAGCGCCCGCAGCGGCCGGCGGGTCAGCCTGATGGCCCACAGCATGGGCAACCACTTCCTGCGCGCCGGCCTGCAATCGGCGATCGGCACCGCGCCGGGCCAGATCCCGCCGCGCCGGCTGGCGAGCCTGATCGACCGGGTCTTCCTGCTGGCCTCCGACGAGGATGCCGATGCGCTGTCGCGGCCGGACGGCCTCGCCCCGGCGCTCGGCATCGCCGACCGGGTCTATCTCTACTACAACAACATGGACATCCCGCTGACCACGATCAGCCGGGCGGTGCACGGGGTGGGGCGCCTCGGCGTCGACGGGCCGCCGGACAAGACCAGCTTCATCGCCAGCAACATCACCTTCGTCAACTGCTCCGCCGCCAACCGCAAGCTGAAGAACGGCGCGCGGCAGGACGAGCAGTGGCACCAGTATTATCGCCTGGTGCCGGAGGTGCGCGACGACATCTGCGGCGCCATCCGCGGCATGAAGGACGCGGACTTCCCCAACCGGGTCTTCCGCCGGACGCAGAACTACTACCGGCTGAACCTGAAATAGCTAGCCGCGCCTGGCGGCGATCCGGTAGGCGCAGCGCCGGGCGCCGGCGACGATGTGCTCGCTGCGCTCGACCGAGACCGCAGGGCCGAGGGCGTCGCGGAAGAGCTGCAGCTCCGAGCGGCAGAAGCCCTGGCAGGCCCGGGCGGCGACGCAGATCGGGCAGTGGTTCTCCACCAGCAGGAAGCCCGCCTTGTCGCGCTGCAGCTCCGCCATGTAGCCCTCGTCGCTGCGCAGGTCGGCGAAACGCTTCAGCTTGTCGCGCAATCCGTCGGCGCCGGCCAGCCGGGCGCGATAGGTCTTCAGCGCCTGGCGCTCCCGCGCCGCGATAACCTTGTCCAGCCCCGCCTCGCCCAGGGTGATGCGGATGGCGCCGATCAGTTCCAGCGTCAGGCCGGCGTGATTGTCGGGAAACTGCCGATCGCCGGCCTCGGTGATCGACCAGACCCGCTTCGGCCGGCCGACGGATTCCCGGTGCTCGGCGAAGGCGACCAGCCCCTCCGCCAGCAGCCGCGCCAGATGCTGGCGGGCGCCGACCGCGGTCATGCCGAGGCGCCGGCCGAGCGCGGCCGCGGTCTGCGGCCCGGCGGATTTCAGCGCATAGAGCAGACGGGTGGCGGCACGATCCTGCATGCCGCCGGTATAGCACGGCTCCGGCCATTTGATAAGCGATTGCTTTCTTTATATCCGGCGGATATAACGGCTTGCCCTTGCCGATGCGCCGGCACCTCGCCCGCCCGTCGACGGCCGGAAGAGCTGAGCATGACCGACACCGCCGTCCTCCTGCGCCGGCACAACCTGGCGCCCCTGATCCTGGTCAATCTCGGCGTCGGCCTGCATGCCACGATCTGGTACATGGCCAGCACCGCGATGCCGAGCGCGGTCAAGGAGCTGGATGCGGCAGCCTATCTCAGCTGGGCGACCAGCCTCTATCTCGTCACCTCGATCCTCGGCGGCGCCATGCTGGCGCCGGTGAAGGCGCGCTTCGGCGCCCGCACGGCGATGATGGGTGCGGGACTGACCGTGGTGCTCGGCGGGCTGATCGCGGCGGCGGCGCCGGCGGTGGGCTGGATCCTGCTCGGCCGCGCCATCCAGGGGGTCGCCGAGGGCTTCCTGGTGGCGCTCAGCTATGCCCTGGTCCGCGAGCTGTTCGACAATGCCCTGGTCCCGCGCGTCGCCGGGGTCGAGGCCATCACCTGGGCGCTCGCGGTGATGCTGGGGCCGCTGTTCGGCGGCTGGCTGACCGAGGCCTTCACCTGGCGCGGCGCCTTCTTCGGCTCGGCGCTGCTGCCGCTGCCGATGATGCTGCTCGGCTGGATCATCCTGCGCGACCGCCGGCATGTCGAGGCGGAGCGGCACCGGGCGCCGCTGCTGCGCCTCGGCCTGCTCGCCGCCGGCGTCATGGCGATCGCCGTGGTCGACCGTCTGGGCAGCGACATTCTCGGCATGCTCGCCGTGGCCGTCGGCCTGGCGCTGATCGCCGTCACCTTCGCGATCGACCGCCGCAGCCTGCCGCGCCTGTTCCCCACCGCCTTCCCGGGCTATCACCGGGCGGTGGCGCTCGGCCTCTGGGTCATGCTGCTGATGCCGCTCTCGGAATCCGCGGTCTATGTCTACGGCCCGTACCTGCTGCAGGTGCATCGCGGCCTCGAGCCGATCATGGCCGGCTATTTCGGCGCCATCCACGCCCTCGCCTGGTCGCTCTCGGCGATGCTGGTGGCGCCGCTGCCGGCGCGCTGGCACGGCGCCGCCATCCTCGCCGGCCCGGCCTTCCTGGCGATCGGCCTCGCCGGCCTCGCCGTCACCGTCGCCGCGGCGCCGCTGCCGATCATCGCCGTCGCCATGGTCTTCATCGGCCTCGGCTTCGGCGTCTCCTTCGCCTTCCTGACCCAGCGGATCATGGCCGCCACCGATCCCGGCGAGGAGGACGCGACCTCCGCCGCCATCCCGACCCTCGGCGGGCTCGGCGGCGCGATCAGCGCCGCCCTGGCCGGGCTGATCGGCAACGGCGTCGGCCTCGACCGGCCGCTGACCGTCGAGGTGGTGGCCGATGCCGCGCTGATCCTGTTCGGCGGCGGCGCGGTGCTGGCGGCGGTGGCGCTGCTGCTGGCCTGGCGCCTGCTGCGCGCCCCCGGGGGCACCCGGCCCCAGCTGGCCTAGCATAGAGTTTTCCTTTGCAGTATTTACATTAAAACGATTTTCCGGATGCTACGCTCTCCGGCATCCTGCGGCCGCACCATTGATCCGACCGGAAAATCCACCATGCTCGAGGCCGCCACTACCTCAACCGACCGCGGGCCGGCCGTCGCGCCGGCCGGCCTGATCTGAAGGACCAACAGACCTTGGGACGCGATCCGCGTTACGACATCCTCTTCGAGCCGGTGCAGATCGGCCCGGTGACCACCCGGAACCGCTTTTTCCAGGTGCCGCATTGCAACGGCCAGGGGTATCGCGACCCTTCCGCCGCGGCGAAGATGCGCGGCAACAAGGCCGCCGGCGGCTGGGGCGTGGTCTGCACCGAGCAGGCGGAGATCCACTACAGCTCGGAGATCACCCCCTTCATCGAGCTGCGCCTCTGGGACGACCGCGACATCCCTGCCCTCGCCAAGATGAGCGCCGCCGCCCAGGCCAACGGCGCCCTGGCCGGCATCGAACTGGTCTACAGCGGCCCCAACGGCGCCAACTTCTATACCCGCGAGACGCCGCTGGCGCCGAGCGCCCTGCCGATCGCCAGCTTCACCTACGACCCGGTGCAGGCGCGGGCGATGGACAAGTCCGACATCCGCAACCTCATCAAGTGGTATCGCGCCGGGGCGCTGCGCGCGAAGCGGGCCGGCTTCGACCTCGCCGTCATCTATGCCGCGCACGGCTTCAGCATCCTGCAGTACTTCCTCTCGCGCCGATACAACCAGCGCAGCGACGAATACGGCGGCAGCATCGAGAACCGCATGCGCCTCCTGCGCGAGGTCACCGAGGAGGTGAAGGCGGCGATCGGCGACCGCTGCGCGGTGTCGGTGCGCCTGGCGATGGACGAGCTGATCGGTCCCGACGGCATCCACAAGGCCGAGATGGAGGAAGTGGTCGGGCGGATGGCGGAGGTGCCGGACCTCTGGGATCTCACCCTCGGTTCCTGGGAGAACGATTCCCGCACCTCGCGCTTCGTCGACGAGGCGGCCGAGGAGGAATTCGTCAAGGGCGTCAAAAAACTCACCACTCGGCCGGTGGTCGGCGTCGGCCGCTTCACCTCGCCCGACCAGATGGTGCGCCAGGTGAAGCAGGGCATCCTCGACCTGATCGGCGCGGCGCGGCCCTCGATCGCCGATCCCTTCCTGCCGCTGAAGATCGACGAGGGGCGGATCGACGACATCCGCGAATGCATCGGCTGCAACATCTGCGTCTCCGGCGACATGACCATGTCGCCCAGCCGCTGCACGCAGAACCCCGCCATGGGCGAGGAATGGCGCCGCGGCTGGCATCCGGAATACATCCGGTCGAAGGAATCGGATGCCAAGGTCCTCATCGTCGGCGCCGGGCCGGCCGGTCTCGAGGCCGCCCGCGCGCTCGGCCAGCGCGGCTATGCAGTCGCCCTCGCCGAGGCGGCGACCGAGCTCGGCGGACGCGTCGCCCGCGAGGCGAAGCTCCCCGGCCTCTCCGCCTGGGGCCGGGTGCGGGACTATCGCGCCTACCAGATCTCCAAGATGCCGAATGTCGAGACCTATTTCGACAGCCGCCTGGATGCCGATCAGGTGCTGGAATTCGGCTTCGACCACGTGCTGGTGGCGACCGGCGCCGCCTGGCGCCGCGACGGCGTCGCGCATTTCCATCTGCTGCCGATGCCGATCGCGCCCGGGATCGAGGTGCTGACGCCCGACGACCTGATGGCGGGGAAGCGGCCGCAGGCACGCGAGGTCGTGGTCTATGACGACGACCACTACTACATGGGCGGCGTGCTGGCCGAACTGCTGGTCCGGGACGGCCGGAAGGTCACCCTGGTGACGCCGGCCTCCGAGGCCTCGACCTGGACCCGCGTCACCCTGGAGCAGGCGAAGATCCAGGCGCGGCTGATCGAACTGGGCGTCGAGATCGTGGTCAGCAAGGCGGTGGCCGGCGTGACCAGGGACGGCGCCGAGCTGGCCTGCGTCTTTACCGACCGGCGCAGCCGGATCGCCTGCGAAAGCCTGGTCGCCGTGACCGCGCGCCTGCCCGAGGACCGGCTCTATCGCGACCTGCTGGCGCGGCAGCCGGCCTGGGCCGATGCCGGCATCGCCTCGGTCACCTGCGCCGGCGATGCCTGGGGACCCTCCACCATCGCCGCCGCGGTCTATGCCGGCCGAAAATTCGCCGAGGAGCTGGACGCACCGGCGATCGGCGAGGCCGTCCCCTTCCGCCGCGAGATCACCGAGCTGCTGCCGGATTGACCGCGCCGCCGCGGCGTGACAATCAAGGCGCATGATCCACGCCAGCATTCCCGATCTCGCCGCCGCGCTGCCGCGCCACGAGCGCCTGGCCGGGCTCGATCTCGGCGAGAAGACCATCGGCATCGCCATCGGCGATCCCGGCCATATGGTCGCCTCGCCGCTCACCACCATCCGGCGGACGAGATTCCAGCCGGATGCCCGGGCGCTGCTGGCCTTGATGGACGAGCGCAGGATCGGCGGCCTGGTGATCGGCCTGCCGCTCAACATGGACGGCAGCGAGGGACCGCGCTGCCAGTCGGTCCGGCAGTTCGCCACCAATCTCCTGCTGCTCCGCGACCTCCCGATCGCCTTCTGGGACGAAAGGCTCTCCACCCTGGCAGTGACCCGCGGCATGATCGAGGCGGACCTCACCCGGGCCAAGCGTGCAAAGATCGTCGACCAGAGCGCCGCCGCCTTCATCCTGCAGGGCGCGCTGGATCGGCTGGCATCGAGCCGCTAGACGAAGTGGCCCTGCAGCGCCCGGCGATCTGGCCCTTGCCGGACCCGGCCGCGGCGCAGAAGATGGCCGCCGGCCCGCAACCGATTGAACACTCATGCCCAGCACCCAGACCCTGCTCATCTTCACCCTGGCCGCCCTGGCGATGAACCTCTCGCCCGGACCCTCCAATCTCTATGTGATGTCGCGCAGCATTGCCCAGGGCATCGCCGCCGGGCTGACGGCAACGGCGGGGCTGGCGACCGGCAGCCTGTTCCATGTGGTGGTGACGTCGCTGGGTCTGGCGGTAGTTCTGCGCTATTCGCCCTTCGCCTTCACGGCGCTGAAGCTGACCGGCGCCGCCTACCTGGTCTATCTCGGGGTGAAGCATTTCCGCACCCGGCCGCAGCCGATCGGCGACGGCCTGGCCTTCCCGAAGAAGCCGCTGCGCCGGATCTTCGGCGAGAGCTGCCTGGTCGAAATCCTCAACCCGAAGACCGCCCTGTTCTTCCTCGCCTTCCTGCCGCAATTCGTCGCGCCGGCGGCGGGACCGGTCGCACCGCAACTGCTGCTGCTCGGCGGCATCGTCACCCTGACCGCCATTCCCTGCGACGCCCTGGTGGCACTGGCCAGCGGCAAGGCGGCCAGCCTGATGCGCCGCCGGCCGATCTTCCTGAAGCTGCAGAACTGGGTCTCGGGCTCGGTCCTGGTCGGCCTCGGCGCCTATGTCGCCCTGGTGCGGCGGGACTGACGCCACCGGCACCGCCCGCGCCAATGCCTGCTTGATTTTGCCGTGACGCCCGACGACAGTGGCAGCCAGCCACTTCCCAGGGAGTTTCCATGTCAGGACCGCTCACCGGCCTTCGCGTCTTCGATCTCTCGCGCATCCTGGCGGGTCCGACCGCCACGCAGCTGCTCGGCGATCTCGGCGCGGACGTCATCAAGATCGAGCGGCCGGGCCAGGGCGACGATACCCGCAAATGGGGTCCGCCCTTCCTGAAGGACGCCGGCGGCGGCGATACCAGCGAGAGCAGCTACTACCTCGCCATCAACCGCAACAAGCGCTCGGTCACCCTAGATGTCGCCAAGCCCGAGGGCCAGGAGCTGGCGAAGCGGCTGATCGCGCGCTGCGACATCTTCGTCGAGAACTTCAAGGTCGGCGACATGGCGAAATACGGCCTCAGCTACGAGGACCTGAAGTTCGACTTCCCGCGCCTGATCTACTGCTCGATCACCGGCTTCGGCCAGACCGGCCCCTATGCGCCGCGCGCCGGATACGATTTCCTCGCCCAGGGCATGGGCGGCATCATGAGCGTCACCGGCACCCCGGACGGGCCGCCGGTGAAGGTCGGCGTCGCCGTCACCGACATCGTCTGCGGCATCTACTCAACCACCGCGATCCTCGCCGCCCTGCATCACCGCTCGCTGACCGGCCAGGGCCAGTACATCGACATGAGCCTGCTGGATTCCCAGGTCGGCTGGCTGGCCAATATCGGGCTGCAATACCTGATCTCCGGCCAGGTGCCGCCACGCACCGGCAACGAGCATCCGACCATCGTGCCCTATTCGGTGGTGCCCAGCTCCGACGGCTTCTTCATCCTCGCGGTCGTCAACGACGGGCAGTTCGAGAAGTTCTGCGAATTCGCCGGCGTCGCCGACTGGGCCAGGGACGATAAATTCAAGACCAACCCGGCCCGGGTGCGGAACCGCGTGGAACTCTACAAGATGCTCAACGCCGTCACCGCGAAGCAGACGCAGAAATACTGGATCGACGGGCTGTCGAAGCTGGGCGTGCCGGTCGGCCCGGTCAACAACATCGACCAGGTCTTCGCCGATCCCCAGGTGCTGCACCGGCAGATGAAGATCTCGATGCCGCACCCCTCGGCCGGGTCCGGCCATGTCGACCTCATCGGCTGCCCGATCAAGCTGTCCGAGACCCCGGTCGACTACCGCCTGCCGCCGCCGACCTGCGGCCAGCACACCTCCGAGGTGCTGCAGGAACTGCTGCATCTCCAGGACCCGGATATCGAGGCCCTGAAGGCCAAGAAAATCATCTGACCGGGCGGGATTCCCGGCGCGAATCGTTGACGCGGGGGCTGCGGGGAATATGATGCGCGCTCGATGAGCACCCCAGCCCACCGCCCGACCGCCTTCTTCCCGCACCGGCACCTGCTGGGAATCGAAGGTCTTTCGGCGGAAGAGATCACCCGGCTGCTCGATCTTTCAGACACTTACGCCGATCTCTCCAAGGACGACGAACGCACCCGAGGGCTGCTGCGCGGCCGCACGGTGATGAACCTGTTCTTCGAGGATTCCACCCGCACCCGCACCTCCTTCGAGCTCGCCGCCAAGCGGCTCGGCGCCGACGTCATCAACATGTCGGTCGGCACCAGCTCGATCAAGAAGGGCGAAACCCTGCTCGACACGGCGATGACGCTGAACGCGATGCGGCCCGACGTGATGGTCGTGCGGCATCCGGAATCCGGCGCCGCCAACCTGCTGTCCCAGAAAGTTGACGGGGCGGTGATCAATGCCGGCGACGGCCGCCACGAGCACCCGACCCAGGCCCTGCTCGACGCCCTCACCATCCGCCGGCGCCTCGGCAAGCTGCAGGGCCTGCTGGTGGCGATCTGCGGCGACATCCTGCACAGCCGCGTCGCCCGCTCCAACATCCACCTGCTGACCCGCATGGGGGCCCGGGTGCGGGTCATCGCGCCGACCACCCTGCTGCCCTCGAACATCGACCGCATGGGGGTCGAGGTCTTCACCGACATGCGCAAGGGCCTGAAGGACGTCGACATCGTGATGATGCTGCGCCTGCAGCTGGAGCGCATGCAGGGCGCCTACGTTCCCTCGATCCGCGAATATTTCCGCTATTTCGGCCTCGACTACGAGAAGCTCTCGGTCGCCAAGCCGAATGCGCTGATCATGCATCCCGGCCCGATGAACCGCGGCGTCGAGATCGATTCCGAGGTCGCCGACGACATCAACCGCTCGGTGATCCGCGAGCAGGTCGAGATGGGCGTCGCCGTGCGCATGGCCTGCCTCGATGCGCTCACCCGCAGCCTGACGGGGGCGAACCAATGAGCCCGCAAGCCGCCGGAAAGCCGCCGAAGAAGCAGCTGCGCCCGCTGGTCCTGGCCAATGCCCGGCTGGTCGACCCCAGTGCCAACCGCGACGAGAAGGGCGGCCTGCTGATCGAGGACGGCGTCATTCGCGACCTCGGCCCCCAGGTGACCCGGGCCGGCGCGCCGGAAGATGCCGAGATCGTCGACTGTGCCGGCCACGTCCTGGCGCCGGGCCTGATTGACATGCGGGTGCAGCTGCGCGAGCCCGGCGAGGAGCACCAGGAGACGCTGCAGACCGGCAGCCTCGCCGCCGCGGCCGGCGGCATCACCACCATGGTCACGCTGCCCAACACCCATCCGGTGATCGACGACGTCGCCGGCGTCGAGTTCATCGCCCGGCGCGCCCGCGAGAACCGGCGCAGCAAGATCTACTGCTACGGCGCCCTCACCCGCGGTTTCGGCGGCAAGGACCTGGTGGAAATGGCGCTGCTGGCGGAAAGCGGCGCCTTGGGCTTCACCGATGCGCTGAAGGCGGTGGCCGACGCCCAGGTGATGCGCCGCGCCCTCTACTACGCCAAGGGCTTCGATCTCCTGATCCTGCAGCATCCTGAGGAGCCGCGCCTCGCCGAAGGCGGGGCGATGAACAACGGCGAGCTCGCCACCCGCCTCGGCCTCCCCGGCATCCCGGCCTGCGCCGAGGTGATGATGGTCGAGCGCGACCTGCATCTGGTGCGGATGTCGGGGGCGCGCTACCACGCCACCCATGTCTCCACCGCCGCCGCCATCGAGGCGATCCGCCGGGCGAAGCAGGAGGGACTGCGCGTCACCTGCGACACCGCCCCGCCCTATTTCTCGCTCAACGAGAACGAGATCGGCGACTACCGCACCTTCGCCAAGCTGTCGCCGCCCCTGCGCAGCGAGACCGATCGCCGTGCCATCGCCGCCGCGGTGGCGGAGGGCATCGTCGACTGCATCGCCAGCGATCACGCGCCGCACGACGTCGAGAGCAAGCGCGTCCCCTTCGCCCAGGCGGCAGCGGGCATCATCGGCCTGGAAACCCTGCTGCCGGTCAGCCTCGAGCTCTACCACAAGGGCTCGGTGTCGCTGCTGAACCTGCTGAAGACGCTGACCATCCGGCCGGCCGAGATCCTCGGCCTGCCCCAGGGCCGCCTCGCCAAGGGGGCGCCCGCCGACCTGGTGCTGATCGATCTCGACCGGCCGCACCGCATCGACGTGGCCAAGTTCAGGAGCAAGTCGAAGAACTCGCCCTATGACGGTCGGCCGGTCCAGGGCCTCGCCCTGAAGACCTTCGTCGACGGCCGGCTGGTCTTTGCCCATGAGGGCGGCGCCTGATGTCCGATATCGGCATGGGCCTCGACGGCCCGCTGCCGGTGGCGGCGGCGCTGATCCTCGGCTACCTGCTGGGCTCCATCCCCTTCGGCCTGGTGCTGACCCGGATGGCGGGCCTCGGCGACATCCGCAAGATCGGGTCCGGCAATATCGGCGCCACCAACGTGCTGCGTACCGGCCACAAGGGCCTGGCCCTGGCCACCCTGCTGCTGGATGGCGGCAAGGGCGGGGTCGCCGTGCTGATGGCGCAATATGTCGACCCCGGCCTTGCCGTCTTCGCCGGCGGCGGGGCGATGCTCGGCCATCTCTTCCCGGTCTGGCTGAAGTTCAAGGGCGGCAAGGGCGTGGCAACCAGCCTCGGCACCCTCCTGGCGGTGAACTGGATGGTGGGCCTCGCCGCCTGCCTTACCTGGCTGCTGGCCGCCTTTCTGTTCCGCTACTCCTCGCTCTCGGCCCTGCTCTCGCTCGCCCTGTCGCCCGTCTATGCCCTGGCCTTCGGCGACCTCCGCCAGGCGATCTTCGCCGGCTTTCTCGCGGTCCTGGTCTGGATCCGGCATCACGAGAACATCCGGCGCCTGCTGAAGGGGGAGGAGCCGAAGATCGGCAAGAAGAAGCCTGCCATCTGAGGTTGTATCTTCCAATTAATTTCCCGTATTGATGATCGCCACGCAGGGCCTTAGATTTGGGCCATGATCCGCCGCGACCCGCCCTTCACCGACCGTGACCGCCTGGACTGGCTCCGCCTCGCCCGCACCGAAGGGGTGGGGCCGGTGACCTTCCGCGAGCTGCTGCGGCGCTTCGGGACGGCCGGGCGGGCGCTGGAGGCCCTGCCCGACCTTGCCCGCCGCGCCGGGCGGCGCCGGCCGCTGAAGCCCTGTTCCGCCAGTGCAGCCGCGGCCGAACTCGCGGCCTGGGCAAGGGCCGGCGCAAGGCTGCTGGCCCAGGCCGAGCCGGAATACCCGGCGAGCCTTGCCGCCGCCGAGGATTCCCCGCCCCTGATCGGGATTGTGGGTCGCCTGGATTTGCTGCAAAAACCGATGGTTGGCATCGTCGGCGCGCGCAATGCCTCAGCCAACGGCCGGCGGATCGCCGAGGACATGGCGCGGGGCCTCGCCCAGAACGGCTGCACGGTGGTGAGCGGCCTCGCCCGGGGCATCGATACCGCGGCGCATCAGGGCGCCCTCGCCGCCACCGCGCCGAATGGCGAGGCCGGCGGCACCGTCGCCGTGGTCGCCGGCGGGATCGACGTGCTCTACCCGCCGGAGAATGCCCGCCTGTTCGAACGGCTGGCCGCCGAGGGGGCCGTCATCGCCGAGCTGCCGCCGGGCACGGTGCCGCAATCCCGGCATTTCCCGCGCCGCAACCGGATCATTTCCGGCCTCTCCCAGGGCGTGGTCGTGGTCGAGGCGGCCCTGAAATCCGGCTCCCTCATCACTGCCCGCTGCGCCCTCGACCAGGGCCGCGAGGTGATGGCCGTCCCCGGCTCGCCGCTCGACCCGCGCTGCCAGGGCGCCAATCGCCTGATCCGCGAGGGCGCCCTCCTGGTCGAGGACTACGGTCATATCCTGGATCATCTGGGCCAGACCAGGGGCGCCATCCCAAGCTTCGACAAAAAAATTGAAATATCCGACCAAGATATTGATTTTATAACAACTATAGAGGCCGACCAAACCCGTGCCGAGGTTGTTTCCCTGCTCGGTCCCAGCCCGGTGGCTGTTGACGAACTGCTCCGGCAGTGTCATTGCTCTGCGCCCATTATGGGTATGGTGCTGCTGGAATTGGATCTGGCAGGTCGCCTGGAACGCCATCCCGGCAACCGGGTTTCCCTGTTGATGCAAGCCGCCTAGGGCTTTCCTTCCCTTGCCCGCGTCCTCGATTTCGCCAGGGCCGCGGGGGTTCCGACGCCCCTTATATAGAGTGCGAGCAGCGTAGATCTCATGAAGGTCGTCGTCGTCGAGTCACCGGCCAAAGCCAAGACCATCAACAAGTATCTGGGCAGCGACTATCACGTCCTGGCCAGCTTCGGCCATGTCCGGGACCTGCCCTCGAAGGACGGCTCGGTGCGCCCCGACGAGGGCTTCGAGATGAGCTGGGAGGTCGAAGGCCGCGGCGCCCAGAAGCTGAAGGAGATCGCCGCCGCCGCCCAGGGCGCCGAGAAGCTGATCCTCGCTACCGATCCCGACCGCGAAGGCGAGGCCATTTCCTGGCACATCGTCGAGGAACTCCGGGCGAAGAAGGGCCTGCAGAAGCTCCCCATGGAGCGGGTCGCCTTCAACGAGGTCACCAAGCGCGCGGTCCTCGACGCCATCGCCCATCCCCGCAAGATCGACCAGGAACTGGTCGATGCCTATCTCGCCCGCCGCGCCCTGGATTATCTCGTCGGCTTCACCCTCTCGCCGGTCCTCTGGCGCAAGCTGCCGGGCAGCCGCTCGGCCGGCCGGGTGCAGTCGGTGGCGCTGCGCATCATCTGCGAGCGCGAGGCCGAGATCGAGGCCTTCAAGGCGCGGGAGTTCTGGACCATCGAGGCGGTGCTGACCACCGCCGACGGCGCCAGCTTCACCGCCCGGCTCACCCATCTCGACGGCAAGAAGCTCGACAAGTTCGACCTGCCGACCCAGGCCCTGGCCGAAGCCGCCGCCGCCAAGGTGCGGGCCGGCGCGCCTTTCGCCGTCGCCAGCGTCGAGCGCAAGACGGTGAAGCGCAACCCCTTCCCGCCCTTCACCACCTCGACCCTGCAGCAGGAGGCCTCGCGCAAGCTCGGCTTCGGCGCCGCCCAGACCATGAAGATCGCCCAGCGCCTCTATGAAGGCGTCGACCTCGGCGGCGAGACCGTCGGCGTCATCAGCTACATGCGCACCGACGGCGTCGCCCTCAGCCAGGACGCCATCGATTCCGGGCGCAAGCTGATCGGCGAGCAATACGGCAAGAACTACCTGCCGGACGTGCCGCGGGTCTACAAATCCACCGCCAAGAACGCCCAGGAAGCCCATGAGGCGATCCGGCCCACCGATCTCTTCCGCCGGCCCGAGCACATCAAGAAGTACCTGCGCGACGACGAATTCAAGCTCTACGACCTGATCTGGAAGCGCACCCTCGCCTCGCAGATGGAAAGCGCCGAGCTCGACCAGGTGGCGATCGACATCGCCAGCGCCGACCGGAAGCAGGTGCTGCGCGCCACCGGTTCGGTGATCAAGTTCGACGGCTTCCTCACCCTCTACCAGGAGGATCGCGACGACCCGCAGGAGGACGACGACAGCGGCCGCCGCCTGCCCAATCTGAAGGAAGGCGACAAGGTCGCCGCCCAGGAGGTCAAGGCCGACCAGCATTTCACCCAGCCGCCGCCGCGCTTCAGCGAGGCCTCGCTGATCAAGCGCCTGGAGGAGCTCGGCATCGGCCGGCCCTCGACCTATACCTCGATCCTGCAGACGCTCGAGGACCGCGCCTATGTGAAGCTGGAGAAGCGGCGCCTGATCCCCGAGGATCGCGGACGCATCGTCACCACCTTCCTCACCAGTTTCTTCGACCGCTATGTGCAATACGGCTTCACCGCCGATCTCGAGGAGAAGCTCGACGATATTTCCGGCGGCCGCGCCGACTGGAAGCAGGTGCTGGCGGAATTCTGGAAGGATTTCAGCCAGCTGCACAGCGAGGACGACGGCGCCGGGACCGGCAAGCTGCTCTCCATGGGCGAGGCGGTGAGCTTCCTCGACAAGGGCATCGGCAAGCGCTCGGTGGTCATCGACGTGCTGAACGACACCCTGGCGCCGCATTTCTTCCCCGACCTCGGCGACGGCAAGGATCCGCGCCTCTGCCCGGCCTGCACCGCCGGGCAACTCGGCATCAAGCTCGCCAAGAACGGCGCCTTCATCGGCTGCAGCAACTATCCGGAATGCCGCTTCACCAAGCCGCTGGCGGTGCAGACCGCCGAGGAGATCGCCAACGGCTCGGCCGGTCCGCAATCCCTGGGCGACAACGGCCAGGGCCAGGACGTGACCTTGCGCAAGGGACCCTATGGCTTCTATGTGCAGCTGGGCGAGGCCGATGCCGAGGCCGGCACCAAACCGAAGCGGGTGTCGCTGCCGAAGGCGATCACGCCCGACCAGGTCAATCTGGACACCGCGCTGAAGCTGCTGGCCCTGCCGCGGACCATCGGCGAGCATCCGGAGACCAGGAAGCCGATCCTCGCCGGCATTGGCCGCTTCGGGCCCTATCTGCAGCATGACGGCAAGTACAAGTCGATCCCCAAGGACGACGACGTGCTGGCCATCGGCATGAACCGCGCCGTCGAGATCCTGGCCCAGGAAAGCAAGGGGCGCGGCCGCAACGCCGCCCCGCCGGGCAAGGAGATCGGCAAGCATCCGCAATCCGGCGAGACCATCTCCCTGCACGAAGGCCGCTACGGTCCCTATGTGAAGATGGGCGCCATCAACGCCACCTTGCCGAAATCGATCGAGCCTTCCGCCGTCACCGTGGAGCAGGCGATGGACCTGATCGCCGCCCGGGTCGAAGCCGGGGCGACCGGCAAGAAGGGCAAGAAGGCGGCAGTGAAGAAGGCGACGGAGACAGCCGCCACCAAGACGGCTACCAAGAAGCCGGCCAAGAAGCTGGCGGCCGGCGATGCCGTTCCGGCAGGCAAACCCGCCGGATCGAAAACGTCAGCGAAGAAGACGGCAGCGAAAAAAGCTGCCGCGAAGAAGCCGGCGGCGAAGAAGACCGCCGCCTAGGGTGCGGTTCTCTAGAGCCAGCAAGGTTCGAGGCCTACGCCGGCGCCAAGGCCTCCCACGGCAAGCCCGACCTCTCGGAAGACGGACGCCGCATCGCCATTAGGCAGACGCCGACCTTTGCGCCGCGCGAGGCGCCGGGACGGGCCGCGTTGACCCCGGCCCCGCGAGGTCGCGATCGATTTCGCGACCCTCGGGCAAACCGTGCTAGTCTGGGCTTTTAATGGCCGAATCGAGTACGAAATCCCATGTCCAACCGCCCCAAGGCAATTCCCACCGTCCAGGTCAACAATGACCGGGTCCTGGTCACCGAATGGCGCTTTCCGGTCGCCGGAGAGACCACTTGGCACCGGCACAGCTACGACTATGTCGTGGTCCCGATGAAGACCGGGCGCCTGCAGCTGGACGACGGCAAGGAGACCCGCATCGCCGAACTCACTGCCGGCAAGTCCTACTACCGCCCGGTCGGCGTCGAGCACAATGTCATCAACGCCAACGATTACGAGTTCGTCTTTGTCGAAATCGAATTCAAAGCCCCCTAGGAAACCGCACCGCAAGGGCCAGGCCCGGGGCGACGACGCCGCGCCGCGCGCCAGGGCCGTCCCCTTCCCGACCCGGGAACAGGTGCTCGCCTTCATCCGCGAGAGCGAGACGCCGGTCGGCAAGCGCGAGATCGCCCGCGCCTTTCATCTCAAGGGCCCCGACCGGATTGCGCTGAAGGCCTTGCTGAAGGAGCTCGAACGCGGCGGCGACGTCGATCGCGGCAAGCATCGCCGGATGAGCGCCGCCGGCACCCTGCCGGAAGTCACCGTGGTGCAGGTGATCGGGCCCGATGCCGATGGCGACATCTGGGCGCGGCCGGTCGACATCCGGCCGGACGACGACGAACCGCGCATCCTGGTGATCGAGAACCGGAAGCTGGACAAGCCGCTCGGCGCCGGCGACCGGGTCCTGGTCCGCCTCGAGCGCACCGATGCCGACATCTACGAGGCCCGGCCGATCCGTCGCCTGGAAAGCCGGGCGCAGCGCGTCGTCGGGCTCTATCAGAAGCCGGCGGGAGCGGTCGGCCATCACGCCGGGCATGGCCGCATCGTCCCCACCGACAAGCGGGTGAAGACCGAATTCGGCGTCGATGCGCGCGACGGCAACGGTGCCGTGCATGGCGAGATCGTGGTGGCGGAGGTCGAGCCGGCGCGGCACAAGCATCTTGGCCTGCCCAAGGCACGGGTGATCGAGCGCCTCGGCATGCTGGGCGCGGCAAAGTCGGTCAGCATGATCTCGATCGCCGAGCACCGCATCCCCTTCCAGTTCCCGCCGGCCGCGATCGACCAGGCGGAGGCGGCCAAGGCCGCGCCGCTCGGCCAGCGCACGGATCTCCGCAAGGTGCCGCTGGTTACCATCGACGGCGACGACGCCCGGGATTTCGACGATGCCGTGCATGCGATCGCCGACGACGACCCGGCCAATCCCGGCGGCTGGAAGATCCTGGTTGCCATCGCCGATGTGGCGCATTACGTGCGCAACGACGATGCCCTCGACCGCTCGGCGCGGGAGCGCGGCAACTCGGTATACTTCCCGGACCGCGTCGTGCCGATGCTGCCCGAGGCCCTGTCCAACGGCTGGTGCTCCCTGCGCCCGCAGGAGGATCGGCCGGTGCTCGCGGTCGAGATGGTGATCGATGCCGCCGGCAACAAGAAGCGGCACCACTTCATGCGCGGGCTGATGCGCTCGGCGGCGCGGCTCACCTACGAGCAGGCCCAGGCCGCCCAGGACGGGCATCCCGACGACACCACCGGGCCGCTCATCGATCTGGTGATCAAGCCGCTCTATGGCGCCTTTCGCGCCTTGCTGAAGGCGCGCGAGGCCAGAGGCACGCTGGAGATCGACGTCGCGGAGCGCCGCGTCCACATCGACGCGGCGGGCGATGTGGCGCGGATCGAGGCGCGCCAGCGGCTGGACTCGCACCGGCTGATCGAGGAGTTCATGATCGCCGCCAACGTCGCGGCGGCGGAAGCCCTGGAGAAGAAGCACTGGCCCTGCATGTATCGGATCCACGACCAGCCCGATCCGTCGCGGATCGAGGCCCTGCGGGAATTCCTCGACGGACTCGAGTTCAAGCTCGCCAAGGGCCAGGTGATCCGGCCGAAGCATTTCACCCAGCTGCTGCTGAAGGCGGCAGGTACGCCCTATGCGGCGATGATCAACAGCCTGGTGCTGCGCTCGCAGGCGCAGGCACAATATGCGCCGGAGAACATCGGCCATTTCGGCCTCGCCCTGCACCGCTACGCGCATTTCACCTCGCCGATCCGCCGCTATGCCGATCTCCTGGTGCACCGCGCCCTGGTCGGCGCCTATGATTTCGGCGAGGGTGCGCTGGAGAAGGCCCAGGGCGCCGACTTTGCCGAGATCGGTGCCCATATCAGCGCCACCGAGCGCCGCGCCGCCGCCGCCGAGCGCGAGGCGGTCGACCGCTATACTGCCGCCTATCTCTCCAACCGCGTCGGCGAGATCTTCGGCGGACGGATTTCCGGCGTCATCCGCTTCGGGCTGTTCGTCGTGCTCGACGACAATGGCGCCGACGGCATCATCCCGATCTCCACCCTGCCCAGCGATTTCTACGATCACGACGAACGCCGCCATGCCCTGGTCGGGCGGCGCTGGGGCCGGGTCTACCAGCTCGGCGAACGGGTCTCCGTCCGCCTGGTGGCGGCGACGCCGCTCACCGGCGGCATCACCCTGGAGCTGATCGCGGGCGGCAGCGAGGCGGGGACCGGCTTTGCCGCCGGCGACCGGCGCCAAGGCCGGGCACCCGGGCGCCCCGGCGCCCGGCCCCAGGGCCCGGCCAAGGGCCAACGGCCGAAGGCCGCGGGGGCGAAAGCACGCGGGCCCGGCGGGGCGGGAAAAGGCCCCAAGCGCGGGCGCTAGAGGACAATTTTCCCGCGGAACCGCCGAAAACGCCCCGACAAGCCCCTGGCGGCGCATCACGTTTCTGCTAATGTTTATCGAATCTTAATTGGGCCTGCCCGACCGTAAGCCGATCTAGGGAGATTGCGACGCCGGGACCGGGCCGACAGGATTGGACATGTCTGGGATTGCGGAACACGAGCGGAACGGGGCCGGACCTGGCAAGAGTCCGGCATGCCGGCGCTGGCTTGCCGCGCTCGCCCTGCCGGCGCTGCTCTGGCTGGGCGCCTGCGCCTCGACCGACGGCACGGCGCCCGGCGATGCCGAAGCCGCGCTCGACCGCGACATGTTTGTCACCGGCTTCGAGGACATCCAGGCGGTCTACATCACGCCGCCCGACATCCCGGGGATGGCGGTCGCCGGCCTGCAGCAGCTCTCCGCGCTCGACCCCGACATCTCCGCCAAGCGTGTCGGCGACAAGATCGAGCTGCTGGTGAAGGACCAGCCGGTCGACACCATCGATGTAAACGACGGCATGGATGCCAAGGAATGGGGCGAGACGACGGCGGAAATGCTGGACGATGCCCGCGCCGAATCCGCCAAGCTGCGCGCCGTATCCGACGAGAAGATCTATGCCTCGATGTTCAGCGGCGTCATCGGCAAGCTCGATGCCTTCTCGCGCTACGCCAGCGCCGAGGTCGCCAAGGAGAACCGCGCGACCCGCGACGGCTTCGGCGGCATCGGCGTGCGCATCTCGGTCGAGGACAACACGGTCCGGGTGATCTCGGTGATGCACTACACCCCAGCCGAGCGCCTGGGCGTCAAACGCGACGACATCATCACCGCGATCGACGGCGGCAGCACCGAAGGTCTGACCCAGCAGGATGTGGTAAACAAGCTGCGCGGCCCGGTCGACAGCCGCGTCACCTTGACCCTGAAGCGCGAGAACGTCGCGACACCGATCGACGTCACCTTGAGCCGCGCCCATGTGGTGCCGGAGACCGTCTCCTACCGCCGGGAGGGCCAGATCGCCTATTTCCGGATCTACAGCTTCAATTCGGAGACCACCGAGAGCCTGAAGCGCGAGATCACCGATGCGCAGACCGAGATCGGTCCGCGACTCACCGGATACATCATCGATCTGCGGCAGAACCCGGGCGGCCTGCTGAACCAGGCGGTCTCGGTGTCGAACCTGTTCCTCGACGAGGGCCGCATCGTCTCGACCCATGGCCGGCATCCCGACAGCCACCAGTATTTCGAGGCCAGCGACGGCGACATCACCAAGGGCAAGCCGATCGTCGCCCTGGTCGACGGCAATTCGGCCTCGGCGGCGGAGATTGTCGCGGCGGCGCTGCAGGACAACGGCCGCGCCGTGGTGGTGGGCAGCAACTCCTACGGCAAGGGCACGGTCCAGACCGTGCTGCCGATGCCGAACCAGGGCGAGATCACCCTGACCTGGGCGCGGTTCCATGCCCCCTCCGGCTATACCCTGCATCACCTGGGCGTGCTGCCCTCGGTCTGCACCGTCGGCGAGGAGGATGCCGACCAGCTGGTGCATGACCTGATGGACGGCCGCATGGCGCAGGTGCCGACGGCCAAGCGCAATGCCACCAAGCCGGAAGATACCAAGGCGCTGGATGCGCTGCGCAACACCTGCCCCGCGCGGCAGACCGAGGAAGCCATCGACATGGAAGTGGCGATGAAGATCCTCGACAAACCCGACCTCTTCGCCGAGGCAATCCATCTGGCGCAGCCGCCGCAGGTCTCCGCCAGCGACCAGCCCAGCGATTCCCAGATCCCCCTGCAGCCTTGAGCGGCGCCGACGCGACGGCACGAGCGAGGCCGGTGAAACCGGTCGATGCCGCCGGACTCGTCCTCATCCGCCAGGGTCGCGGCGAGGCCGAAATCCTGCTCGGCCGGCGCCACGGCAAGTCCGGATTCCTGCCGGACATCTATGTCGCCCCGGGCGGCCGGGTCGATCCGGGCGACCGTCGGCCCTCGGGCTTCCCCGAAACGCTGCACCCCCAGGTAAACGCCGAGCTCATTGGCGGCGGCAGCCGGCGCCCGCCTCTCGCCTTTCCCCGCGCCGCCTTGCGTGAAACCTTCGAGGAGACCGGCCTGCTGGTCGGTCGGCCCGGTGGAGACGCCAGCCCGACTGCGGCCGATCAGCCGGTTTGGCGGGCCTATCGAGCCCGGGGCCTGGCGCCGGATTTCGGCGGCATCGACTTCCTCTGCCGGGCGATCACGCCGGTCTATTCCCGGCGCCGCTTCAATACCCGCTTCTTCCTCGCGGATGGCGCGCATTGCGTCGGCGAGCTGCGCAGCAACGGGGAACTTGAGGATCTCGCCTGGCGCGGCGAAAGCGCCCTCCGCCACCTCAACATCGTCGATGTCACGCAATACGTGCTGGCCGAAGCCCTGCGCCGCTGGCAGGGCGGCAGCCCGATCGGCAGCCAGCCCCCGCGCCTTTTGAATTATCGCAAGGATATCATGACGTTAAGCCGACAGAGGCGGCCCAGGCGATAGGCCAGCCAGAGGTCGAATCCGGGCCTCGCGGCCTTGACATCGGGCGCTTTCCGAGTATTTTGCGCCATCCTTTTGAACCCAGAGAATTTTGAGAGACCGTTATGGCCAAGTCGGCAACCCTTCTGGTGAAGCTGGTGAGCACCGCGGATACCGGATACTACTACGTGACCAAGAAGAACCCGCGCACCACCACCGAGAAGCTGGAATTCCGGAAGTACGATCCGGTGGTCAAGAAGCACGTGGCCTTCAAGGAATCCAAGATCAAGTAGAGCCGCTACAACGGCAACGCAGATGAGGGGCGTGCGCGAAGCTGGCGGCGCCCCTTTCGATTTCCGGGGGCGGTGAACCGCCTTCCGCCAGCACCCACATCCCAGTCGGACCCGATGATCCAGCCGGTCGCCCTTGAATTGACCCCGCTCCGCCTCACGCGGGCAGAGGTCGATGCGGCCTTCATGCCGTTCGCGGCGCCGCAGGAAGCGGCCTGGGACCGCCAGTACCGCAAGCGCAACCGCCGGATCTGGCGCCAGTATCTGCGCCGCCTCGCCTTCGGCTGGCGCACCAAGTCGCAGCGCAACCGGGAGGCCGTCGCCCGCGAATACGGCAACGAATGGCTGAGCATCGACTATCGCAGCTACAGCCTCGATCAGTCGCCGCAACCGAGCAGCCTCTGGGAATGGGGCGGCAGGCATCTCCTGGCCAGCAACCGCGGCGGCACCCGGGTGCGGCAGCTGTTGCTGGTGCGGGCGATCGAGGCGCTGCAGCCACGCCGCGTGCTGGAGGTCGGCTGCGGCAACGGCATCAACCTGCTGCTGCTGGCCGGACGCTTCCCCGGCATTGCCTTCACCGGGGTCGATCTGACGCCGGAAGGCATCGCCGCCGCCAGCCGGTTGCAGGAGCAGCCGATCCTGCCCGACTACCTTCAGGCCTTCGCGCCGACGCCGCTGGAAGACGTCACCGCCTTCCGCCGCATCCGCTTCCAGCAGGCGGATGCCTCCCGCCTGCCGTTTCGCGACGGCGAGTTCGACCTGGTCTTCACCTCGCTGGCGCTGGAGCAGATGGAGCGCCTGCGCGACCAGGCGCTCGGAGAAATCGCCCGCGTCGCCGGCGCTCATGTCTTCATGATCGAGCCGTTCCGGGACAGCAATGCTTCCGGCCTGCCGCGGCGCTACATCGTCGCCCGCGACTATTTCCAGGCACGGATCGGCGACCTCGCGCGCCACGGCCTGCAGCCGCAATGGGCGACCGACGACATGCCGCAGGAGGCCTTCCTGAAGGCCTGTGCGGTGATGACGGAGAAACGGCGCTAGAGCAGGGCCGCGGGGTCGGCGGCGGCCTGGTTGCGGCCGCCCTGCTTGGCACGATAGAGCGCGGCGTCGGCGAGCTTAATGACCTCTTCGCCGGACATCTCGTGGGATGCGGCGGCAACGCCGACCGAGACGGTAACCGTGAGCCCGCCCTCGGGGGCGCCGTCAAAGATCATCGGCGTCTCGCCGACCTTCTTGATCAGGCGTTCGGCGACCTTCAGCGAGGTCGGTCCGTCGGTATCCGGCAGCAGAACCATGAACTCCTCGCCGCCCATGCGCGCCACCATGTCGATGTTGCGCATGCAGGCGATGGCGCGCTGGGAAAACTGCTTCAGCACCTCGTCGCCGGCCGCGTGGCCATAGGTGTCGTTCACCGACTTGAAGCGATCGAGATCGCAGACCAGCACGCCGAGCGACTTCCCCGACTGCCCCACCCGCTTCATCAACCCGTCGATGTGGCGCATGGCATAGCGCCGGTTATAGAGCCCGGTCAGGCTGTCGGTCAGTGCCAGCGACAGGCTGCGCTCGTAATTGGCGCGCAAGCGGTCCTGGAAACGGCGGCGGCGAATCTGGATGCGGACGCGGGCCAGCAGCTCGTTGGGGTCGATCGGCTTCATCAGGTAGTCGCTGGCGCCGATGTCGAGACCCTTGATCAGCCGCGGCATGTCGAAATCCTCGACGATGAGCAGGATCGGCACCTGCCGCGTCTCCTCCTGCGAGCGCAGCTGCGAGCAAAGGCGGAGCCCGTCCTCGCCCGCCACCTGGATGTTGGTGATGATGAGGTCGTGCCGCGCCTTGGCGGCGGCCTCGATGCCCTTGGCGATGCTGTCGGCGATCTCGACCTTGTTGTTGTCGGCCGCGAGGACGTTGACGATGCGCTGGGCGGCCGGCTGGAAGCTCTCGACCAGCAGGATCGCCGCGTTCTTGTCGTCCTCCTGGCTCGGCTCGTTTTCCTCGCCCAGGATGTCGAACTGGCCGGAGGTCTGCTCGCGCATCCGCCACTCGTCCATCATCATCTTCAGGCGAACCAAAGAGCGCACCCGCGCGAACAGGGCGAGGTCGTTGACCGGCTTGGTCAGGAAATCGTCGGCCCCGGCCTCGAGGCCCTTCACCCGGTCGCTGGGATCGCTGAGCGCGGTGACCATGACCACCGGCAGGAAGCGGGTCTTCGGATTGGCGCGGATCCGGGCGCAGACCTCGAAACCGTCCATCTCCGGCATCATGACGTCGAGCAGGATGATATCCGGCGCCTGGCGCTCGATCAGCTCAAGCGCGTCCTTGCCGCTGGATGCGGTCATCACCTCGAAATATTCCGCGGCGAGTTTCGCTTCCAATAGCCGCACATTTGCGGCTATGTCGTCGACCACCAGAATTCGTGCCGACATGGTCCTCTACTGCAGGAAGCGATCGACGGTTTCCAGGAATTGCACCACGGAGATCGGCTTGGCGATATACGCCTCGCAGCCACCCTCGCGGATCTTCTCCTCATCCCCCTTCATGGCGAAAGCGGTAACCGCAATGATCGGAATTGACTTCAGATTGTCGTCTTCCTTGATCCACTTGGTGACTTCCAGGCCGGAAACCTCCGGCAGCTGGATGTCCATGAGGATCAAATCGGGCTTGTGCTGGCGCGCCAGCTTCAGCGCCTCCATCCCGTCCTTGGTCTGCAGGATCTTGTAGCCATGGGCCTGAATCAGGTCGTGAAAGAGCTTCATATTCAGCTCATTGTCTTCCACGATCAGGATGGTCTTTTCGGCGGCGCGTCTGCGCTTTTCCTCGGGCGACAATTGAACGTTACTAGCCATGACCCCTCCAAATCATCGCCCCAGATGTCGCCTCCTGTGTTGTGGCCCGCGGATTGACGGCGGCTGGCCTTATAGTGAGGCATCATAATGAAAGCGTCGGCGCTTAGCCAAGCCTCAATTTACCAAGATGAACGTTATGAAATCATTGATATGTCGGAGATAATGGCACGGAAAAGCCTTGGTGGTCGCAGATTGCTAACCATCCGCCGGCATCCCGTCGGGGCGCGTCGAGGCGCCGGTCCCGGCGCTGCCGCCAGGGGACCTGGCGCCACCGGATACGACCCTGATTGCCGCCGGATACGATCCAACAGCCGGTTGATCCATAACGATTATTTGGAGCCATGAGCGAAACGGGCTTTTGCCGCGACTGCGGTGCCGATCTGCCGCCGGACTGCCGGCGCTGTCCATCCTGCCGCTCGCCACGGCTATTCCGCCATGCCGAACTCGACCAGCTCGCAATCGGCCACATCGACTGCGACGCCTTCTACGCCGCCATCGAGAAGCGCGACGACCCGTCCCTGCGCGACAAGCCCCTGATCATCGGTGGCGGCCATCGTGGCGTCGTCTCGACCTGTTGCTATATCGCCCGGATCTCCGGCGTAAGGTCGGCGATGCCGATGTTCACCGCCCGGAAACTCTGTCCCCAGGCCGTCATTTTGCCGCCGAACATGGCGAAGTACCGCGAGGTTGGCGAAGAGGTGCGCCGGCTGATGCTGGAGGTGACGCCGCTGGTCGAGCCGCTGTCGATCGACGAGGCCTTCCTGGATCTCACCGGCACCGCGGCGCTGCACAGGATGAGCCCGGCCCGGGCACTCAACCGCCTGGCGCTGAAGATCGAGGCGAGCCTGGGAATCACCGTCTCGGTCGGCCTCAGCCATAACAAGTTCCTGGCCAAGATCGCCTCCGACCTGGACAAGCCCCGGGGATTCTCGGTGATCGGCCGGGCGGAGACCCTGGATTTCCTGGCGGCGCGCCCGGTCTCGCTGATCTGGGGCGTCGGCAAGGTGATGCGGGAGCGCCTGGCCAAGGACGGCATCACGCTGATCGGGCAGCTGCAGCAGATGCAGCTCGCCGATCTCGCCCAGCGCTACGGCCAGATGGGAGAGCACCTCTATCGCCTGGCGCGGGGCGAGGACAGCCGGCGGGTGGAAATCGACGCCCCGGCGAAGACCATTTCCGCCGAAACCACCTTCGATACCGATATCGCGGATTTCGACACCCTGGCCCACGAGCTCTGGCCGCTCTGCGAGCGGGTCTCGGCGCGGCTGAAGCATGCGGGCCTGTCCGGCCGCGTCGTGCACCTGAAGCTGAAGACCACCGGCTTCCGGCTGATCTCGCGCCAGGCCAGGCTCGGATCGCCGACCCAGCTGGCCGATCAGCTCTTCCGCATCGGCGCGCAACTGCTCAGGAAGGAGGCGACCGGGGACTGGTTCCGCCTGATCGGGATTGGCGCCGACGACCTGCAGCAGGCCGAAGGGGCGGATCCCATCGATCTCGCCGATCCGGACCAGGCCCGCCGGCGCAAAGTCGAGGAGGCGATCGACCAGGTCCGCGCCAAGCTGGGCGCGGATGCCATCGTCAAGGGCCGCAGCCTGAAACCGAAGACGTAGGCTTCAGCAGGCTCCGCCGGGCAGCATCTCGAGGTCGTCGAGCACGCCCTTGATCTGGATGCCGCCGAAATCGAAGGTGATCTCCCCCATCACGCCGTTTTCATAGAGGCGCAGGGTCTGCTCGGCATCCGGCGTGCCGTCGGGGCGCTCGGCGAAGAAATAGGCGAGTCCTGCCGGGTAGGAGACGAGGCCCTTCAGCGCCGGGAAATCGTGCTTCAGCCCGGCCCAGTCCTTGCTGCCCGTGCCCAGCACCGCGCTGACATCCATCGGCGTCGTCTGCACCGTGCCGTCGAACACCTTTGCCACCACCACCTGATCGCCGGCTGCCGCATGCTGCAGCAGGAGGGCGGTATGTCCGCTGGGAAACAGGGTCCCCGCAGGCAGGTCGGTCTCGACCTTGGCCGGCAGGTCGGCAACCAGCGCACCCTTGGCGGCGGCGGCATCGTAGGTGGCCTCGCCGCGGGTCTGATCCACAGCATCGCCGTGGATCTGCTTGGTCAGGTAGCGGAACTTGGAACCGTCCTTCGCCTCCCAGGTCACCTGCGAGAGGTCGACGGTATCGGAATCGCCGCTTTCCAGGTTGAGGATGATCCGGCCCTTCAGGTTCATCGCCCAGCCGTCGCAGGCATCGGTCCATTCGAAGACCATCACGCCGTCGACCGCCAGGACCTGGCTCGCGCCGGCAGTGGTCGCCAGGCTGAGGGCGTAGGTCGCGCGATGCGGCGCGAAGGGCATTGCCCAAGCCGAGGCGCCGCCGAACAGGGTCGCCGCCGCGATCGCCATGATTGCGGCCTTTGCGACCGGCCCGCGCGAACTCCAAAGCATCATCCCGTCCCTCTGTCGTTTGCGTGCCAGTTAAAGCCGCTCCCAGGCAGTATCGCATGACCCGAAACCGCAAGATAAGGGCCTTCTGGCGGCCACCTGCCGCCGGCGCCGCTTTTGGGGGACCAGGATGACCGCTCGGCCGAAGATCTTCGTCACGCGCAGACTGCCGGAGGCGGTGACCAAGCGCCTCACCGCCAGCTACGAGGCTACCCTGAATGCCGACGACCACGTGATGCAGGCGGCGGAAATCCTGCACGGGGCACAGGGCAAGGACGCCCTGCTGGTCACGCCGGCGGACAAGATCACCGCCGAGCTCATCGGCCAGCTTCCCGCCTCGATCCGGATGATCGCCACCTTCTCGGTCGGCCACGAGCACATCAACCTCGATGCCTGCAGGCAGCGCGGGCTGCCGGTCTCCAACACGCCCGACGTGCTGACCGATGCCACCGCGGACATTGCCCTGCTGCTGATGCTGGGCGCCGCACGCCGCGCCTATGAGGGCGAGCGCGCGGTGCGCGAGGCGAGCTGGAAATCCTGGTCGACGGTCTACATGCTCGGCGTGCATATGACCGGCAAACGGCTGGGCATCTTCGGCATGGGCCGGATCGGCCAGGCCGTGGCGAAACGTGCCCGCGCCTTCGACATGACCATCCACTACTCCAACCGCAGCCGCCTGAAGCCGGATCTGGAACAGGGCGCGGTCTTCCACGCCCAGCCGGAAGACATGCTGCCGCATTGCGACTTCCTGTCGATCAATGCCCCCGGCGGACCGGAGACCTACCACTGGCTGAATGCCGAGCGGATCGCCAAGCTGCCGGACGGGGCCATCGTGGTGAATACCGCGCGCGGACCGCTGGTCGACGATGCGGCGCTGATCGCCGCCCTGAAGTCCGGCAAGCTGTTCGCAGCCGGGCTCGATGTCTTCGAGAACGAGCCGAATCTCAACCCGGCCTATCGGGATCTGGCGAACGCCTTCCTGTTGCCGCATCTGGGCAGCGCCACCATCGAGACGCGCAATGCCATGGGCTACAAGGCCCTCGACAATCTGGACGCCTTCTTCGCCGGGCGGCCGATCCCCGACCGGGTGGCCTAGCGGCGCGGGACCGGCAGGCTACTTCCGGCCCAGGGCGCGCAGGAGATCGGCCCGCGGCACGGCACCGGTGACGATGACCAGGACCAGATAGACGGCACCGCCGCCGCCCACCAGCAGGGCCAGCGCTGCGGCCCGGGGGACCTCGCCATCGGCGAAAGCGGCGGCCAAGGGCTGCATGCCGAAATGGAGCGCCGCGGCGAGGCCGAGGCTGCTGGCGATCAGGCGCGGAAAGCTGCGCCGCAGCCGGGCGTCGAACTTCAGATAGCCGCGTTTGCGCAGGGTGAAATACAGCAATGCGGCGTTGATCCAGGCGGCGCCGGCGGTGCCCAGGGCGATGCCGACATAGTGGATGAAGGGGAACAGGCTGAGCGCGATGGCGATGTCGCCGACGACCGAGATCATGGCATAGCGGAAGGGGGTCATCGTGTCTTCGCGGGCCAGGAAGCCGGGCGACAGGGCCTTGTTCAGCACATAGGCCGGCAGGCCCAGGGCCAGTGCCGCCAGGGCCTGGGATACATGGAAGGAGTCGTCCGTCGAGAACACGCCGCGCTGATAGAGGACGGTGATGATCGGGCCGGCCGCGACCAGCAGCGCCACCGTCGCCGGCAGCGAGAGGAACAGCCCAAACTCGATCGCCCGGTTGAAGATCCGCATCGCCTCCTCGTCGCGCTTGCCGCGCAGGGCGCGGGTCAGCGAGGGAAGCAGGACCACGCCGATCGCCGATCCGATCAGGGCCAAGGGCAGCTGATAGAGCCGGTCGGCGTAATAGAGGTAGCCGACGGCCTGGGCCTGGAGCGTCGCCAGGATCGTCGCGATGGTGAGATTGATCTGATTGACGCCGCCGCCGATGATCCCCGGCACCATCAGCTTCGCCATGCGTTTGACCTCGGGCGTCAGGCGCGGCCGCAGCAGGCGAAGCCCCATGCCGGCGCGGGCGCAGGAGATCGCCAGCCAGAGGAACTGCATCAGCCCGGCGACCACCACCGCCCAGCTCAACACCTCGCCCTGCTCGGCGAAACGCGGCACCACGAACAGCAGGGCGATGATCAGCACCACATTCAGCAGGATCGGTGCCGCCGCCGCATGGGCGAAACGGTGCAGCGCATTGAGGATGCCGCCCTGCAGGGCGCAGAGCGACATGAACAGCAGATAGGGAAAGGTGATCTGAGTGAACAGCACCGCATAGGCGTATTTCTGCGGATAGGCGTAGAAGCCCGGGGCGAAGACCCGGATCAGCCAGGGCATGGCCAGTTCGGCGATCAAGGTCATCGCCAGCAAGGCGAGCAGCAACACGGCCAGGACCTGTTCGGCGAAGCGCCTGGCCCCGGCCTCGCCGGATTCCTCCAGGTGGCGCGAGAACATCGGCACGAAGGCCGAGTTGAAGGCGCCCTCGGCGAACATCTGGCGGAACAGGTTCGGCAGGCGCATGGCGACGAAGAAGGCTTCCGCTACCGGCCCGGTGCCGAGCAGCCGCGCCAGCATCATTTCCCGGAGGAAGCCGAGCGCCCGGCTGGCCAGGGTCAGGCCGCCCACCGTCATGACCGACTTCAGCGAAAACATCTGCGAATCTTCAAGGCGATCCCCAATCGGCAGGTCCTGGCGCTTGTTAACCCTCTATCGCCCGGCCAGCAAGGCGATATGCGTTATAGGCATTGCTCTCCGGACCGGCTGCCGGACGGTTTGGTATGGCCACGCCTTGACTTGCACATGCGATCATATATTCTCCACTGAATTAGTAGAGATAATAGAGATGCTGTCCCAGAAAGCCAAATACGCGATGCGCGCCCTGCTCTACCTCGCCAGGGCCGAGCCGGAGCGACCGGTGCTGATATCCGAGATTTCCGAGCGCCAGGTGGTGCCGCGCAAGTTCCTGGAGATGATCCTCCTGGAACTGAAGCGCCACGGGGTGGTTCACAGCTATCGCGGCAAGCATGGCGGCTATGCCCTCGCCAAGCGGCCGGACGACATCTTCTTCGGCCAGGTCATCCGCCTCATCGATGGTCCCTTGGCGCAGCTGCCCTGCGCCAGCAAAACGGCCTATCGCCGCTGCGACGACTGCGAGGACGAAGAGACCTGCGCCATCCGCCGCATCCTGGGCGAGGTCCGGGATTCGACCGCCCGGATCCTCGATCACACCAGCCTCGCCGATGTCTTGGGCGGAAATGCGGCAGAACTCGTCCAGGGTGCAGGAATTTAACTAACTTTAAGCGTTAAACACAAATATCGCGTAGAACACCTGCCCGATATCTGATAGGGAACGCGGCGGCAAATCCGGCGGAAAACGTGGCAGCCGGGCGGTCGACCATGGCAAATCCGGTTCGAAGAAGGCGTAATTCCGTGACGATGGCCTATGCAAACCCGATAGCGGCCTGGAAGCGGCCGAGCGTCCTGCCGGGTTTCGGCCTGACCCTCGGCTATGCGCTGGTCTATCTGGGGATCATCGTGCTGCTCCCGCTGGCGGCGCTGCTGATGCGGCCGGTCGAACTCGGCTGGGGCGGCTTCTGGGAGGCCGTCACCACGCCTCGGGTCCTGGCCTCGCTCCGCCTGAGCTTCGGTGCCGCCTTCATCGCCGCCTTGGTCAACGGCGTGTTCGGGCTGATCGTCGCCTGGGTCCTCGCCCGCTACCAGTTCCCGCTGAAACGCGTGGTCGACGCCTTCGTCGACCTGCCTTTCGCCCTGCCGACCGCGGTTGCCGGCGTCGCTCTGACCGCGCTATATGCCCCGAACGGCTGGATCGGCCAGATCTTCGCCGAGATCGGCGTCAAGATCGCCTTCACCCCCAACGGCATCGTCGTCGCCCTGATCTTCATCGGCCTGCCCTTCGTCGTGCGCACGGTGCAGCCGGTGCTGATGGACCTCGATCTCGAGGTCGAGGAAGCGGCGGCCAGCCTCGGTGCCAGCCGGGCGCAGATCTTCCTCTTCGTCATCCTGCCCTCGATCCTGCCGGCGCTGCTGACCGGTTTCGCCCTGGCCTTCGCCCGCGCCGTCGGGGAATACGGCTCGGTCATCTTCATCGCCGGCAACATGCCGATGGTATCTGAGATCGCACCGCTGCTGATCATCACCAAGCTCGAGCAATACGACTATGCCGGCGCCGCGGCGATCGCCGTGGTGATGCTAGCGGCCTCTTTCGCCATGCTGCTGGTCATCAACCTGCTGCAACGCTGGTCGCGCCGCCACGAGGAGCGCGGCCTTTGACTTCGCCCCGCAGCGAGCCGGGCGCCAAGTCGGGTGCCAAATCTGGCGTGGTCACCGAGCCGCGGGCGCTGCGCTGGACGCTGATCGCCGTCGCTCTGGCCTTCATCGGGCTCATGCTGGTGCTGCCCCTGCTGACGGTCTTCATCGAGGCGCTCAGGCAGGGGATCGGCCCGTATTTCGCGGCGATCGTCGACCGCGACGCCCTGTCGGCGATCCGCCTCACGCTGCTGGTCGCCGCCATCGCCGTGCCGCTCAACCTCGCCTTTGGTCTGGCCGCCGCCTGGGCGATCGCCAAGTTCGAGTTTCGCGGCAAGAGCCTGCTGATCACGCTGATCGACCTGCCGTTCTCGGTCTCGCCGGTGATCTCCGGCCTGATCTACGTGCTGCTGTACAGCACCCACGGCTGGTTCGGCCCGATCCTGGACGAGTTCGGCATCAAGCTGATCTTCAACGTCTCGGGGCTGGTTCTGGCCACCATCTTCGTGACCTTTCCCTTCATCGCCCGCGAACTCATCCCGCTGATGCAGGAGCAGGGTACCGAGGAGGAGGAGGCGGCGATCTCGCTTGGCGCCAGCGGGCTGCAGACCTTCCTCCGCGTCACCCTGCCGAACGTCGCCTGGGGCCTGCTCTACGGCGTGCTGCTGTGCAACGCCCGCGCGATGGGCGAATTCGGCGCGGTCTCCGTGGTCTCCGGGCATATCCGCGGCCTCACCAACACGCTGCCACTGCACGTGGAGATCCTCTACAACGAGTATGACTTCGTCGGCGCCTTCGCCGTCGCCTCGCTGCTGGCCCTGCTGGCGCTGGTGACGCTGACCGCGAAGAGCCTGCTGGAATGGAAGTTCGGCGAGCGCCTCTCCGGCGGCCGGGCCCACTGATCGGAAAGGTGCAGAGATGAGCATCCATGCGGCCGGCATCGTGAAATCCTTCGGCAACTTCACGGCCCTGCGCGACGTCTCGCTGGAAGTGCAGCGTGGCGAATTCGTCGCCCTGCTCGGGCCCTCGGGATCCGGCAAGACCACGCTGCTGCGCATCCTTTCCGGCCTGGAGACCCAGGATTCGGGCGAGATCCGCTTCGATAACGAGGAAGTCACCGGCCACAGTCTGCGCGACCGGCGGGTGGGCTTCGTCTTCCAGCACTACGCCCTGTTCCGCCACATGACGGTGGCGGAGAACGTCGGCTTCGGGCTGAAGGTGCGCCCCCGCGCGACCCGGCCGGCACCGGAGGAGATTCGCCGCCGGGTCGACCGCCTGCTGCAGCTGGTGCAGCTCGAGCGGCTCGGCAACCGCTATCCCGGCCAGCTCTCCGGCGGCCAGCGGCAGCGCGTGGCGCTGGCGCGGGCCCTTGCCATCGAGCCGTCGGTGCTGCTGCTCGACGAACCCTTCGGCGCGCTCGACGCCAAAGTCCGCAAGGAGCTCCGGCGCTGGCTGCGCCGGCTGCATGACGAGATGCATCTCACTAGCATCTTCGTCACCCACGACCAGGAAGAGGCCCTGGAACTGGCCGATCGCGTCGCAGTGATGAACGAGGGCCGGATCGAGCAGATCGGCGCGCCGGACGAGGTCTATCATCGCCCCGGCACCGCCTTCGTCTACGAGTTCATGGGCAATGTGAACCGCGTCGACTGCCGCATCGAACGCGGCCGCGCCAGGATCGGCGCCCTCACCATCCCCGCGCCGGAATTCGTCGACGCCGAGGACCAGGCCGGTCGCGCCTATGTCCGGCCGCATGACATCGCCATTCGCGCCGCCGACGAACCCGGCCTGCCGGCCATCATCCGCCAGGTCTTCACCGCCGGCCCGAATATCCGCGTCGAGCTGGAGCGCAAGGATACCAGCACCCATCTCGAGGCCGACGTGCCGCACGATGCCAGCCGGCAGATCCTGCTCAGCCCCGGCACCGACGTCTCCCTGACCTTCTCGACCGCCAAGGTCTTCGCGCTGGACCGCGGCTTCGCGATCAGCCATGGCAGCGCGGCGCCGCATGCCGGCAGCATGCACGGCTTCGATCCGCATATCTGAGGACTGGCCGCGGTGGCGGACCAGGCGGTGGCGGGCCAGGCAGCAGCGGGCTAGACGGCGGCCGCCTTCACCGGCTCCCCGGCCGGCTGCGGCAGGCAGGCAGAGTGGATGCCGCCGCCGCCATAGGCCAGCTCGATCGCCGGGATCTGCACGACCTCGCGCTTCGGGAACAGGCGCGTCATGATGTCGAAGGCGCGTTTGTCCGCCGCGCCGTCCTCGAAGGCCGGCAGCACGATGCCGCCGTTCGGCATGTAGAAATTCACGTAGGACAGGGCCAGCCGCCGCCCGTCGGCGTCGTATTGCGGCCGCGGCTGCTCGACCTCGACGACCTCGAGCTCGCGGCCGTTGGCATCGTGCGCCGCCTTGAGACGGGCCAGATTGTCCTGCAGCACCTTGTGGTTGGGATCGGCCGGATCGGTCGAGGTGAGGGCCAGCACGACGCCCGGCCGGATAAAACGCGCCAGGTTCTCGACATGCCCGCCGGCGAAATCGTCCTGCAGGCCCTCGCCGAGCCAGATCACCTGGCGGATGCCGAGCATCCGGATCAGGATCTCCTCGATCGCCTCGCGGCTCTTGCCGGGATTGCGGTTGGGATTCAGCATCACCGATTCGCTGGTCAGCAGCGTGCCCTCGCCGTCGACATGGATGGCGCCGCCTTCGACCACCAGGTCGGCCGGGTAGCGCCGCATCTCCAGGCGCTCGAGGATGGTCCCGCCGACGGCGGCGTCGCGGCTGAAATCGTCGTAGCGGTGGCCCCAGGCGTTCCACAGCCAGTGGATGCCGGCCACCTGGTTGGTGGCGTTCACCACGAAGCTCGGCCCCATGTCGCGAATCCAGGAGTCGTCATGCGCCATGGAGATCTGGTTGACGCCCTGCCCGGTCAGCAGCGAGACCTCGGCCACGTTCTTCGGCTTGGCGATCATAGTGACGGGTTCGAACTGGGCCACCGTCTTGGCGATTTCCGCCACGGCCTCGCGGGCGGCATCGAGATGCTCGCCCCAGGTTTCGGCGCGCGTCGGCCACGCCATCCAGCAGCGATTGTGCAGCATCCAATCGGCCGGCATCGAGAAGCCGTCGTCGTAGGGATTAGTCATGAACCCCCTGGCTCGTCTTCTTGTCGGTCGTTCCTCCGCGCAGCTTCGGCATGCCGATCTTCAGTCGATCGATGTCGAAGGCACGGACCTCTCCCTGCTGCCGCCGGGCATCTTGGCGTCACGTTCGGCAAGCGCTCAATTGTCTCTCACTTTTTGGCCAAAGGCAAATCCAGCCGGATCGACAGTTCCTTCAGCCGCGCCGGCGGCACCTCGGCGGGGGCCTGCATCAGCAGATCCTCGGCGCGCTGATTGAGCGGGAATGCAATGACTTCGCGGATGTTCTTCTCTTCGGCCAGCAACATGACGATGCGATCGACGCCGGGCGCCGAACCGCCGTGCGGCGGGGCGCCGAACTTGAAGGCGTTCAACATGCCGCCGAAACGGGCCTCGACCTCGCCGTTCGGATAGCCGGCGATCTCGAAGGCCTTGTACATGATCTCCGGCAGGTGGTTGCGGATGGCGCCCGAGGACAGTTCCACACCGTTGCAGACGATGTCGTACTGATAGGCCTTGATGGTGAGCGGATCCTGCTTCAGCAGCGCCTCCATGCCGCCCTGCGGCATCGAGAACGGATTGTGGCTGAACTCGATCCTGCCGGTGTCCTCGTTGAACTCGTACATCGGGAAATCGACGATCCAGCAGAATTCGAAGCGCTTCGGGTCGATCAGGCCCAGTTCCTCGCCGAGCTTGCTGCGGACGGTGCCGGCGAACTTCGCCGCCGGCAGCGCCTTGTCGCAGGCGAAGAACAGGGCATCGCCGTCCTTGACGCCGGCGGCGTCGCGCAGCTGCGCGATCCGCGCCTCGTCGAGGTTCTTGGCGATCGGGCCCTTGCCGCCGCCGGCCTCGAAGACCACATAGCCGAGTCCGGCCGCGCCCTGGCTCTTCGCCCAGTCGTTGAGCTTGTCGAAGAACGAGCGTGGCCTGCCGCCCGCACCCGGCGCCGGGACGGCGCGCACCACCGAGCCCATCTCGATTGCCTTGGCGAAGATGCCGAAATTCGAGCCGCGGAAAATCTCGGTGACGTCACTGATGCGGATGGGGTTGCGCAGGTCCGGCTTGTCCGAGCCGTAGCGCAGCATGGATTCGTCGAAGGCGATGCGCGGGAACGGCAGGCCGGAGACCTTGCGGTCGCCGGCAAATTCCTCGAACACGCCATGCAGGACCGGTTCGATGGCGTTGAAGACGTCTTCCTGGGTGACGAAGGACATCTCGAAATCGAGCTGGTAGAACTCGCCCGGCGAGCGATCGGCGCGGCTGTCCTCGTCGCGGAAGCACGGTGCGATCTGGAAGTAGCGGTCGAAGCCGGCCACCATCAGCAGCTGCTTGAACTGCTGCGGCGCCTGCGGCAGGGCGTAGAACTTGCCGGGATGCATGCGCGAGGGCACCAGGAAGTCGCGGGCACCCTCCGGGCTGGACGAGGTCAGGATCGGCGTCTGGAACTCGGTGAAGCCCTGATCGATCATCCGGCGGCGCAGGCTGGCGATCACCTTCGAGCGCAGAACGATGTTGGCATGCACCTTTTCCCGGCGCAGATCGAGGAAGCGGTTCTTCAGGCGGATCTCCTCGCCCGCATCCTCGTCGCTGTTGACCTGCAGCGGCACCATGTCGGCGGCGGACTGCAGGGTGAATTCCTGGACCGCGACCTCGACCGCGCCGGTCGGCAGCTTGGCATTGGTGGTTTCCGGGGTACGCGCCACCACCTTGCCGGTGACCGTGACCACGCTCTCGACCCGGGTCTGCTCGACCGCCTTGAACAGGGGGCTCGAGGTATCGAGCACGCATTGCGTCAGGCCGAAATGATCCCGCAGGTCGACGAACAGCAGATTGCCGTGGTCGCGCTTGCGGTGGATCCAGCCCGACAGGCGGACGGTCTTGCCCGAATCGGCGGCACGCAGCGCGCCGCAGCTATGGGTGCGGTAGATATGCATCTGGACGGTCCCTGGAAACCCGGTGAATCTGCCGGCAAAAGGCATGGAAAAGCCCGGTTTGTCAAGGGTTTCGGGTAAACCGGCCGGGCCGCCGTCTGGTCGCTTTATCGGACGCTGGAAACCGGCTATAGCTTCGCCCATGAATGCACATCCACCCGCCAGTACCACCGCCCCCGCCAACCTGCTGATCGCCGATACCCCGACCCTGACCCGGTTCTGCGAGCGGCTGGCCGGCGAGCCCTATGTCACCATCGACACCGAATTCCTGCGCGACAAGACCTATTGGCCGCAGCTTTGCCTGGTGCAGCTGGCCGGGCCGCACGAGGCCGCGGCGATCGATTCCCTGGCCGAGGGCCTGGACCTCGCCCCGCTCTTCGCGCTCCTGAAGAATTCCAATGTCATCAAGGTCTTCCATGCGGCGCGGCAGGACATCGAGATCTTCAACCTGCTGATGGGCGAGGTTCCGCATCCGATCGCCGATACCCAGGTGATGGCGATGGCCTGCGGCTTCGGCGACGCCGCCAGCTACGAGACCCTGGCCAACAAGCTGGCCAATGCCCGGCTGGACAAATTGTCGCGCTTCACCGACTGGGCGCAGCGGCCGCTGACCGAGCGCCAGCTGACCTATGCCCTGTCCGACGTCATCCATCTCCGGGTGGTCTACGAGAAGCTGCAGCGCAAGCTGGAGAAGGCCGGGCGCCTGGAATGGCTGGCCGACGAGATGGCGATCCTGACCGATCCCGCGACCTATCGCGCCTCGCCGGAACTGGCCTGGCAGCGGCTGAAGACCCGTTCCGACAAGCCGCGCTTCCTGGCGGTGCTGAAGGAACTCGCCGCTTGGCGCGAGCGCGAGGCGCAGTCCCGCGACGTGCCGCGCAACCGGCTGATCAAGGACGAGTCCCTGGTCGAGATCGCCGCCCATCCGCCGAAGGACGCCGATGGCCTGGCGCGCTGCCGCGGCCTGACCAAGAACTTCGCCGAGGGCAAGATGGGCGATGCCATACTGGAAGCGGTGCGCCGCGGCCTGGCGATGCCGGATTCCGAATGCCCGCGGCTGGAGCCGCGGCCGGAGATTCCGCCCGGCCTCGGTCCGGTGATCGAGCTCCTGCGGGTGCTGCTGAAGACGCGGTGCGACCACCACGAGGTGGCGCAGAAGCTGATCGCCAGCGGCGGCGATCTCGAGCTCATCGCCGCCGACGATGCGGCGCCGGTTCCCGCCCTCAACGGCTGGCGCCTGGACATGTTCGGCGCCGACGCCCTCAAGCTGAAGCACGGCAAGCTCGCGCTGACCGCGGTCGGCAAGCGGGTGAAGGTGATCGAGATCTAGGCGATCGCCGTCGGCAGGTCGAAGGCCCGTCCGGCCGCATCGAGGCGCCGCTGCACCGCTTCCCCGAACAGACTCTCGCCGCCTTTCGGCAGGTGCAGCACCAGCTTGCCGCCGGCCTTGCCGATCGAGGTCAGGCCCAGCATGTGCTGCGCCCCGCCGCTCAGCGAATAGGCCAGGCGGATCGTGGTGCCGACGCGGGCGGCGAAGGCGGCGTTCTCCTCGCTCAGCAGCGACCGTACCGGGTCGATGAAGGCCGCCTCGACCGATTCGCCGTACCTGATCGCCAGGACCAGGGCCAGGGTGACGCGCTCGGGATGGGTGATGCCGGCGACCGGCAGCCGCAGGACCCGCGTGAAGGCCTGTTCGGCGCGGTAGTCCGGATGCTCGCGCCAGGCGATGTCGGAGAGCAGGCAGGCCGCCTCGCGCAGCCGCGCCCGTTCATGGCCTTCGCCGCGGAACAGCGGGGCGATCCAGTCGTCGAGCTGATCGCTGACCGAGCCGAAGCGCCCGTCGGCGCCGGCGAGATCGGCGCACCCGACCAGCAGCGGGTCGGCGGATTGCGCGCTCTCGTCGAGGGTGCCGAACAGGAACCCCTCGCGCAGGCCGTAGGCGGAGAAGAACACCCGTTCGGGCTTGGCCGCGCGCAGCAGGCGCTCCAGGACCAGCGAGCCCAGGGGCAGCGTTTCCATGCGCCGGCGCGACACCCCCGGCATGGTGCCGAGCGAGCGCTTGCCGAGGCGGCTCAGCACCTTGGCGAGATCCTCGGCCTGGCGGCGGCCGATCCGGTATTCGTGGATCACGTGCAGCGGATAGCCGACCTGCTCCATGTGGATCCGCGCCAGCGTGCGCCAGGCGCCGCCGACCGGATACAGCATGCGGCCCTTGATCGCCTGCAGCCAGTCGAGCTTCTCCAGCTGCTTGTCGATCAGCTTCTGCGCCTCGTCGAGATCGCCGCCGGTGGCTTCCGCCAGGCGCAGCGGGCCGAGCGGCAGGGTGACGTGCTGTCCGAGCTTGCCCTTGTTGAGGGCCACCAGTTCCAGGCTGCCGCCCCCGAGATCGCCCATCAGGCCGTCGGCCTCCGGCACGCCGGCGATGACGCCTAGAGCGGAGAGCTGCGCCTCCTCGGCGCCGGAGATGATGCGCACCTTCCGGCCGGTCTTGCGCTCGATCTCGCCGGCAAAGGCCTTGCCGTCGCCGGCATCGCGCACCGCGGCGGTCGCCAGCAGATCGATGCTTTCCACCCCCATCGCCTCGGCCATGGTGACGAAACGGGTGATGTTGACCAGCGCGGCCTTGACGCCTTCGGGATTGAGCTTGCCGGTCTTTTCCAGGCCGCGGCCCAGGCCGGGCAGCGCCTTCTCGTTGAACACCGGCACCGGACAGCGCGAGCGCTTGTCGAAGACGACCAGGCGCACGGAATTCGAGCCGATGTCGATCACCGCCACGCGGCCGGGTCGCGCCGCCTTCGCCGCGGCCGCGGATTTGCGCAGGGATGCGGTCAAGCGTCAGGCCTTCTGCAAATCGAGCTTCAGGGCTTTCTTGTGCTTCTTAAGTGCGGAACCGCGGCCTGACAAACTGGGATTCGTCATGAAATAGGTATGGGCGCTGAACCCGCCACCCTCGGCCGGCCTCAGCCGCGTGTAGTTGCCGTCCCCGTCCAGCTGCCAGCTCTGCAGGTTGTCCTTCAGGTTGGCGACCATGATCTGGTCGAGGATCTGCTGGTGCACCGTCGGATTCTCGATGGGCACCAGCAGTTCCAGCCGCCGGTCCATGTTGCGCGGCATCCAGTCGGCCGAGGAGATGAAGATCTTGGCGTTGCGCGACGGCAGGGCGTGGCCGCCGCCGAAGCAGACGATGCGCGAATGCTCGAGGAAGCGCCCGACGATGCTTTTCGCCCGGATATTCTCCGACATCCCCTTGACGCCCGGCCGCAGGCAGCACACGCCGCGCACCACCAGGTCGATCTTCACCCCGGCATTGCTGGCCCGGTAGAGCGCGTCGATCAGGCCGGGATCGACCAGCGAATTCACCTTGACCCAGATGTGGCCAACGCGTCCCGCCTTCACATGCTCGATCTCGTCCTCGATCAGCTTCAGGATCGTCGGGCGCAGGGTCAGCGGCGCGAATGCGACCTTCTCGGTGCCCTCGGGCTTTGCATAGCCGGTCATGTAGTTGAACAGCCGCGCGGCGTCGTGGCAGAGGCCGGGGTCGCAGGTGAAAAAGCTGAGGTCGGTATAGATCTTGGCGGTGATCGGATGGTAGTTGCCGGTACCGAAATGAACATAGGTGCGCAGGGCATTGCCTTCGCGGCGCATCACCATCGAGACCTTGGCGTGGGTCTTCAGCTGCACGAAGCCGTAGACCACCTGCACGCCGACCCGCTCCAGGTCGCGCGCCCAGCGGATGTTCGCCGCCTCGTCGAACCGCGCCTTGAGCTCGACCAGGGCGGTGACGGATTTCCCCGCTTCCGCTGCCTCGATCAGCGCCTTCACGATCGGCGAGCCCTCGCTGGTGCGGTAGAGCGTCTGCTTGATCGCCACGACATTCGGATCGCGCGCCGCCTGCAGGATGAACTGCACGACGACATCGAAGCTCTCGTAGGGATGATGGACGACAATGTCCTTCTGCCGGATCGCCGCAAAGCACTCGCCGCCGGCATCGCGGATGCGCTCCGGGAAGCGCGGATTGAACGGCTGGAACTTCAGGTCCGGGCGTTCGTCGACGATCAGCTTCGAGGTGGCGGCGAGGCCGATCAGGCCGTCGAGCACGAAGACGTCCTCGCGGCTGGCGTCGAGCTCGTCGATCACCGAGCTGAGCAGGTCCTCCGGCATGTCGGCATTCACCTTGAGGCGGATGACGCTGCCCAGCCGGCGCTGCTTCAGGGCGGATTCGAAATGCCGCACCAGATCCTCGGCCTCCTCCATGATCTCGATTTCGCTGTCGCGGATGACCCGGAAATAGCCCTTGCCGATGACCTCGAAGGACGGGAACAGGCGGTCGAGATAGAGGCCGACCACGGATTCCAGGGTGAGGAAGCGGATGTTGTAGGGGTCCCGCCCCGGCAGCCGGATGAACCGCGGCAACTGGCTCGGCAGCGGGATCAGCGCCCGCATCGACTTGCCGTCGCCCGGCTGGCGCAGTTCCAGCGCCATGGCGAAGCCGCCGTTCGGAATGAAGGGGAACGGATGCGCCGGATCGATCGCCATCGGCGTCAGCACCGGATAGATCTGGTCGAGGAAATGCCCGTCCAGCCATTCCTTCTCGCTGGCGGTCACGTCGGAGGGGTCGAGAACCGCCAGTCCCGCCTCGCGGAGCTCCTGGCGGAGGGCGCGCCAATGCGCCTGCTGGCTGCGCATCAGCTCGCCGCTGCGCTGATTGATCGCAGCCAATTGCTGGGCAGGGGTGAGGCCGTCAGCGCTGATGATGGCGATCCCGGCCTTCACCTGACCGCGCAGGCCGGCCACCCGGACCATGTAGAACTCGTCGAGGTTGTTGGCGGAGATCGACAGGAACCGCAGCCGCTCCAGCAGCGGATGGGCCTTGTTTCCCGCCTCCTCGAGCACCCGTTCATTGAAGGCGAGCCAGGAAGTTTCTCGATTTATGAACCGGTTGAGCGACCCGAGGTCGTATTTCGGCTGGTCCATCAGCGGCACGTCATCCACGGCGTTAACTCCCTGTACCGGCCCGGCCGCCGGTCGAAACATGCAATTCTAGGCCATTCGTTTTCAATATTCACCACCGGTCTCGGCAATGTCTTGCAGCCGCAACTGGACAAGCCTTGCCAAACCGGAGGGCCGGGCCGATATACGACCCGGTTATGGGGCGCCCTGGCATTGAACCGACCGCCGGATTCTTTGCTTCAGGGCGTTTATTTCTTCTTACTGAATTGTGACAAAATGAAGACAGTCATATTGATGCGGCATGCCAAATCCGCCTGGGACAGCCCGGAACTGGCCGATATAGACCGTCCGGTGGCGCCGCAGGGCGCCAAGGCCGGCGCCAAGATGGCGGCCTGGCTGAAAAAGGCCAAGCTCAGCCCGCAATTGATCCTCTGCTCGACCGCAAGGCGGGCCCGGGACACCCTGGATCTGATCCGCCCCGCCCTGCCGAAAACCGTCAAGACGCGGCTGATGCAGGACCTCTACATGGCCCTGCCGCGCGAGGTCCTGACCTGTCTCGCGAAGGCGCCGGAGGAACTCAACGAGGTGATGGTCATCGGTCACAACCCCGGCTTGCATGATTTCGCCAGCTGGGTCATCGGCGCGGGGGACAAGAAGGCGGTCGCCGACCTGCGCAAGAAGTTTCCGACCGGGGCGGTGGCCGTCATCACCTTCGATGCTGCCAAATGGTCGAAACTCGACGGCGAATCCGGAAGCCTGAAGAGCTTCGTCACCCCGAAATCCCTGGACTAGGCCGAGCCCGGTCGACCCCGGTCAGGCCGGCTGACGCCGGCGCCGCCGGGCAAACTCCGTCTCGATGTTGGGCAGCAGCACGGTGACGATGCCGAGCGCCGGAAGGAACGCGCAGACCCGGTAGACGAAATCTATGCTGGTCTGGTCGGCGAGTTCGCCCAGCACCGCCGCGCCGATGCCGCCCATGCCGAAGGCGAAGCCGAAGAACAGGCCGGCAATCATGCCGACACGGCCCGGCACCAGTTCCTGCGCATAGACCAGGATCGCCGAGAATGCCGACGAGATGATCAGGCCGATGACGACGCTGAGCAGGCAGGTCCAGAACAGGTCGACATAGGGCAGGACCAGGGTGAACGGCAGCACGCCCAGGATCGACACCCAGATCACCCATTTCCGGCCGATGCGGTCGCCCAGCGGACCGCCGACGATGGTGCCCAGGGCGCTGGCACCGAGAAAGACGAAGAGATAGAGCTGGGCCGCCTTCACCGAGATCGAGAACTTGCTGATCAAGTAGAAGGTGAGATAGTTCGACAGGCTGGCGACGTAGAAGTATTTCGAGAAGATCAGCACCAGCAGCACGGTGATCGCGATGCCGATCTGCCGGCGCGACAGGTTCGGCCGGTGCAGGTCCGCGGCGGAGCGCGTCGCGGCGCGTGCGCGCCGGTGGTTCTTGTGCCAGGCGCTGACCCGCGCCAGGACCATGATCGCCAGCATCGCCCCGAAGCAGAACCAGGCGACGCTGCTCTGGCCCCGCGGCAGGATGATGAAGGCGGCGGCCAGCGGCCCCACGGCGGTCCCGATATTGCCGCCGACCTGGAAAACCGACTGCGCCAGCCCGTGCTGCCCGCCCGACGCCGCCCGCGCCACGCGGGACGATTCCGGGTGGAACACGGACGAGCCGGTGCCGATCAGCGCCGCCGCCAGCAGCAGCAGCGGATAGCTGCCGGCGAAGGCCAGCAGCAGCAGGCCGCACAGGGTGAAGCTCATTCCGACGCAGAGGGCATAGGTCTGCGGCCGGCGATCGGTGAACAATCCGACCAGGGGCTGCAGCAGCGAGGCGGTCACCTGGAACACCAGGGTGATCAGGCCGATCTGGCCGAAATCCAGGTTGTAGGACACTTTCAGCATCGGATAGAGCGCCGCCAGCAGCGACTGCATCATGTCGTTCATCAGGTGGCAGAAGCTGATGGCCACCAGCACCAGCAGGGCGGTGCGCTCGGCCATATGGCGGCCCGCGGAACGGTCTTCCGCCGATGCTGCAACTTCGGTCACGACAAACTCCGGCTTCCGGTTCGGCCCCGATCCGGGCCCCGGACAATCTAGAGTCTGGTGGCGGCAATGGGTTAGCTCAATCGCGAATAGGTTGTATGCAGGAATGTGGGCCCGACCGGGCCGGGCGGCCTAGTTCTCGGTCCAGAACCGCCGGCATTTCGAGAATTCGTGCCAGGCGACGGGAAAACCGGCGAGATCGCGCTCGATGCGGGCGGTCTGCCAGCCAAGGACGGTGCCGCGCAGCAGGGCGGCGTCCGCCGCCGGCATCTGGTCCTCCCGGACCAGCCGTTGCACCAGGTCGATCAGGACCTGCCGGCTCACGAAGGCGTCGTTGAGCGAGCCCAGGCGATCCTGGATGGCGGAAAGCGCCAGCACGTACTTGCGCGCCGCCTTGGGCTTATAGAGCGAACTGAACGCCTCGGCCGCATAGCGCATCTTCTTGCCCAGCAGACGCACGCGGTGGAGCTCGTTTTCCGGCAGGTCGATGCCGCGGCTTCCCAGCCGGATCAGGCGCTTATGGCGGATCTGGAGCAAGCTGGAGGCGAAATTCCGCACCGGCGCGCCCAGGCGCGCACCCGCCGACAGCCGCTGCCAGTCCGATGTATGCAGCCGGCGATAGAGTTCGAGAAGCATGGCCGCATAGCGCGGATTCTCCAGGGCCAGATGCGCCTCGCGCCGGGCCTCGCTCCGCGCCGCCTCGGCGGCGGCGATCAGGGGTTCCAGCGACAGCTGGCGGCGCAGGCGGTGGTTGAGCGGGGTGAGGGTCTCCGCGATCAGCACGTCCAGGTCGCGCGCGGCGCCGAACTGGCGCTGCAGCCACCGGAGATCGATCGACAGCACCGCATGCACGTCGTCGTCGATCAGGTCGCGATAGGCCCCGACGATGGCCCGCAGGCGCCGGATCGCCACCCGGAACTGGTGAATGGCCTCGTCGTCCTCGATCGCGAGGACGGCGGCCTCGTTGGCCCGCAATTGCGCCAGGCAGTTGCGGGCGACGACGACGAAGGCCTCGGCCGTGGTCGCATCCGGATCGAGGAAGATCGGTGTGGCCTTGTGCGGCTTCGGCGAGGTGCCCTCGGCAAGGGCGAAACCCCGCGCCGCCTTGGTTTCATGGCCGAGGCGGATCGGGTAGTCCTCCGCCAGCTCGGTGGTCAGGTCGGAAGCGAGGTCGAATAGCGTTGCCGCATCACCGGATTTCAGCTCGAGCTCGACCTCGGCGATCGGCCGGCGCTTGGCATCGGACAGGATCTCGCCGTGATCGACCGCGACCTCGATCGATGAGCCGTTGCGTTCCACCAGGAAGCTCGACCGGTCGAAGCGCGTGGAAAATACCGGCCGCAGGCGATCCCAGACCTTGGCGCGGTCCAGCCGGCGCCGCAGGCCCGCGTCGTCGACGGCGGTGAGCAGTGGCCGGTCGCCGGTGATCTGGGATTCGAATTCGCGAAAGGCCTGCAGCCCGTCCGGCCCGGCCAGCGGCGCCTTCAGGGTCTGGATATGCTTCTTGCCGATCCGCCGCACGCGCAGGGCCATGCCGCGATCGGCCAGCCATTTGTCGGCGGTATCGAAATAGACGGAATCAAGCCGCTTTTTCTGTGCGCGCTCGGAGGTCTGCCGGCCGATCAGACGCTTGAACGCCGACTGGCGCGTGACGCTGCCAGCGCTGCCCGGCGGGAGCATGAGCTTGAGCTCGATCTCGTCTGCCATTCCTATGTCCGATTAACCGTCCCCGCGCGGACCCTAGCCATTTGGCCGCTTTCGACAAAGTTACAGTTAGGTGACAGTTTCGTTATGAGAAACGCTGTTCTCACAAGATCGTGAAGTCAAGGGATCTGGGCTGCGGCAGATTGGCAGCCCCGACATAATCGTCAGGTTGGGATGAACCGCAACCGAGGGAAGAACAATGAAGAAATCAGCCAAGAACAAATGGATCGGGGGGGCCGCGGCGGCTCTTATCCTCTGCAGCCTGGGCGCCGTCGCCCTGGCCGAGGTGGATGCCATCAAGACACGCCAGGAAGCCATGAAATCGAATGGCGCCTCGATGAAGGCGATCAAGGCCATTGTCGAGGCCAACGGGGCCGCGGCGGATGTCGTGGCGCCGGCCCAGAAGATCGGCGAAATTGCGGACATGATCCCGGATCTGTTCCCCCAGGGCTCCGACCAGGGCGATACCGCGGCCAAGCCGGAAATCTGGCAGAACTGGGACGACTTCAAGTCCAAGGCCGGTGACCTGAAGATGCAGGCCGACATGCTGGTTTCCGCCGCCCAGGGCGGCGATCTGGCGACTGTGCGCGCCCAGTTCGAGAAGGTCGGCGCGGCCTGCGGCGCCTGCCACAAGGCCTACAAGATGGCGAAGTAGACGTTTCGCGACCCGATCCGGCGGGCTTCAGATTCACGCCGGATCGGGACAGCGTTCCCAAGGCTGGTCGTGGCCGAAGCGCGCGAGCAGCAGATCGATGAAGACCCTCACCTTCGGCGACTGATGCCGGTTCTGCGGATACACCACGTAGAGCTGATGGGCCTCGGTGGGGAACTTGCCCAGGATCGGCACCAGGCGCTTGGCGGCCAGATCCGGCCCGACGATGAAGACCGGCAGGCGGGCGATGCCGATCCCCTCCAGCAATGAGGTCAGGAGCACATTGGCGTTGTTGGCCTGGGCGGTTCCCCGCACCTTGATCACCCGGCGTCCCTGGGGCGTCTGAAAGTCCCAGTCGAAAGGTGCAGGCGACAGCGTATTGATCAGGCAGTTGTGGTTCTTGAGGTCGTCCGGCGTCTTCGGCGTGCCATGCGCCTTCAGATAGGCCGGAGCCGCGCAGACGACGCGCTGGATGTCGCAGATCCGTCGCGCCACCAGGCTGGAATCCGGCAGGCCGGTGCGGATGCGCACCGCGGCATCCACCCCTTCCTCGATCAGATCGACGAAACGGTCCGACAACTGGTAGACGACGGTGAGCTTGGGATAGAGCCGGGCCATTTCCGCCACGATCGGCCCGAGATGGGCCTGGCCGAAGACGTCCGGGGCGCTGATCCGCAAGGTGCCGCTGGGTTCCGCCTGGAGGTGCCGCACCGCGGATTCCGCCGCGTCGATCTCGTCCAGCAGGCGCACGCAGCTCTCGAAATAGGCGCTGCCGGCCTCGGTCGCGCTGAGGCGCCGGGTGGTGCGGTTCAGCAGGGCCGCCCCCAGATAGGCCTCCAGATCGCTGATCTGCTTGCTGACCGCGGCCTTCGACAGGGTGAGCTGGCGGGCGGCGGCGGTAAAGCTGCCCGCCTCGACCACCCGCCTGAATGTCCGCATCGCCGCCAGCTGGTCCATGAGGCCGATCCGTCACTGTTTACAATAGCTGAACAATCTTATCAGGATGCGACCGGTTAACACAGGGGTGGCGGAGGGCTTATCTACACCCCACCCGGCAAGAAACCGAAATCCGATACCCTGCAAGGAGAGGCGTCATGACCAAGGTCTTGGTTCTTTACTATTCCAGCTACGGCCATATCGAAACCATGGCCCAGGCGGTCGCCGAAGGCGCCCGCAAGGTCGCCGGTACCGAAGTGACGATCAAGCGCGTGCCGGAACTGGTGCCGCCCGAGGTGGCCAAGGCCTCGCATTTCAAGACCGACCAGGCGGCGCCGATCGCCACTGTCGACGAGCTGCCGAACTACGACGCCATCATCGTCGGCACACCGACCCGTTTCGGCAACATGACGGCGCAGATGAAGAACTTCCTCGATCAGACCGGCGGCCTGTGGTTCAAGGGCGCCCTGATCGGCAAGGTCGGCAGCGTCTTCACCTCGAGCGCCACCCAGCACGGCGGCCAGGAATCGACCATCCTTTCCACCCATACGGTCCTGCTGCATCACGGCCTGGTCGTGGTCGGACTGCCCTATTCCTGCGCCGACCAGATGGGCGTCGAGGAGATCAAGGGCGGCTCGCCCTACGGCGCCTCGACCATCGCCGGCGCCGACGGCAGCCGGCAGCCGAGCGCCAAGGAGCTCGGCATGGCGCGTTTCCAGGGCGAGCATGTCGCCAAGATTGCCGCGAAGCTGAAGGCCTGAGCTAGTTCCGGACTCGGGTCCCTCGCCGCCGCGCCAAGGCGGCGAGGCGCTCGGCCGGGAATTCGCCGACGATTTCCAACAGCCGCAGCAGGCGTCCCGACAAGGCAAGGTGCGGGTGGTCCTGCTGATAGGCCAGCACCGATTTGGCGGCGACCGCCGGATCGAGACCCGCCGGCAGCCCCATCACCCATTGCAGCAGCTGCATTTCCACCGACGGCTCGCTGCCGCGCTCGAGTGCATGCAGCACCGCGAACAGGCCGGCCCGGTCGGGCGATGTCGGAGAGGGAAAGGCTAGATCCGTCATTCTGTCCTCCATCGGGCCCACCGCCCGATCGCGAGAGTTGCAGGATGATGGCAGGTCTCCTGGCTTGCGGGTCGTCACCCATCCTGCCGCACCTTCCCGGCGCTGTCGGCGGCGCCAGTGGTGATGATTCGGCAGGGGGCTCGCCGCTCACAGTTGCGGGGGCAGCCGCGGCATAGGCCCGGTATCGGGCCGCACCGCATTCCCTTTTCATCCCGGCGCCGCCGTCAATCCAGGGCGGCAGCGCAGGAACCATCGCCTTGAGAAATAGGCGATTCTCCCCCGCTCCGTCCAGCGCCGCGCGACCCCAATTGCCCGCGGAGCGACAGTTGCGGTTGACAGCCCGGCCGAAATCACCATGATCTGCGGCGGGCCACGCTCCCCCACCGGAGCGCTTCGTTCTGGAAGGGACGATCGATGAACCGACCTGCCGAACGGCCGCGACGGCCGTATTTTTCGTCCGGCCCCTGCGCCAAACGGCCCGGCTGGACCCCCGAAATCCTCAACGACGCGGTGCTTGGCCGTTCGCACCGATCGAAGATCGGCAAGGCGAAGCTGAACGAGGTGATCACGCGCTCCCGCGCCATCCTCGGACTGCCGGCGGATTACCGGCTGGGCATCGTGCCGGCCTCGGATACCGGCGCGGTGGAGATGGCGCTCTGGTCGCTGCTGGGGCCCCTGCCGGTGACGGTGCTGGCCTTCGAGAGCTTCAGCCAGGAATGGGCCGCGGATATCGCCACGGAATTGCGGCTGGAGCCGCGCATCCTCCAGGCGGAGTACGGCAGATTGCCGGACGTTGCCGCGGTGGACTGGGCGCAGGACGTGGTCTTCGCCTGGAACGGCACCACCTCCGGCGTGCGGTTTCCCTCGGGCGACTGGATCCCCGCCGACCGGCAGGGCCTCACCATCTGCGATGCGACCTCGGCCGCCTTTGCCATGGACCTGCCCTGGGATCGCCTGGATGTCGTCACCTGGTCCTGGCAGAAGGTGCTGGGCGGCGAGGCGGCGCATGGCATGCTGGTGCTCTCGCCGCGCGCCGTGGCCCGGCTGGAAGGCCACAAGCCCCGGTGGCCCCTGCCGAAGATCTTCCGCCTCGCCAGGGGCGGCAAGATGATCGAGGGCATCTTCCAGGGAGAGACCATCAATACGCCGTCGATGCTCTGCGTCGAGGATCAGCTGGATGCGCTGAAATGGGCCGAGGCTCTGGGCGGGCTGCCGGCGCTGGTCGCCCGCACCGAGGCCAACCTGAAGATCGTCGCCAACTGGGTCGCCGCCACCCCCTGGGTGGATTTCCTGGCCGAGAATCCGCTCACCCGCTCCTCCACCAGCATCTGCCTGAAGATCGTCGATCCCTGGTTCACCGGCCTCCCCGCCGCCGACCGGGACGCACTTGCCAAGGCGGTGGCCGCGACGCTGGAGTGCGAGGCGGCGGCGCTCGATGCCGGCAGCTATCGCGATGCCCCGCCCGGCCTGCGCCTCTGGTGTGGCGCCACCATCGAGGCCGCCGACCTGAAGGCCCTGCTGCCGTGGCTGGACTGGGCCTATGCGGACGCGAAATCCAGGCATCAGAAGGCGGCGTAACCATGGCACGAGTCCTCATTTCCGATGACCTCGCCCCGGCGGCGGTCAAGATCTTCAAGGACCGCGGCATCGAGGTGGTCGAGCGGGTCGGCCTGAAGCCGAAGGAGCTGATCCAGATCATCGACGGCTTCGACGGCCTTGCCGTGCGTTCGGCGACCAAGGCGACGGCCGAGGTCATCGCCGCGGCCCGCAGCCTGAAGGTGATCGGCCGCGCCGGGATCGGCGTCGACAATATCGACGTGAAGGCCGCCACCGCCCGCGGCATCTGCGTGATGAACACGCCCTTCGGCAACAACATCACCACCGCCGAGCACAGCCTGGCGATGATCATGGCGCTGGCCCGGCACATCCCCCAGGCCGACCGGTCGACCCATGCCGGCAAGTGGGAAAAGGCGAAGTTCGTCGGCGTCGAGCTCTACGCCAAGACACTGGGCATCGTCGGCTGCGGCAACATCGGGTCGATCGTCGCCGACCGCGCCCAGGGGCTGAAGATGAAGGTGATCGCCTTCGACCCCTTCCTGTCGCCGGAGCGGGCGCTCGATCTCGGCGTCGAGAAGGTCGATCTCGACACCCTGCTGAAGCGTGCCGACGTCATCAGCCTGCACACCCCGCTGACCGACCAGACCCGCGGGCTGATCGACCGGACGGCCCTGGCGAAATGCAAGCCGGGCGTGCGCATCGTCAACTGCGCCCGCGGCGGCCTGATCGTCGAGGCGGACCTGAAGGCGGCACTGGATGCCGGCCAGGTCGCCGGCGCCGCGCTCGACGTGTTCTCCACCGAGCCGGCGACCGAGAACATCCTGTTCAACCATCCCGGCGTCATCTGCACGCCGCATCTCGGCGCCTCGTCGACCGAGGCGCAGCTGAACGTGGCCCTGCAGGTGGCCGAGCAGATGTCGGACTTCCTGCTGCACGGCGCCGTCGCCAACGCGATCAACATGCCGTCGGTGACCGTCGAGGAGGCGCCGAAGCTGCGCCCCTACATGAAACTCGCTGAGCAGCTGGGCGGCTTCGCCGGCCAGGCGACGGAAACCGGCATCCGCCAGGTCATCGTCGAGTACGAGGGCAATGTCGCCGGCCTGAATACCCGGCCGCTGACCGCGATCCTGCTGCAGGGCCTGCTGAAGCCGCTACTGGATTCGGTCAACATGGTGAACGCGCCGCTGGTCGCCAAGGACCGCAATATCGAGATCACCGAGATCAAGCACGACCGCGAGGGCGACTACCACACCTTGATCCGCCTCGGCGTGGTGAGCGAACGGTGGCGGCGCGACATCGCCGGCACCCTTTTCGCCGATCACCGTCCGCGCGTGGTCGAGATCAAGGGCATCAAGATCGATGCCGAACTCGGGCCGCATATGCTCTACGTCACCAACGAGGACAAGCCGGGATTCATCGGCCGCCTCGGCACCCTGCTCGGCGACAACAGGATCAACATCGCCACCTTCGCCCTCGGCCGGTCGGCCCCCGGCGCCGACGCGATCGCGCTGGTGGAGATCGACGGACCGATGCCGGCGGCGGTGCTCGATCAGGTGCAGAAGCTGCCGAATGTCCGGCAGGCGAAGGCCCTGGATTTCTGAAACGGGGATTTCTGACACGGGCGAGCGCCGGCCCGCAGGATGCTGCGACAAAGCGGCATCGCGGCCCGCCGTCGATTGCGCCGCCACTGCCCGCAAGCTAGGCTTGCCGCGGTCAATCGATAGCGATGCGGAGCCGACATGAAGAAGAGCCCCAGGATTCGTCTGGCGAAGCTGCGCAGCTTCGCGAAACGTCCGGAAGCCGCCTACGAGAAGGAACTGCTCGCCCAGCAGCAGATCCTGGAGCGCATTCAGCACGCCTATCTGTTTTCCGGCGACCGCGCCGTGATCGTCTTCGAGGGCATGGATGCGGCGGGCAAGGGCGGCACGATCCGGCGCATTGCCTGGGCGCTCGATCCCCGCAGCCTCAAGGTCTGGCCGATCGGCGCGCCCAACGAGATCGAGAAGCGCCAGCACTACCTGCAGCGCTTCTGGACCAAGCTGCCCGAGAAGGGCCAGTTCGCGGTCTTCGACCGGTCCTGGTATGGGCGCCTCCTGGTCGAGCGGGTCGAGGGTTTCGCCGACCGCCCGGCGTGGAAGCGGGCCTATGGCGAGATCAACGAATTCGAGCGGCAGCTGGCCGACGACGGCATCAGGGTGGTTAAGCTGTTCCTGCATGTCAGCAAGAACGAGCAGCTGCGCCGCTTCGAGGACCGCCTGAGCAATCCGCTGAAGCGCTGGAAGCTGTCCTACGAGGATTTCCGCAATCGCGCGAAATGGGACCAGTATATCGAGGCCGCCGAGGACATGTTCAACCTGACCTCGACCCGGGATGCGACCTGGCACGTGATCCAGTCGGACAACAAGCCGGCGGCACGCGTCGCCGCCCTCAAGATCATCACCGAGCAGCTGTCCAAGGGGGTCGACCTGACGGAAATGCGGATCGATCCGAAAGTGGTGACCCTGGCCAAGCGCGTCCTCGGCCATTCGGTGCCGAGGGCGCGCAAGCGCGCCTGAGGCCCGCTGCCCGGCTTTAGTCTCCCGGCCGCCCGCCCAGCATGTGTGCCGGCAGGAGCTCTGCGAGCTGGGCGATGGCGGGTGCCGACAGATCGTGGCCGATCCCCGCCAGCGGCACGAAGCTGGCATTGGGAATCAGGCGCCCCGCATTGCGCCCCTGTTCGATGTCGATGCAGGGATCGCACGCACCGTGGACCACCAGGGTCGGGCAGCGGATCTCGCCCAAGAGCGCGGTGCGGTCTCCGGAGCCGCGCATAGCCCGCGCCTGGCGCCAGATTCCCGCCGGCGAATAGGCGCGCGCCAGCAGCATGTCCGCGCTCCGGCGCGCCTCCACCGGGTCGAAGGCCAGGCCGGGGCTCAGAAAGACGCGCATCTCCTCGACCAGATTGTCGATCCGGCGCTGGGAGTCGTCGAGGGCGACGATGGACCGGGCGAAGGCCGCTTGCACCGCCGGCGTCATCCGAATCCAGGGCTCGCCGCCCGAACTCATCAGCGAGGTCAGGGTGAGGACCCGCTGTGGGAACCGGGCAGCGAGAATCTGTCCGATCATGCCGCCCATGGAATAGCCGACGATATGCGCCGCCCGGATCCCGAGGCCATCGAGCAGGGCGACCACGTCTTCCGCCATGTCGAAGAGGCGATAGGCCGGCGCGAGGCTGGGCGGGGCCCAATCGGGGAAATCCGATTCCCCCAGGCTAGGATCCTGCTCCGGGCCGCAGCGGCCGGAGAGGCCGACATCGCGATTGTCGAAGACCACGGTCCGGAATCGCGCCGCCAGCACCGCCAGCAGCTCTTCCGGCCATTCCACGGCCTGCATGCCGAGACCGGGGATCAGCACCACCGCCTCGGCACCGGCCGCGGCTGTTTCCCGCGGCTCGGCCCAGAGCGGGAGGCCGTGCTGACCGGCCACCATCATCGCGCTGGCACCCCGTGCTGCCTGGCGTTAGAGGCCAAGCGACTGCTTGACCGCATCGAGGCCGGTCCGGCCGTCGATCGTGGCGACACCCGCGAGCCAGCGGTCGAGGACCGTCGGATCGGCGGCGATCACCTTCTTCGCCGCCTCGGCCGGGCTCAGGCTGTCCTTGATCAGGTATCCCATGCCGGTGTTTTCCATGGCGATGTCGAAGGTGAGATTGTCAATCAGCTTGGCCACGTTCGGGCATTCCTGCATGTAGCCCTTGCGCACCTGGCTGTGGACCGTCGCCGCGCCCAGGTTGGGACCGAAGAAGTCGTCGCCGCCGGTCAGATAGGCCAGCTGGAAGTCGTTGTTCATCGGATGCGGCGCCCAGCCCTGGAACACGATCCAGGCTTGGCCGCGGGTCGCCTTGCCGACCTCGGCCAGCATGCCCTGCTCGCTGGATTCGACGACCTCCCAGTCGTTCAGGCCGAACTTGTCGGATTTCACGATGTCGAACATCAGCTGGTTGCTGCCGGGCTCGATGCCGTACATCTTCTTGTCGAACTTGTCCGCGAATTTCGCCAGGTCCTTGATGTCGTGGACGCCGGCGTCATAGACGTATTGCGGCACGGCGAAGGTGTATTTGGCGCCTTCCAGGTTCTGCTTCACTGTCTCGATCGAGCCGTCGGCCTTGTAGGGATCGTAATAGGTCACCATCGCCGGGTCCCAGTAGCCGAGAAAGACATCGAGATCCTTGTTCTTCAGGCTCTGATAGATGATCTCCAGGGCGAGAACGCTGGTCTTCGGCTCGTAGCCCAGCCCCTCGAGCAGGACCGCGGCCACGCCGGTGGTGAAGGACAGGTCATTCCAGCCCGGCTCAGCCATCCGCACCGACTTGCAGCTTTCCGGCTCGCCGGCGACGGCAATGCCGGTCCAGCCGAACAGGGCGGCGGCCAGGGCGAGGGTGGGCCGGGTCAGGTTCAGGCGCATCGCTATTCCTCCCATTGGATTGAACGGATTGATTATTCTTAAGATTTATTGACCCATGGGTCAATTTATAGTCCAACTGGACAATCTAGGCAAGACGGGAAATGATCGCTCCCGGGACGTCGGCACAGATCGGGCCGGCGACGCAAAGGAACGGGAATGGCGCGCGTACGCATCGAACAGATCCGTCGCCGGGAGTTGGCGGTGGCGGCCTATGAAATCCTGCAGGAGGCCGGCATTGCCGGCACCACGCTGGCCAAGGTCGCCGAGCGTGCCGGCATGTCGAAGGGCATCGTGCTGCACTATTTCAGCAACAAGGACTCGCTGCTGGAAGCGGTGATGCGCCTCGCCAATGCGCTGCTGCGGGACGAGGTCATCGCCCGCATGCAGAAGGCCAAGGGGCCGCGCGAGCGGATCGAGGCGATCGTCGCCGGCAATTTCGCGCCCAGCTTCTTCCATCCGGAGATCTGCAATGCCTGGCTGTCGTTCTGCGCCGAGGTGTCGCGCAACCGGGAATTCGCCCGGATCCAGCGGGTCATCCATGCGCGCATGCGCAGCAACCTGCTCTCCGGCCTGCGCGCGCTCCTGCCCGAACCGGATGCCGAGGCGGCGGCGATCGGCATTACCGCGATGATCGACGGGCTATGGCTGCGTTTCGGATTGTCGCTCGGCGGGATCACCCGGGACCAGGCGCTGGACGAGATGGGCCGCTATCTCGAGCAGTGGCTGGGCAAAGGGGGCCGCGCGCGCGCCTAGGGCTTCTGGTGCACCCGCTTGCGCCAGCGATCAACGGTCGAGGCGACCGCCTCGACGCTCGAATTGTCGACAGACCAGGCGTCGTAATAGGACTTCGCCTTGCTCTTCGGCCGTGCCGCCGCCGGCAGTTCGTCGATGGTCACCCGCGTCGGGAAGGCGACGCCCTGGCCGAAGATCACCGCCTCGCGGTTGTTCAGCGACTTCAGGACCCCGACCAGGCTGGTGGCCGAATCCGGCAGAGCGTTGCGGACGAATTGCAGATCGCGCTCGTTGCCGAGCCGCAGGGAGAGGATGGTGCCGCATTGCGAGACGATGGACGGCGAGACCTCCGACGGTCGCTGCGAGACGATGCCGATCGAGACGCCGTACTTGCGGCCCTCCTTGGCGACCTGGGATGCGGCGCCCATCGCCAGGCGGATGCTGGTGCCGGTGCGGTCGTCCCAGAGATAGCGGTGCGCCTCCTCGCAGACGATCAGCGTCGGCACGGCACTCCCCTCGCCCGCCCAGACGGCGAAGGTGAAGATGATGCGGAACACCACGGCGACGACGACATCGACGATTTCCTCCGGGATATCCGAGAGGTCGATCGTGGTCATCGGCTTGCCGGCGACCGGGATGCGGGTGATCTGGCAGATCACCTCCGACATCACGTCGCGGACGAATTGCGGCCCGAACATGAAGCTGTAGCGGTCGTCCGAGGTCAACTCCTCCAGCCGGTTCAGGATCCGCAGATAGCTCTGGATGGCATCGGGATTGTCGAGCTTGCCCATCGACTCGTTGACCAGGCGGCGCAGGTCGCTGAGCCGGAACGGCGAGGGATTGTCGACGCTGATGTTCGGCGTGCCGGGCTTCTTGTCCGGCACATACATGGTCTTCGCCTGCGACACCGCCTCGCGCAAGATCTTGATCTCGGAAGGATACTGGTTCTCCGGCAGGATCTTGAAGACCGAGCAGAGCTCGTAGAAATTCAGCATCCAATAGGGCAGCTTCAAGGTCGAGAGCGTCAGGCGCTCGACCAGGTCGCCGAAGGCGCCGTCATACTCGTTGTGCGGGTCGAGCAGGACGATGTGGGCGTGCGGCAGGCGCTGCAGGATCGCGCGCAGGATCACGGCCGTCGACGAAGTCTTGCCCGAGCCAGTCGCCCCGAAGATGGCGAAGTGGCTGCGCAGCATGCCGTCGACGTCGATCTGGATTTCCTGGGTCGCGCCGACCTTGGTTTCGCCGATCCGCACCGCGCCGCGGGACTTCATCCCCAGGACGGCGCCGACATCGGCATCGCTGATGGTGCGCACCTCGGTGCCGACACCCGGCCAGCGCCCGACGCCGCGGGTGAATTCCACGTTGTCGCCGCTGGTGAGCTCGCCGACGAGATCCAGCGAAACGACCGCGCCCGAGCCGGCCTTGCCGTCCGGACTCTGCACCGCGCTGATGATGCCCAGGACCCGTGTCGCGCCGGAGTGGATCTCGACCATGGTGCCGACCGTCACCGAGCCGTCGGTATCCTCGAGATGCGCGGGCTCGATGAAGGCGCGGACACCGGTGCTATTGACCTCCGTTACGCGGCCGATCGTCTTGGTCATGCGGCTTCCCCAAAATCCCCGCACCGGGCGCGGCACGTCGGGCACCGCAGCCGGGCAACAACTTGATGGTGTATCGGATTAGGGTAAAGAAGTTATGAATGGCGGATGCCGGCCAGAACCTGGACCGTGGCGGAAGCGAGCACGACATGGGCATCGTCCGCCATCATGCGGACCTCGTAGGCACCCGTCGGCAAAGGCGCTTCCGGGGTCAGCGCCATCTCGCCGTCGATCCGGGCATCGGTATAGCGGTAGGCGATGAAGCCCTGCAGATCGGCCGTGCCCGCAGGATAGACCGCGATCCAGTCGAAGCGGTTGCCCGGTGCCGCGCGCCAGGCGAAGCGGATCGCTCCGTTGACCGCGGTGGCGCGCAAGGCCGGCGCCTCGCCGCGCCCGAGAACCCTGATCGCGGTCGTCGCCAGGATCCGGTCGGTTGCGGAGATCAGGGCGATCCGGTAGCTGCCGGGCTGCAGCAGGCCGGTCCCGAAGGCGACCACCCGGCGATCGGTCCCGTCCGCCACCGACATGGACATGATCGGCGCGGCAACCGGGTCGTCCTCCATGGCGGCGACGACGATCCGCGTGGCGGCGGCCTCTGCCGCGTGAATGCGGACGCCGAAGACGCTTCCTGCCGGGACGGCGCCGCGGTCGACGGCGATCATCGCCGGACGCGTGCCGGGCTGCAGGTGGAATGTCGAGAGTACCGCGCGATGATCGCTCGGCCAGGGCGTGACGGCGATCTCGACCTCGGGACCGCCGGCCTCGCCGAGGAGGCGGCTGTCGGTGGCCACCGCCGGGCCGGCCGCGTAGATGAAATCGATCCGGTCGAGGCATTCGTCGGGCTTCACCCGCGGACTGGGATAGCCCGGGGTCCAGGTGATGCCCGGCCGCGCCAGGGGATCATGGTGCAGGCTGCGATAGGAATCGGTGAATCCGGCCTCGGCGATGGCGCGGCTGACCGGCCAGTCGAAAGGGTATCTAATCTGCGGCCGTGCGTTCACCGTCGCCGCAGTCCAGTCCAGATGCGAGGGGGCATTGAAATCGCCGAGCAGAAAGACCGGAAGCCCCTCGCCGGCCAGCCGTTTCAAGGTCGCAAGGACCGGCGCCACCTGTTGGAGCCGTGCCGCACGTTCCAGCGCGGCGACCTCCGCCGCCGCGGCGCCGTCCCGGATGGCCGCCGTGCCGGACGGATCGGAATTGAGATGCAGATTGGCAAGGGCGATGAACCGCCCGGGCTGCACCTCGGCCAGGGCATAGTGCGCCGGCACATCCGTCGGGGCGTAAATCGGGTGGCGCGACAGAAGGTGATGCGCCGGATCGGCAAAGGACCAGCCCAAGGCATCCGCCAGCGCACAAGTACGGCCCTCGGGTTCCTGCAGCGCGACGATGTCCGCCGCGGACAGCCGGATGGCGTCGACCACCCGGGAGATGTCGACCTGAATGCCGCCGCGCCAGAGGTTGAAGGTGAGGAGCCGCACGACAACGGGAGGGGACTGCGCCACGGTCGGGACTTTCCAAAACGACGGGATTCACCGGCACGTGCCGGTCCGATGCGGCAATTTTCCCATCTCGACGTGGTGGATTCCACCGATTCTCTGGCATTTTCCCCGGCGGTGCGGGATAACGTCCGAAAGGAGCAGGTTCCGGCATGGACGAGCTGACCGCGGAAATCGAGAGCCCCACCCTGCGCCGCTTTTATGCCTATTGGCTGTCCAAGCATCATGGCGACCTGCTGCCGGGCCGCCGGGACATCGATCCCCTGGATTTTGCCTATGCCCTCGGCGATGTCGCGCTGGTCGACGTGAAGCACGATCCGCTGCGCTTCCGGTTCCGTCTCGACGGGACGCGCCATGTCGAACGCTTCGGCTTCGACATGACCGGCAAGTGGCTGGAGGATTTCCCCGAACCGGAAATGCGCCAGGTCATCTTCAACAGCTATCGCGAGGTCGTCGAGAGCCGCAAGCCGAGGCGCCGCTTCCGCGACCTCAACACCGACGGCCGGATGTTCCGCTACGAGGCGCTGCTGCTGCCGCTGGCGGCCGACGGGAAGACCGTCGACATGCTGGTCTCGGTCATCTCGTTCCTCGACATGCAGATCGCGCTCGCGGGACAGCCGGCGGCGCACAAGCCCGCCGGCTAGACCCGCAACCGCTGCCGATCAGGCGGCGACCGTCTTCTGCCGCTGCTCGCCCAGACCGGCAATGCCGAGACGCATTTCCTGCCCCGGCTTCAGGTAGATCGGCTCGGGCTTCTGGCCCATGCCGACGCCGGGCGGCGTCCCGGTCGATATCACGTCGCCGGGCTGCAGGCTCATGAACTGGCTGAGGTAGGAGACCAGGAACGGCACCTTGTAGACCATGGTCCGGGTATTGCCGTTCTGGTATTTCTTGCCGTCGACCGACAGCCACATGTCGAGATTGTTCGGATCCGTCACGTCGTCCTTGGTCACCAGCCAGGGCCCGATCGGGCCGAAGGTGTCGCATCCCTTGCCCTTGTCCCACTGGCCGGCGCGCTCGATCTGGAATTCCCGTTCGGACACGTCGTTCACCACACAATAGCCCGCAACATGGGCCATAGCGTCGGCCTCGCTGACATATTTGGCATGCTTGCCGATGACCACGCCGAGTTCGACCTCCCAATCGGTCTTGCGCGACTTGCGGGGGATCTCGACGTCGTCATCGGGACCGATGATCGCGCTGGTCGCCTTCATGAAGACGACCGGCTCGGGCGGCACCGCGAGGCCGGATTCGGCCGCGTGATCGGCGTAGTTGAGCCCGATGCAGATGAATTTTCCCACCTGACCGACGCAGGGGCCGAGGCGCGGCTGGCCGGCGACCTTGGGCAGGCCGCTGGGGTCGAGCGCCGCGATCCGTTTCAGCGCGTCCGCCGACAGGGTGTCGCCGGCGATGTCCTTGACGACACCGGAAAGATCGCGGATCTGGCCGGCGGCATCCAGGATGCCGGGTTTTTCCTGGCCCGCGGGGCCGTAGCGCAGAAGTTTCATGGGATCTCTCTCGAAGCTGGAAGCGGATTGAAGAAGCGGTGCGACCGTTGGTCCTAGCCCGCCCAGCCACCATCCACGACATGGGTCGTGCCGGTGGTGAAGGCGGATTCGTCGGAAGCCAGGTATACGGCGAGGAAGGCGATTTCCTCGGGCCGGCCCAGGCGACCCATGGGCTGGCGCGCCATGAAGCTCTTGCGCACCTCGTCGATATTGCCGCCGAGGGCCTTCATCCGCCCCTCAAGCGACGGGCTTTCCACCGTGCCGGGGCAGATGGCGTTGCAGCGAATGCCGCGGGCCACGTAATCCGCGGCGACCGACTTGGTGAGGCCGATCACGGCGGCCTTGCTGGCGCCATAGGCGAAACGGTTCGGCACGCCCTTCAGGCTCGAAGCGACGGACGCGACGTTGACAATGGAGCCGCGGCCCTGCGACAGCATCGCCGGGAGGAAGGCGCGGATCGTCCGGTACATGGATTTCACATTGAGATCGAAGGAAAAATCCCAGTCCTTCTCGGCACAATCCAGGATCGAGCCGTGATGCACGTAGCCGGCGCAGTTGAACAGGATGTCGGCCGCGCCGAATTCCGCGGCCAGGGCCTCGACATCGCCGCCGTCGGTCACGTCGAGGCGGCGCAAGGTGGCGCCCTTCAGGTCGGCCAGCGCCTTCTCGTTGATGTCGGTGGCGATCACCCGGGCGCCTTCGCGGACGAAGGCCTCGGCCACGGCGCGGCCAATGCCCTGCGCCGATGCGGTCAAGACCGCCGTTTTACCGCTCAACCGTCCCAATTTGCCCCCCTCCAGCCTGGCCCGCAGGTCCCTGGGCGGTCCCGAGACCGTAGAACCGCTCGGCCGTCGCACCCAGGATCGAAGAGCGTTCTTCTTGGCTGAATTGGGCCAGATAGTCCAGGGAGGTTCGACGCCAGCGATCATAGCCGCCGGCAAGGTCGATGACGGGCCAGTCGCTGCCCCACATCAGGCGCCGGGGGCCGAAGCTCTCCAGCAGAACGTCCATAGAGGGCCGCAGGTCTGCCGGCTGCCAGCCGGGCTTGGCCTCGTTGGCGAGGCCGGAAAGCTTGCAGAAGACCCGGGGATCGCCGGCAATTTCCCGCATGTCGCCGGCCCAGGCCTGGAAATTCCCGGCGGCAATCCCGGGTTTCGCGCCGTGATCGACCACGATCGGCAGGTCGGGATAGAGCCGCAGGAACCTGCGGAACGGCGCCAGGTGCCGGGGCTTCAGCAGGGCATCGAAACGCAGCCCGAGCCGGGTCAGCGCGGCAAGGCCGGGCTTCAACTCTGGCCGCAGCATCCAGTCCGGGTCGGCAATGTCCTGGATCATCGGCCTAATGCCCTTGAAGGCGGGATTGCGCGCCAGGCGCTCGATCTCCGCCGGTGCCGCCGGCGATTGCAGATCGACCCAGCCGACCACCCCCTTCACGAAATCCGCCCCGGCCGCCACGGACAGCATGTAGTCGGTCTCGGCGACAGTCGGCGCGGCCTGGACCAGCACGGTGCCCTGGATGCCGTGCCGGGCGAGAAAGGGGGCCAGGTCGGGCGGCGCGAAATCGCGGTAGAGCGGCGCCAGATCGCGGGTGAGCCAGCCGTAGTCGCCACGGTCGAGGCGCCAGAAATGCTGATGGCTGTCGATGATCATGCATGCACCGCCGATTTCAAGGAGCCGGAGCAATGTCCCCAGCGCGACCAGCCGCTTCCGGCTGCAGCAGCCCGCCGAGGACGAGGTCCACAGCGGCATCGGCCAGCCGGTCCCGGCCCACCCGATCCGCCCCCATCAGCCCGCCCCGTACCATGCCGACGAGCATCGCCGGCACGGCCTCCAGGTCGACCGCGCGGAACGTGCCCTCGGCCATGCCGCGCTCGATGGCGCTGCGGAAGGCATCCATGATGGGGCGGCGGCGCAGGCAGAACTCGCTGCGCCAGCGGACGATCAGGTCGGGATGGTCGCCGGTCAGCAGGCGCAGGGCGCCGACCTGGCCGCCAAGCACCGAGACCGCGGCGCGGATCATCCGCGCCAGCAGCCGGGGCGGCGATGTCTCCTCGGCCAGGGCCGCCTCGACCTGGCGCTCGAGTTCGCGCAATGCCTCCTTGAAAACCTCCAGGAACAATTCCTCTTTCGAGGCGAAATAGCGGTAGAGGGTCGGCTTGCCGATCCCCGCCGTCCGGGCGATCGCATCCATCTGCACCGAATCGAAAGCCGCCTGGGAAAACAACTCCTTAGCGGCCGCCAGGATGCGATGACGGCGTTCGCTTCGCCAGTCCGAGGTGGTATCATGCATCATTGAAAATAGAACTCCATGGTTCTATTTTAACGTCGGCAGCCGAGCAGGATCAAGACCGCTCGGCCGTTATAATCACAGGTTCCGGGTTTCCGGTTGGCCGAACCGTCGCATTGGAAGGCTTTGATGAGGCCGAGACTTATCCTGATCGCCGGACTCGTGATCGCCGGCGCGGCGGTGTTCGCATTCCGGCATTTCGACGAGGTCGATGCCGCGCCAAAGCCGACGCAGCGGGCGGCGGCCGCCGTTCCGGTGACCGCCGCCACCGCCACGATCCAGCCGGTTCCCGTGGAAATCGTGACCATCGGACGGGTTCAGACCATCGCCAGCGTGGTGATCCGCTCCAGAATTGACGGCGTCGTGGACGCGGTCAACGTGGCGGACGGCCAGGACGTCAAGGCCGGCGACGTGCTGTTTCACCTCGATGACCGCGAGGCCCAGGCCATCCTGCGCGAAACCGAAGCGAATCTCGCCCGCGACCGGGCGCAACTGGCCAATGCCAAGCGAGAAGTCGAGCGGCTGATGCCCCTGGCGGCAAAGAGCTTCGCCTCGAAGCAGAGCCTCGACCAGTTGCAGACCAATGTCGCCGCCTTGGAATCCTCGGTAGCGGCGGATGTCGCGCTGGCAGAGCAGAGCCGCGTCCGCCTCTCCTACACGGTGATCACGGCACCGATCGACGGCCGCATCGGCACCGTCAGCTCGAAGCTCGGCAGCTCGGTGCGGCAGGGGGATGCGACGCCGCTGCTCACGATCAACCAGCTTACACCGATATATGTGGCTTTCACGGTGCCGCAGCGCGATCTCCTGGGCCTGCAGGCGGCGATGAAGACCGGCCCGGTCCGGGTCGCCGCGAGCATCGCCGGCACCGAAGCCGCGCCGGGCCCGCCGGCGATCGGCGAAGTGGCCTTCTTCGAGAACAGCGTCGACATGGCGACCAACACCCTGGTGGTCAAGGCGACCTTCCCGAACGCCGACAAGTCGTTGTGGCCCGGCCAGTTTGTCAATGTCGTGCTGACCCTGCGGGTCGACCAGGATGCGCTGGTCGTGCCGGCCAATGCCATCCAGATCAACCAGCAGGGCACCTATGTCTGGGTGATCGGCGCCGACATGACGGTCAGCCTGCACCCGGTGACCGTCTCGCGCCAGCAGAACGGGATGGCGACGATCGAGGAAGGCATCGCCGCCGGCGATCGCGTCGTCACCAATGGCCAGCTGCGGTTGATCCCCGGCGCGCTGGTGGCGATCCAACCGGATGAGGGTGCGGCCGGCGCCGGCACCAAGGCCCCGACGCCGTGACCCTCCCGGAACTCTGCATCCGCCGGCCGGTGATGACCACCCTGCTGATGGCGACCTTCGTCGTCATCGGCCTCTTCGCCTACCGGCTGCTGCCGGTGGCCGCCCTGCCGCGGGTGGATTTCCCGACCATCCAGGTTTCCGCCTCGCTCCCGGGAGCCAGCCCCGAAACCATGGCCGCCTCGGTCGCGACACCCCTGGAACGGCAGTTCTCGACGATCTCGGGCATCTCCTCGATGACCTCGACCAGCGCCCAGGGACAGACGCAGATCTCGCTGCAGTTCCAGCTGGACCGGGACATCGACGGTGCCGCCCTCGACGTGCAGGCGGCGCTGACGGCGGCCGCCCGGCGGCTGCCCGAGGAGATGACCACGCCGCCGAGCTTCCGCAAGGTCAATCCGGCGGACCAACCGATCCTGTTCCTGGCACTGACCGGAAACACGCTGCCGCTCTCGACCATCGACGAGTTCGGGGAGACGATGATCGCGCAGCGGATCTCCACCCTGCCGGGCGTCGCCCAGGTCAACGTGTTCGGTGCCCAGAAGCATGCGGTGCGGGTCCAGGTCGATCCCAACAGCCTGGCGGCCATGGGCGTCGGCTTCGACGAGGTGCGCGACGCCATCGCCAGTGCCAATTCGAACAAGCCGGTCGGCTCGCTCAGCGGCGCCGACCGCAGCGTCGTCCTGCAGGCAACCGATCAGCTGACCGAAGCCACGCAGTACCGGCCGCTCATCATCGCCTATCGGAACGGCCTGCCGATTCGACTCGGCGACGTGGCGCAGATCGTCGACGGCGTGGAAAACGACAAGACGGCGAGCTGGTTCAACGGCGAACGGTCGATCCTCCTGGCGCTGCAACGTCAGCCCGACGCCAATACGGTCGCGGTGGTCGATGCGGTGAAGGCCCTGCTGCCGAACCTGCAGGCGCAGCTGCCGGCGTCGGTCAAGCTGTCGATCATGCTGGACCGCTCCGAATCGATCCGCAGCTCGGTCACGGATGTGCAGTTCACCCTCGGCCTGACCGTCGCGCTGGTCATTCTGGTGATCTTCCTCTTCCTCCGCAGCGTGACCGCGACGGTCATTCCCGCTTTGGTTCTGCCGGTATCCCTGATCGGCACCTTCGCCGGCATGCACCTGCTCGGCTATTCGATCGACAACCTTTCCCTCTTGGCGCTGACGCTCTCGGTCGGTTTCGTCGTCGACGATGCCATCGTCATGCTGGAGAACATCTCGCGCCATGTCGAACGCGGCGAGCGGCCGTGGGATGCCGCACTGCGGGGATCGCGCGAAATCGCCTTCACCATCATGTCCATCACGCTGTCGCTGGTGGCGGTCTTCATCCCGGTGATCTTCATGGGCGGCGTGGTCGGAAGACTGTTCCGGGAATTCGCCGTCACCATCAGCATGACGATTCTGATTTCCGGCTTCGTTTCGCTGACCCTGACGCCGATGATGTGCAGCCGGCTGCTGCGGCCGTCGGTCGAACCCGCCCGGCACGGCCGGGCCTATCGCTGGTCCGAGGCCGGCTACAACGCGATATTCAAGCTTTATCGGTCGTCCCTCATCCAGGCATTGCGCTTCCGGCCAGTGGTCCTCGCCCTCACCGTCCTGTCGCTGGCAGCTACGGCTTATCTTGCCATGGTGATCCCGAAGGGCTTTTTCCCGACCGAAGATACCGGACTCATTTCAGTGACGACCGAAGGGGCGGAAGACATCTCCTTCGCCGCGATGTCCGCGGCGCAGCAAAAGGCGGCGGCAATCATTGCCGCCGACCCCGCGGTCGAGACGCTCAACTCATCGGTGGGGTCCGGGGGCAGCGCCGGTGCGGAGAATGCAGGCCGCATGTTCATCGGCCTGAAACCGCTGCGCGAGCGCGGCATGTCGGGCGCCGCCGTCATCCAGCGCCTGCGACCCAAGCTTGCGGAAATCCCCGAGATCAACGTCTACATGCAACCGATCCAGAACCTCCAGATCGGCGGGCGCTCGTCGCGCAGCGAATACCAGGTCACAATGCAGGGCACCGACCTCGCGGAACTGCAGCGCCTGGCGCCGGAATTCGAGAAGTCGCTGCGGGCCCTTCCGATACTGCAGGACGTCACCAGCGACCTCGAGGTCAGCAGCCCGCAGATCCTGGTCGATATCGACCGCGATCGCGCTGCGGCCCTGGGTATCGACGCCGACAGGGTTCGCGACACGCTTTACGCGGCCTATGGATCACGGCAGGTTGCCACGATCTACGAGCCGAGCAACGACTATGCCGTCATCCTCGAAATCGACCCCCGATACCGCCAGGATGCAGAAGCCCTGACCCGGCTCTATGTCCGGGCCGGCAACGGCAATCTCGCGCCGCTCGATTCGGTGGCGACGTTCCGGCGCCAGGCCGGGCCGCTGAGCGTGAACCATCAGATGCAGTTGCCGGCGGTGACCTTCGCCTTCAATCTTACGCCCGGCACGTCGCTGGGCCAGGCGGTGGATGCGATCGAGGCCGTGAAGCAGGCGATGAACCTGCCGGCCAGCGTCAGCACCAGCTTCCAGGGCACCGCCCAGGTGTTCCAGGACGCCGTCAAGGGCCAGGGCCTCCTGCTGCTGGCGGCGGTCTTCGTGATCTACGTCGTGCTCGGCATCCTCTACGAGAGCTACATCCACCCGATCACCATCCTGTCGGGCCTGCCGGCGGCCGGACTGGGCGCGCTCATCACGCTGATCCTGTTCAAGGTCGAGCTCAACGTCATCGCGATCATCGGAATCGTGATGCTGATCGGCATCGTGAAGAAGAATGCCATCATGATGGTGGATGTCGCCATCGAGCGGCGGGAAGCGGGCGAGTCGCCGGAAAGCGCGATATACGAGGCCTGCCTGCTGCGGTTTCGGCCGATCATGATGACCACAATGGCGGCGATCATGGGAACCCTGCCGATCGCGCTCGGCCATGGGGCGGGTGCGGAACTCCGGCAACCCCTGGGACTGGCCGTTGTCGGGGGCCTCGTCGTCTCACAGTTGCTGACGCTCTATATAACGCCAGTCGTCTATCTTTATTTCGAGCAGTTGAATGCGCGGCTGAAACGCGGCAGCGGAAACCGCGCCTATTTGGGATAGATGGAACGGAACCGCGGCGTGATCTTGGCGCGGACCGGCACCAAGGCGGGGCGGGGCCCGACCGACACGGCGGCCGCGAGCCGCAGCGCATGCAGCGCCTTTGCGGCGATCAGCTTCTTGAATTCAATCGTTTTCATCAAAGACCTCTTAGTCCAGCTGAACGATTTTCCGCCAAGCCTCGTGCTCGACACAAGAATTATAGATGGGCATTCGTTAACAAGATTGCATCTTTTCCGGCTGCGGCATGCCGCCGCGCCAGTCGCGAAGCTCTAGTCCAAACACTTGAAATAATGCGATTTTTTGTAGTGCACGGCAGGGCTGCTAGGGCTTCATGGCCGTTATTCGGCAGTTGACCCTGCCCGTTCCGCCGGGCGCCGCACATTGCGCCGCGATCTGCCCGACCCGGCTCGATCGGGCCGGCGACAGATCGAGCTGTCCAAGGCTGTCGCGCCAATTCTCCGTCGTTCCGCAGGTCAGGTTCTCGATCATCATCTGCCGCTGGCCGTCATAGCGAACGATGTAGAGCGCGCCGTCGCGGGCGGCCTGGGTGACGGCGATGTCGCGCGTCTCGCCGGGCGCCAGAATGCCGAGTTCCGTGTAGACCCAATGGCCGAAGACGATGCTGCAGCGCAGGGCCGTGGCGCCGCCATTGGTCAGCTGCAGGGCGACAGGCCGATCCGCGCTCGCGCCAGATGCCGGGTCCGCGACCTGGGCACAGCCCGTACCGGAAAGGAAAGCGGCTGCCAGCAGGGCAAGACATGCGCGTCGCCGCCTGTCGGGCGCGTAGCAGCTTTTCCGGATCATCGGGTCATCGGCGCCAGCGGCGGGCGTCGCAGCAGCAGATCGCTGGCGCGTTCGGCCATGGCGATGATCGCGGCATTGATCGGGCCGGTGGTGATCCGCGGGATGACCGAGGCATCGCAGACGTAGAGGCCATCGACCCCCCTCACCTTCAGGTCCGGACCGACGACGGCATGCTCGTCGGTGCCCATGCTGCAGGTGCCGACCGGGTGGTGATGGGTGAAGGCCGCGCGCTCGAGGAATGCCAGGCGATCGGCCCGGGCGATGCAGCCGGGCCCGGGCAGGATCTCGTGATCTCGCCAGTCGTCGAGGGCCCTGGCGCGGCCCACCCTCTGGGCAAGATCGAGTGCCGCGAGATAGACGTCGCGATCGTAGGCCTCGGCGAGGTAGTTGGGATCGATGAGCGGCGGGGTTGCCGGATCGGCCGCCGCCAGACGCAGGCGGCCGCGGCTGCGCGGATGGGTGAAGCCGAACATGATCGTATAGGCGCTGCCCATCGGCGGCGGCGCGAACTGTTCCGTCGTCACCGGCGCGAGAACGCAGGCAAGGACCAGCTCCGGCACCCCCGTACCGCCGTCGCGATCGACATACATCAGGGATTCGGAATTCTGGTACCTGGACGGCGGCACCGGCTGCCGGGCGGCATAGAGATTGCCGCCGGAGAGAAGATGGTCGTGGAGATTGCGGCCGACCGGCGGCAGGTCGCAGACCGGCCGGATGCCGAGGCCCGCCAGCTCGTCCGCCGGCCCCACCCCCGAGCGCAGCAACAGCGTCGGCGAACCAATGGCCCCGGCAGCCAGGATGACGCCGCTCTCGGCGAAGAGGTCACGGGTACCGTCGCGATCCCGGACGCGAACGCCCCGGCATCGGCCGTCCTCCAGGAGCAGCGTCAGGACTTCGGTCTCCGCCAGGACGGTGAGGCCCGCCGGCCGCTCCCGGCCCGGTAGATAGGCATCGGCGATGGTCTGGCGCCGCCCGTCCTTGATGGTCAGGGTATTGGTCGTCGGGCCTGCCATTCGCGGGCCGTTGTGATCGTCGGTCGGCGCGATGCCGGTCTCGATGCCGGCCTGCATGTAGGCCAGGGTCAGCGGATGGGGATCGGCGGGGCGAATGAGATGCACCGGCCCGCCCGCGCCATGCCAGGCTGAGGCCCCGGGCTGGTAGTTTTCGGACCGCAGGAAATAGGGCAGCAGATCGGCATGACCCCAGCCGACGCAGCCCGCAGCGGCCCAGGCGTCGAAATCCCGCGGATGGCCTCGGACATGCGCCATGGCGTTGATCGCCGTCGAGCCGCCGAGCACCCTGCCGCGCGGCCAGTCATGGATGCGGCCGGCGGTGTGGCGCTGCGGCTCCGTGCGGTAGCGCCAATCGACATCGCTGCCTTGCAGCAGCGGCCACTTCCGGGGATCCGCGATCAGGGGATTGGTCGGCGGCCCGCCGGCCTCCACGAGCCCGACCCGGAGCGACGGCGCCGCGCCGAGACGGGCCGCCAGGACGGCGCCGGCAGTCCCCGAACCAATGATCAGGAAGTCGAACCAATTATCGCGGGCGGGGGTCATTATCCGAGGACCAATCAGCGAGTGCGGTGGATATTGTTTTCACTTTTCCGGCCGCAAGTCTATCATGGAGTGAACCAAAAGAATCGATGCGAACCAGGCTGGGGAGGCTGCAAATCATGTGCGCAATGTCGTTGAAGGAACCGGTGATCACCCTCTCCGCCGGCCCGGTCGCCGCCTATCCGCGGGTCCTCCGCGCCATGTCAAGACCGGTTCCCTACGACTACGATCCATTCTTCCAGGAATTCTACGAGGGCGTGACCATTAAGGCGGCGAAGGCGCTGCGGGTGAAGGCGCCAGCGCTGATCCTGCACTACGAGCCGGCCGCCGCCATCGAGGCCGCCGCCGCCTCGCTCATCGCGCCGACCGACGTGGTGCTCAACCTCGCTTCGGGCGTCTACGGCAAGGGCTTCGGCTACTGGTCGGCGCGCTACAACAAGGAGCTGGTCGAGATCGAGGTCCCCTACAACGAAGCGATCGATCCGCAGCAGGTGGCCGCCGCCTTCAAGCAGCGGCCGGACATCAAGATCGTCTCCCTGGTCCACCACGACACGCCTTCCGGCACGATCAATCCGGCACGGGAAATCGGCAAGATCGTGCGCGACAACGACGCCTTGCTGCTGGTCGATGCGGTCTCCTCCTTCGGCGGCATGGATATCCATCCCGAGGACTGCTTCGCCGACATCTTCATCACCGGCCCGGGCAAGTGCCTGGGCGGCGCCCCCGGTGTCACCATCGTTTCGGTCACCGACCGCGCCTGGAAGCACATCGAGGCCAATCCGAAGACGCCGCGCGCCTCGGTCCTCAGCTATCTCGACTGGAAGGATGCCTGGAGCAAGGCGAATGCCTTTCCTTTCACCCCTTCGGTATCCGAGGTCAACGGCCTCGACGCCGTCCTCGACCAGTATCTCGACGAGGGGCCGGAGAACGTCTGGCGGCGCCATGCCCTGACCGCCAGGGCCTGCCGCGCCGGCATCAAGGCCATGGGCCTGGCGCTGTGGGCGAAGACCGAGGCCATCGCCTCGCCGACCACCACCGCGGTCCGGATCCCCGACGGGCTGGTCGATGCCGACATCATCCGCACCGCCCGCGCGCAGTTCGGCGTCGCCTTCTCCACCGGCCGCGGCGAGACCCTGGGCAAGCTGCTGCGGATCGGGCACATGGGACTGGTCGCGGAGCCGATCTATGCAGTGGCCGCGCTCACTGCGCTGGGCGGCGCGATCCGGAAGCTCGGCGGCAAGGCCGATGTCGCCGCGGCCATCGAGGCGGCGATGCGGGTCATCGAAGACGGCCAGAAATAGGCGTGGGAAACGGCAGACAGAGGGAGCAATCAATGCGTAGATTCGAGGGTCGCGTGGCGGTGGTATCGGGCGCCGCGCAGGGCATGGGCAAGGCGGTCGCCGATCGGCTGGGCCAGGAGGGCGCCACCGTGGTCGCGGTCGACATCAACGGCGACGGTGCCGCCAAGACGGCGAAGGCGATCGGCGGCAAGTCCTTCTCGGTGCAATGCGACATCGGCGAGCCGGCCGCGGTGGCGAAGCTGTTCGGCGAGGTCGCCGCCAAGGCCGGCAAGCTCGACGTGCTGGTCAACGTCGCCGCCATCGTACCCTTCGTCAAGTGGGATGACCTGGCCTTCGACGAATGGCGGAGGGTGCTGCGGGTCAATCTGGACGGGCTCTTCCTGATGTGCCGCGCCGGCTCCGACCTGATGCGCAAGAACGGCTACGGACGCATCGTCAACTTCAGCTCCAACTCGATCTTCGCCGGCACCCCGAACATGGCGCATTACGTCGCCTCTAAGGGCGGCGTGCTCACCTTCACCCGGGCGCTCGCCACCGAGCTCGGCGCCTACAAGATCACGGTCAATTCGGTCTGCCCGGGCCTTACCGATACCGAAGGCGTGCAGCAGACGCCGCACAAGGAGGCCTTCGGTTTCGTCGACATGCTGCAGGCGATCAAGGGCCGCGGCGTCCCCGCGGACATCGTTCCGGCCGTCGCCTTCCTGGCGTCGGAGGAGGCGCACTGGATCACCGGCCAGGCCCTCAACGTCGATGCCGGCATGGTGCGCTGGTAGGTTCGGTGCCACGGCGGTGAAGAACGGGGCCCGCGCCGGGGATCGGCTGCGGGCCCCTCGCCTCTGGCGGGCGGGCCGGATCAGGAATAGAAGTTGGCGCCGGTCTGGTAGCCCTTGAAGCTTTCCATGTCGTGCGAATAGAACATCTCGGCATCGTGCTGCTCGGCCAGCTGCTTCAGCCGCTTCAGCGAGTTCAGGCTGCCGACCGGGTCGAGGTGGAAACTCGAGATGCACATCATGTCCATGTTCTTCTTGCTGTAGCAAGCATCGGCCGTGAACAGCATGGGACGGCGGTTCTTCAGCTCCACCATCAGGCTGTAATGCCCGGCGGTATGGCCCGGGGTCTCGAACAGCCACAGGCCCTTGGCGATCTCCTGGTCGCCGGTGAGAGTCTGGAAGGTCGGCGTGAACATGTCGAGCGCAGGGTCCGGCGGCAGCTGGACGCCCTTCTTCGCCGCGATCTCTGGTGCGAAGGTGAGATCGGAATAGCCGAGATGCTCGAAGGGCTGGCAGTTGCCGCTCTGCTCCAGTTCCTTGGCATGGCAGATCGTGCAGGCGGTGTGCAGGTGCTTGTTGCCGCCGCAGTGATCGAAGTGGTAGTGCGAATTGATGACGTAGTTGATATCGCTGGTCTGCAGCCCGATCTTCGCCAGCTGCCCGGGCAGCGTCTGGTCCTTCTCCTGGATCGGCTTCTCGAAGGGCAGCACCCGCATGACATGGTCGAAATCGTAGCCGGTATCGAACATGTATCGGCCGTCGGCGTGCTCAATCACCACCGAGTAGCAGGGGAACCGCAGCTCGCCGCCAGGGCCGCGGTTCCAGAAGGCGTGGAACCCGTCGATGACCAGGCTGCCGCCGTCCAGTAGGTAAACCTTCGTATCAGACATCGCTCGACCCTCCCGCTGTCAGTATATCCGAGAACCCAGGACTCTTATCGGTCGCCGCGGACATAGGGCAGGCCCAGGGCCGGCGGCAGGACGCTGTGCCGCGCGAAGATCACCAGGACCGCCATCACCATGGCGAAAGGCAGCATCTGTACCACGTCGGTGGGAATGTTGATCCCCGCGACCTGCAATGCCGTCGTCATCGACAGGCTGGCGCCGAACAGCGCCGCACCGAGGATCACCCAGACAGGCCGCCCCCGCGCCAGCATCGCCAGAACGATGCCGATGAAGCCGGCCCCACCCGTCATGAAGGGCACGAACAGGCCAGCGCCGACATTCGCCATATAGGCGCCGCCGACCCCTGCCAGAAACCCAGTGCTGAGCACCGCGAGCGCGCGGGTCTTGACGACGCTGACCCCCGCCGCATCCAACGCCGCCGGCTTGCTGCCCGCCGCCTCGAGATTGATGCCGACATAGGTCGAGCGGAAGACCCAAGTGAGCACGCCGACGAGGATGGCCGCGAGATAGACCACGGCATTGTGACTGAACAGGCCGGGGCCCACGACCGGTATGGCGCTTAGGCCGGGGATCGCCAGGGCCGGCGCCGCCGAAAGACGCGGATAGGTCTTGCTGAACTGGAAAAAGTGAAGCAAGGCCGTCAAGCCTTCAAATCCGATCGTCACGGCGATGCCGATCACGATCTGGTTGAGTCCAAAACGGATGCAGAGCAGCATGACGATCAGCGCTACCGCCATGCCGCCCATTCCCCCGGCGAGAAAACCGATGCCGAACGAGCCGGTATAATAGGCGGCGACGAATCCGGTATAGGCGCCGAACAGCATCATGCCCTCGATGCCGATGTTGAGGACGCCGGCCTTCTCCGAGATCTGCTCGCCGAGACCCGCCAGCAGCAGCGGCACGCCGGCGGTCACGGCGCCCAGCAGCAGCGCGGTCAAGAACGGTTCGGTCAGCAGGTTTTCCATGGGTTCCGTCGGCCCCTCATGCCATCCGCTTGCGGCGCAGGTGATCGAGATACTCGACGACAGCAAGGAAGATCAGCAGCAGAGCCACCAGCACCAGGACGAAATGCTGCGGCACACCAACCCGGCGCGCAGCACTCTCGCCGCCGATCATCAGAGCCGAGAAGAACAGGGTGAAGCCGATGACGCCGTAGCCGTTGAATCGCGCAAGGAAAACCAGCGGCACGACCAGCAGGCCGAAGGCCGGATTCCAATCGGCGCGCACCGTACCCCAGACGCCGAGGATCTCGACCGACCCAGCAAGCCCGATCAGCCCGGCGCTGATCGCGAAGGTGGCAATGGTCAGCCAGCCGACATTCAGGCCGGCGTGGATCGCCGCCGCAGGATTGGCACCCACCACCTGCAGCTTCAGTCCGAAGGCAGTGCGGGTCATCATCAGATGCACCAGCACGATGACCGCAAGGGCGATCAAGATCCCGCTATGGATCGTCGTGCCATAGATTCGCGGCAGCCGATCCTCGACCGGCAGCGTCCGGGTCTGCGGCACCGTGGTACCCGGATCCCAGAACAACAGCTTGATCAGCACATTGGCGAAACTGGTACCGAGAAAACTCATCATCATCGAGGTGATGATCTCGTTCACGCCGTAGCGCGCCTTCAGAATCGCCGGAATCACCGACCAGGCCGCACCGGCCAGGACCGAGACGATCATGCAAAGACCGAGAATGAGAACCGGCGGCAGGGTTCCTACCAGGGCTGGCCCCAGCGCCGCACTGATCACCGCCGCAAGCAGAAACTGGCCGTCACCGCCGAGGTTCCAGATGCCGGCCCGGAAGGCGACGATCAACCCCGCAGCAATCAACAGCAGCGGGGCCATGCGGGTAAGCGTCTCCTGCAGCCCGCCCCAGGTCAACAGGCCGCGCTTCAGCACGTAGCCGTAATAGGCAAGCGGATCCTTTCCCAGGATGAGCAGAATGACTCCCCCCATGATCAGCGCCAGCAGCACCGGAATCAGAACGCGCAGGACAGTCGCACGAACTTCCCGCAGCCGTTCGCCGCCGGGGAGGCCTCCGGATACGGCAACAGTTTCGGATTCGGCGCTCATGCCGCCTCGTTCCCGGGCAATAGTGCACCCGTCATCAGCAGTCCGACCTTGCGCTCGACGTCGGGGCCGTTGTCGACAATTCCGACGAGGCGACCCTGGAACATGACGGCGATACGGTCGCTGATCTCCAGGAGCTCGTCGAGATCGGTCGAGATCACGACGATCGATATGCCGCTTTGGGCGCTGGCCAGAATGCGGTCGTGAGCGAGACGGGTATTCTGCAGATCGAGCCCATAGGTGGGCTTGTTGAATACGACGACACTCGCCTCGGCATCGAGTTCGCGGGCCAGCAGGACTTTCTGTATATTGCCTCCCGAGAGACGTCCAATCGGGGTCTTCTCGGAGGGTGTGCGGATATCGTTGCGCCGGATCAGGCCGCGCGCATGTTCGTGGATGCGGTTCCAGTCGCTGATGCCCCGTTGCCAGAACGGCTCCCCGCCGATCTCCTTCAATACCAGATTGGTCGCGACCGAGAAGCCACCGACCGTGCCCTCGCCGAGACGCTCGTCGGTGATATAGCGGACGCCATGCCGCCGCCGCTGCGGCACGCCGTCGGCGGTGACGTCCACCCCGGAAAGTTCGATGCTTCCCGAACTGGTGGCGCGCTGGCCCGCGAGGACCTCAGCCAGGTGCTTCTGGCCGTTGCCGTCGACGCCGGCCACGCCAAGCACCTCGCCCGGCCAGAGGCTGAAACTCACATTTCGCAGCGGACATGCGCCGCGTTCGGCCTCGGTGCCGACATCGCGGACCCGCAAGCGGGGCGCGCCACCACGATCGACGATGCGATCACGATGCGCCGCCCGACCGCGACCAACCAGGATCTCGGCGTCGCGCGCGTGTTCGGCAATGGTACCGAACATCATTTGAATGACGGTATCGGTGACGTCGCCCTCGGTCATCGACTTCAATTTCTCTGGCGGAATCTCTCCGACCACGCGACCGAGACGCAGCACGGAAATCCGGTCGCCGAACTCATAGGCCTCTGCCAGCTTGTGGGTGATCAGGATGAGGGTGACGCCCTTGCTGCGCAGGCGCCGCATCACTTCGCCGAGGTCGTGGACACCCTGGGGTGTCAGCATAGAAGTCGGCTCGTCGAGAATCAGCACCTTTTCGCCGCGCCAGAGCGACCTCATGATCTCCACTTGCTGTTGCTCGCCCAAAGACAGGCGCCCGACTTGGGCGCCAGGATCGATCGTCACGCCCAGCAGAGCGGAGAGTTCGCGGAACCGCAATAGCGCCGATTCGTGCCCGAGGCGTTGCCACCAATTGCCGCCGAGCATCATGTTCTCGATCACGGTGAGGCTCGGCACCAGCAGGACATGCTGGAACACTGTGCCGATACCCAGTTGCAGGCTTTCCCGCGGTGATCCGATCCTGACCGGCTTGCCCGCGACCTGGATCTCGCCGGCATCGGGCTGCTGCATTCCCGCCAGCATGCCGATCAGCGTGGACTTGCCGGCGCCGTTTTCGCCGAGCAATACATGCACTTCGCCCGCGTGAAACTCGAGCGAGACGTCGTCATTGGCGATGACGCCGGGAAATCTCTTGGTGACGTTTCGAACCGCTAAGACTGGATTCATGTTTCACTGCCGCGTCGGGCCGCGTCGCGATTTCACTCGCGGCGCGGCCTTTGCACAGATGATCAGCGGCGCCGGTTACTGAGGCGCAGCAGTCACTTCGGTCATCAAGGCATGCACCTTCTCGGCGTCCTCGATACGGTCGACCTTCAGGCTGCCATCGACGATCTTGCCGCGAATCGCCTCCAGTTCCGCCCAGAGGTCATCCGAAATGTTCTTGGTATGGAGCAGCTTGATCGAGCCGTCCTTCAGCGCAAGCGAGTACTCATGCGTGCCGAACTTGTCGGCCTTCAGATCCTCGACCATTTCGGTGTAGAGCGGTACCAGATCCCAGACAACCGACGAGAGCAGGCTGTTCTGCTTGTCGATCGACGTCTTGTCGCCGATCACGTCGATGAACCAGACCTTGCCGCCGCCGGTCGACTTGGCATTGTCGACCGCCTGCAGCATGCCCATGCTGGCGCCATCGCCCTGGCCGAAGATCACGTCGGCCCCGGCACCGATCAGCTGTTCGGTGACGCGCTTGCCGCCCGCCGCATCCGAATAGGCGGCCGGCCCGATCACGGCATAGTGGATCTTGGTCGCCGGGTCGGTCGCCTTGACGCCCAGGGCGAAGGCCGCCGACTGCGAGTTCCATGATGGCGGCTCTCCCGAGACGACGATGCCGACCGTCTTGGTCGTGGTGGTCCTGGCAGCCAGGACGCCGGCAAGATAGGCGCCTTCATGGCCGCTCACCGTATAGTCCGCCAGCACACCCGGAACGCCCTGGCCTTCCTTGTCGACGATCGCCACAGCGACCTTCTTCTCGGCCCCGACTTCGGGTACGGCCGTGTTGTAGCCGCTGGCATGGGCGATGATCAGGCTGGCGCCGTCATCGGCCAATTCGCGCGCCTGCGGATGCACGTCGCCATAGCCGAGGCCGCTCGCCGGCATGAATTCCAAGCCGTATTTCTCCGCCACCGCCTTGGCTGCATCAAAACCCTGCTGATTCCAGCCGTAATCGTTGGGCTCCTCCGGAATCATGATGGCGATCTTCTTGACGTCGCCGGCCTCCGCCGAACCTGCCGCAAGAACGCCCAAGGTGCCGCCAAGCGCCACTGCAAGCAGCGACACCTGGGCTAGTCTAGCTAGTCTGGTCTTGGTCATTGTCTGATTCCCTCTCCTGCACATTTCGTTGTTGATCATTCTGGTCCGATAGTCAGTTTCCAAGTCTTCCGTCGCAATGCCCTCGTCTCAAGCCTCCAACGCCCTGCGAACTGCAACCAGGCGCTTGGCGCGCAGCTCCCGAAGCTGGCCGATCTTTTCGGGGGTGTAGTCGAACACACCGCCCCCGGCCTTCATCCCTAGTTTGCCGTTGGCCGTGCGGTCCGTCACATAGGGGCTGACGTCGCCACGGTTGCACAACTCCTTGTTCAGGTAACTGCCAACCGCTTGGTAGATATCGAGCCCCGCCATATCGAGCAGGGCCATGGGGCCGACGACCGAGAGCTTGTACCCGATTCCCCATGAAACGCAGGTATCCAGCGCCTCCGGATCGATTACACCCTGATCGACAAGATCGACGCATTCCCGCAAGAGCGCATAGAGCACCCGGTTCTCCACGAATCCTGGGACATCCTTCTTCACCACGACCGGGCGCAGGCCGAGCCTCTTGATGGCGTCCACCATCCAGGCCACCGTCGCCGGCGACGTCTTGCTCCCAGCGATGACCTCGATCATGGGAATGATATGCGGCGGGTTCGACCAATGCATCCCCACCATCCGTCCCGGCTCGGAAACGTGCTCCTGCAGCCGGCTGATGGGAATGCCCGAGGTGTCGCTGGCGATGATGCAGCCGGGCGCCACGTGCGCATCGATGTCGCCCAGCACCTTGGCCTTGAGGTCGAATTTCTCCGGAACATTCTCGATCGCAAGGTCGGCATCCCGCAGGCAGTCCGCGAGGGTCTCCGCGACCCGAACCGTCCTGCCCCCGCTGCGATCGGCGGTGCCGAGACTGGAGAGCACGGCATCCGCCGCCTGGAACGCAGCCGCCGCCTTCTGCCGCTGCTCCGCGCTTGCGTCATAGGCGGCAACCTGCATGCCCCCGCGCAGCAGCGTTTGGGCAATCCCCGGCCCCATCGTGCCCAGACCTATCAGCGCCGCTTTCGTCATGAACCTGCCCTGTTGCCGGTCGGTACCGGCTGCCAAGCCTCGCCGCGCGCTGCCCGCGCGACAATCATCGCCTAGAGTCCGGCTGCTTTCCTGAAGGCCGGCCGCTGCACCACCTTGTCGCGCCAGGCCCGCAGTTTTGGCAGCGCCGGCAGATCGACCGGGAAGTCCAGGCAGCGATGCACCACCGGCGCCAGCGCGATATCGGCGAGCGTAAATGCCCCGCCGGCCGCCCAGGGGCTGCCCGCGATGCCGCGGTCGAGGATCTCGAGCTGCGTCTTCAGTTCCTTCGCATCGGCGTCCCAGCTTGCCGCCCGTTCGCCGGGTGCCTTCTTCGCCTCCTTGAAAATTCCCAGGTATGGCGGGTTGAGCGAGGCCAGCATCCAATCCATCCAGCGTTCGACTTGGCTGCGCGCCGCCGGGTCGGCGGGATAGAGATCAGCGTTCTTCTGCTTGTTGCACAGATATCTCAGAATCGTATTCGATTCCCAAATCACGTTATCGCCATCAACCAGGGTTGGCACCTTGCCGTTGGGATTGAGCTTCAGGTAGGCCTCGTCCTGGGTATTGTTGAACTGCCGGCCGTAGTCCTCGCGGGTATAGGGCAGCTTCATCTCCTCGAGCAGGAACAGGACCTTCTGGACATTGCCCGACGTCGCCCGACCGAGAACCCTCAACATCTTTCATTCCTCCCGTCGCCCGGCGATTGTGCCGTGGCACATGTTTGTCGACCCCAGCCCTCAGTTGCCAGGGGATGCCCTTACGATTGCGGCTTATAGGCGATGGCGTCAATCTCGATCTTGCATTCGATGACCGCCCGCGCCTCCACCGTCGTCCGGGCGAGAACCCCGTCCGGAAAGAACTCGGCGAATATGCGGTTATAACGCCCGAAATTCCGCGCGTCCTCGAGAAACACCGTCACCTTGACCACGTCGGACAGGGCCGCCCCTTCAAGCGCCAGGATCCGGCGCAGGCCTTCCAGCGTGCAGCGGGTCTCCTCCTCGATGTTGCCGACGCACATGTTGCCGTTCTCGTCCTTGGCAACCTGGCCGGATACGAAGATATAGTCGCCCGCACGAACTGCCGGATGAAACGGCAGGTTCGGGTTCTTCTTGCCGATCGGCTTGATCTTGCTGTCCATCGTATCCCTGCAGTCCCGCTTTTCTAGAGTACGGTCGTTTCTATTATATCGACGCCGCGCTGGCGGTCGATGAGGTAGACGATGCCTCGCTGGTCGATCGTGACGTCGTTCGACGACGACATCTCGAACCCCTTCGGCGGATCGGGTTCGTAGAACCCGACCTCGCGCGGCGCGAAGGGATCGGCAATGTCAAGAATGCGCAGCCCCTGGGCGAACCAGGCGAAGGGAATCACCGTGCCCTTGAAGCGCTCGGACGGCTGGTGGCAGCCCATCATCGGCGGCTGCGGCGATCCATCCTTGTCCAGCCCCTCGACCTGGAAGGTCGAGATCGGTATCGGGCAATGCTCGTTGGTGATGTCGTAGATCCAGACGAAGGCCGGCGCGGACGGCCAGAGTTTCGCCACATCCTCGTCCGCCACCACCATGATCTTTCGGCCCTTCAGCGGCTCGGGGATCGGCAGGCAGGTATGGGTCGGGTGCGGCCAGGCCGGCGACGTGTTCTGCGCCGAGATCAGCTTCGGCCGCGACATGTCGGCGATGTCGAGAATGAAGAATCCGTGGTGCCAATAGCTGACATAGAGCCGGTCGCCCATGCGCATCGGGTGGTGGCAGCGCGGCGGCGTCCAGTTGTCCCAGGGATATTCCTCGCCGCCGGCCTTCCATTGGCCGGGAATCCACCAGCGGCCAACCTCCACCGGCCGCGCCGGGTCCTTGAGGTCGAGAATCATCGCGATGTTGCCGATGTATCCCTCGGCCGTCGGCGAGATATAGGCATAGCGGCCGTCGAAATCGTAGCGATGCACGCCCTTCCCATGGGTGCGCCACTTGGTGATCAGCTTCGGCTCGGCCGGCCTGGAGACGTCGTAGATGCCGAGCCCGCCGCCGAAAGCCGTATCGCCGGCCGTTCCCTGGCGCTCATGATTGACGATCATGATATCGTTCGCCACCCGGACCTTGTGCGAATGCCAGCCTTCCGGCATCTCGATGCGCGCCACCGTTCGCGGGTTCCGCGGATCGGAGACGTCGACGATCGTCGTCCCGGTGGGCTGGCGCATATGGCCGACGTAGAGCGTGTGCCCTTCGACCCAGACCTGGCCGCCGCCGGGGCAGTCGAAATTCGCTAGCAGCTTGGTGTTCTTTGCGCGGGCCATGGCGGCGGTTCGGTCATCCCCTGGATAAGGTGGCGGCAGGTCAGAAAAGCCTGACGACGTCGCCGGCCTTGGTCTTGCCGTGCTTCTGGTAGAAGGCCAACGCCTTCAGGGCCGGCTCGTCGCTGGCCACGAACAGGATTGCCGGCGCCTTGTCGGAGGCATTCACGTGCTCGCACCAGCTGCCGCCGGGAATGACCACGCTGTCGAACGGGTTCCAATCGATCCGCTTGCCTCCGACGATGCTGTAGCCATGGCCCTCGAACGGCGCACAGATCAGGCTGGCGCTCTGCTTCAAAGGCAGCGTGCGCTCGCCGGGGCGAAGCATCTGCATGAAGAAGGTGAGCGTCTTGAAGACCGGCTGGCCGTTGGTCGGATCGACATATTCGATCATCAGCGCTTCATGCGGATCGCCGTCCCAGTCGCGGAACTTCTCCAGCTGCTCCCGCATCATCTCGTAGCGGTAGACGTACATCGGCGAGGCGGCGCCGGCGCCGCGATTGTGCGAAACGAATCGCGGCAGCAGTCCGCCCTGACCGTAGACGCGCTGCGAATAGTCGGAAGGAAAGCGTTCGGACTGCATCTTGCGCGCTACCCGCTTGCCCTCTTCCTCTTCGGTATAGTCGTGCTCGAAATACATCGAATTCATCGTCTCGGCCAGCGGCAGGTCGAGAACGCTCAGGTTGATCGCGTTGTCGTCGCCCTGATTGCCGTGATTGTGCCAGGTATCGTGCGGCGTCAAGACCAGGTCGCCCGGGCCGAAAGTGATGTTCTCGCCCTCGACGCCGGTGAAATTCATCTTCCCGGTCAAGCCGAGGCGGATCGCATTCGGCGAGTGCCGGTGCGGCGGCATGATCTCCCTGGGATCGTTCAGCCGGTAGGAAACGTACATGTTGGTCGACGTGGCGCGTCTCGGCGCCAGTCCCGGATTGACCAGCACCAGGGAGCGTCGCTCCGAGGTTTCAGTGGTGATGAGTTCGGCGGAACGGTGCAGCAGCGGCTCGATGTCGGTCTTGTACTTCCAGATGAAGGGGATTGCCTTGCGCGGATCCATCACCTGGCGGTCCTCGTCATGCTTGACGCTGCGGTCAACCACCCAGTAGGGCGCCATGTTCGCCTTGGCGACGTCGGCATGAAGCTTGTCCAACGCGGCCTGCAGATTGCTGCCGTCCTGTTGCGCGCCCTTGGCCATCCGGTCTCTCCGCTTGCGGTCGACTTCAGCCGGTTGCCCGGCTCCCTGGTCCCGGCTTCCGCGGAGCGGCTTGAACCAATATTAGATTATTGGTTCGCCATCTCCCTGCTTTCCCATGAAGCGTAACCAATACACAGAGCGAGCGTCAACTGCGATCCAATATTGGCACCATTATTCCAGGGAGCATCGTCGGGCCGCCCGAGCCATTGCAGCCGGTACCGTGCCGCCGAGACCATCTGGACCATCGGTTGGAATGCCGTGCGTAATCTTTGACTTTGATCCCATTCCCGCGCATCATTTGGTCTGACTGGTACACGTCGTATCGGAACCACGTTTGAACCATGAGCCGCGCAGGATGAGCGAGATGCTGCAACACACGGATCAAACCCTCACCAAGCTGCGTAAATTGATCCTCGATGGTGCGGTCGGTACCGATGGGCGGATGCCGCCCGAGCGGGCCCTGGCGGATGAACTGGGTGTCGGGCGCCGTTCGCTGCGTCGCGCCCTCGATGTACTGGAACAGGAAGGCCGCATTACCCGGCACCAGGGCCGCGGCACTTTCATCCACCGTGACGGCGTGCCAAGCAGCACGAACGGGGTCGCGTCCCGGAACGGCGGTGGGCGGGCACCGGACCAGGGACTGCCCGGCGGGGCCGGCGGGATCTCCTTCGACCATATCCTGGAAATCACCAACCCGCTGGAAGTCAGCGAGGCACGGCTCGCCATCGAGCCGGTGATGGCACGCCTCGCAGCCTTGCGCGCCTCGCAGGCGGACCTGCGGCGGCTGCACGCGGCCGTCAGCGAGACCAAGAACGCCGCCGACCCGCTGGTCTACGAACAGGCCGACGAGAAGTTTCATCGCACGGTGGCCGAAGCGGCCCGCAATTCCCTCTTCCTGACCCTTATCGACGCCTTCAGCGCCAGCCGGCGCGACGCCGCGTGGCGCCGGCTGAGCGAGAACGCCCATTGCTTCAAGCGACAGGCCGTGCACGCGGCGTCGCACCAGGAGATCTACGACGCGATCGCCGCGCGCAACAGCGAGCGCGCCTATGAATGCATGTATCGTCATCTCAGCGATATCCAGCAGCACATCTATACCTTCGCCTTTCCCCAGGAGCAGCCGCGCCAGGCCTCCTGAAGACGGATGCAGGGCGCCGGCGAACAGGCGGAAGTCGTCGCGTTCCTTTCCGATCCGCGCAGCTATCCCGGCGGAACTGATCGCGTCGATGTCATCGGCACGCACATATCCGTCATCTTCCTGGCCGGCGAGCGCGCCTACAAGCTGAAGCGCGCGGTCAAATTCTCCTACCTCGACTATTCGACCCCGCAGCTTCGCCATGCCGCCTGCCAGGCGGAACTCGACTTGAACCGGCGTACGGCACCGGCGCTGTATCTGGAGGTGCAATCCATCGGCCGCGATCTCCATGGCGCACTGCAGATGGGCGCGGGTCCGCCCATCGTCGACTGGCTGGTCGTCATGAAGCGCTTTCCCCAGGAAGCGCTCTTCAGCCATCTGGCGGCTCAGGGCGGCCTGACCGCGGCATTGGCGGCCGAAACCGCCGATCGGATCGCCGCCTTTCATGCCGGGGCCGAACCGACACCGGCATTCGGCGGCAGCAGGGGGATCGCCGAGGTCATCGAAATCAACGACCGAAATCTCCGCCAGACACCGCCACCCGAAGTCACGGCATCTATGGCGGATGAACTCCTGTCTGACTCCTGCACTGCCCTGAAACGCCTTGCCGCACGGCTGGATGCCCGGCAATCCGCCGGCAAGACCCGACGCTGCCACGGCGACCTGCATCTCGCGAACATCTGCCTTGTCGATGGTCAGCCGACGCTGTTCGACTGCATCGAGTTCAGCCCCGCCATCGCCTGCATCGACGTGCTCTACGATCTCGCCTTCCTGCTGATGGACCTGGACTTTCGCGGCTTGCGGCACCAGGCCTCGGTGATCTTCAATCGTTACATCGATGTCGCCGACGACGACGATGGCCTGCCGGCGCTGCCATTCTTCATGTCACTTCGCGCCGCGGTACGCGCGCACGTCACTGCCGCCGCAGCTCCAACCCTCGATGCGGAACAGCAGATCGCCCGCCAGGACGAGGCCAAGCGGTACTTCGCCTTTGCCCGCAGCCTGTTGCAGCCCCGTGCCGTCAGACTGGTCGCCGTCGGCGGATTGAGCGGCACCGGCAAGTCGACGGTTGCTGCCGGCCTGGCCGGGGAGCTCGGGCCGGCTCCCGGGGCCAGGGTGCTGCGCAGCGATGTCATTCGCAAGCAGCAGTTCAATCTGCCGCCGGAATCCAGGCTGCCGCCCGCGGCCTATTCCGCGGCGGCCAGTCGCAAGGTCTATGCCGACCTCGCTGCCCGCGCCCGCGCGGCACTGGCCGGCGGCTTCAGCGTGATCGTCGACGCGGTTTGTGCCGAACCCGAGGAACGGGCCGCCCTCGCGGAAATCGCCCGCCAGGCCGGCGTCGATTTCACCGGCATCTGGCTTGACGCGGACCCCGCGGTCCTGACCCGTCGCCTGGTCGCCCGCACCAACGACGCGTCTGACGCCACGCCGGACGTCCTTCATCGCCAACTGGCCTATGACCTCGGGAACATGACCTGGTCGCGCCTCGATTCCGGGTTGCCGGCCGACGCCGTGATTGCCGCGGCCCGGCGCCTGCTGGGCCTGGCTTCAGCCTAGAGCGCCTTCGGCAGGCATCGGGGCCGGCGGCCCTTCCGCGGATCTCTTCATCCCTGACGCGCCAGCATCGATCGGAACCTCGCCAGGGCGATGGCCAGGAAGACCGCGCCGAGGCCGACCATGACGGCCATCTGCGGCCAGACAAGCTCCGGCCCGGCGCCACGATAGAGCACCGACTGGGCGAGGCGGACGAAATGTGTCGAGGGCGAGACCTGCATCGCAACGCGCAGCCAGTCCGGCATCGCCTCCTGCGGCGTGGCGGCGCCGGACAGAAGGTTCATCACCACGAAAACCGGGATCGACAGGAGGCCGAACTGCGGCATCGTGTTGGCGATCGTCGCCAGCATGACACCCAAGGCCGTCGAGGCAAAGAGATAGAGCGCGGCGCCGACGAGAAAAAGCGGAATTGAACCGGCGATCGGCACGCCCAGGATCCCCTCGACCACGAAGACCAGCGACAATCCCGCCGCGATCAACACGACCAATCCGTTGGCCCAGATCTTCGCCAATGCGATCTCGCTGGCAGTCACCGGCATCACCAGGAGATGCTCGATGGTGCCGCGCTCGCGCTCGCGGATGACGGCGGCGCCGACCAGGATCATCGACAGGATGGTGATGTTCTCCAGGATCTGCATGACCGAGTTGAACCAGAAGGATTCGAGGTTCGGGTTGAAGTAGACCCGCGGGACGACCTGCGCCGGCAGCCGATTGACGGCGCCGCGACTCTCGAGAAAATCCAGGGTCTCGGCCGCGACGATGTTCTGTATGTAGGTGGTGCCGACCCCGGCCTGGGTCATTGCCGTGGCATCTACCAGCAATTGGATGATCGGCTTGCGACCCGCCAGCAGGTCCGCCTCCAGCCGCGGCGGCAAATCCAGCACGAAGGTGACATCGCCATTGTCCATCATCCGGTCGACGGCGCTTCGATCGATCCGCAGCGGGTGTCGGAAATAGGGTTCCTGCAGCGCGTCCCGCACGCGCTGGGAGAGCTCGGACTCGTCATTGTCCACCACGGCAACCGCCGCATTGGTGATTTCCGTGCGGATCCCGGTGGCGACGGTATAGATCGCCACGGTGAACGTGTAGCAGATCAGCACCATCATCACGACGTCCCGCGACAGGCTCGATAGCTCCTTCAAGCCCAGGCGGAACACGTTGGACATCCAGCGCGACATCGCCTAACGCTCCTGCTTGCTGACGGCAATCCGGGACGCCGCGAGAAACACGGCGGCGCAGGCGGCCAGCGCAGCGTATTGCGCCGCAAAATCCGCAAATCCCAGGCCCTTGGTGAAGACGCCGAGGCTCACGGTTTGGAACCACGAGGACGGAAACAACAGGCCGATCCACCGTGCGGTGCCTTCCAGGGTCGCGGTAGGATAGAGCAGGCCCGAAAAATTCACCGCCGGCGTCACGCTGAGGATCGCCGCCGCGAAGATCGCCGCGACCTGGGTTCGCACGAAGGCCGAGATCAGCAGCCCGAATCCGGTCGATGCCCATACGTAGAGCAGTGCCGCCAGGGCGAGCGCCGGTATGCTGCCCTTCGGCCAGAGATCGAAGACGGGGCCAGCCATTCCGGCCAGCGTGACGAAACTGACAAGTCCCAGCCCGATATAGGGAAGCTGCTTGCCGAGAAGAAACTCCCCGATCCCCGCCGGCGAGGCATAGAGATTTGCAATCGAGCCCAGTTCTTTTTCGCGCACCACACCAACGGCGGTCAACATCGCCGGAATCATCACCAGCAGGAGCATGATGACGCCGGGGACGATGGCAAAGATGCTGCGGAAATCCTGGTTGTAGCGGAAGCGCACGGCAATGCTCAGCGGCAGCGTGTCGGCCTGCTTGCCGTACGAGCGGCGCAGCCGGTCCTGCGCATAGGTGAGCGCGATGCCCTCGACATAGCCGCGCGCCGTCTCGGCGCGGAACGGCATGCTGCCGTCGAAGAAGGTGCCGATCTCGGGCCGACGACCGTTCAGCAGGTCCTCGCCGAACCCGGCCGGCACCTCGATCGCGAGCCGAAGCTCGCCCGACCGCAATCGGCGATCGATATCTTGGCTGTCCGCCAATGGCGGATGCAGGACGAAATACCGCGATCCGGCGAAGTTCTCCAGCATTGCCCGACTCTCGACCGACTGATCGCGATCGAGCACCGCATAGGGCAGATTCTCGACGTCGAAGGACATGCCGAACCCGAAGGTGATCATCAATATGATCGGGCCAAAGATCGCAAAGGCGAGCCGGACGTGATCGCGAACCAATTCCAGCATCTCGCGTTTCGCGAAGGCGATGATGCGGGCCGGCGATATCATGGCGCCGTCGCCGCGATCGCCGGTGCCGATTCCGTTCCGCGTCTTGGGCAGGCCGGCCGGCCCGGTCCCCGGATCCGGCGGCGAACTCTCGCCCTGGGCAGCCTCGATCAACGTGATGAATGCCTGCTCCAGGGCGCCGTTGCCGTGAAGGCCGGCCAATTCACTCGGCGTACCGACCGCAAGCGTCTTTCCCGCGTGCATCAGCGATATCCGATCGCATCGCTCAGCCTCGTTCATGAAATGTGTCGAGACGAAGATGGTTACGGCCTCCCGGCGCGAGAGCTCGATGAGCAGGCGCCAGAAGGTGTCGCGCGCCTCTGGATCCACGCCGGAGGTGGGCTCGTCCAGGATCAGCACCTCCGGGCGATGCAGGCACGCGGCGGCCAACTGCAGGCGCTGCCGGAGACCGAGCGGCAGCTTCCCCGGCAACTGGTCGGCGACATCCTGCAGGCCGAAACGACCCAGCGCGCCGGCAACCCGCGCCTCGATCTCAGGCGCCGGCACCCGATAGAGCCGCGCGTGCAGCCGCAGATTGGCGACGACGGTCAGCTCCTCATAGAGGGAAAACCCCTGTGACATGTAGCCGATGCGCATGCGGGTGGAGAGATCCTGGGCTTCGATCGGCTGGCCGAGCAGTTCCGCACTGCCGGCGCTTGCCGGCAGCAACCCGGTCAGCATCTTCATGGTCGTCGTCTTGCCGCAACCGTTCGACCCCAGGAAGCCGAAGATCTCCCCGCGCTCGATCCGGAAGCTCGCATGATCGACCGCGACGAAGTCGCCGAACTTCCGGGTGAGGCCGCTGGCCATGATCGCCGGTGGACCTTCCACTACCTGCCGCGGCGGGATCAGCAGCGGCTCGGGCGGCACCCAATTGCCGTCCGCGTGCCGCAGGCGCACATAGGCCTGCTCCAGGCTCTTGGTGCCGCTCGCCGCAATCACGTCCCGGGTGCTGCCGGCGGCGAGCACCTTGCCCGCATCCATAGCCACCAGGCGGTCGAACCGCTCGGCCTCCTCCATGTATGCGGTCGCCACCAGCAGGTTCATGTTCGGGCGCGACGAGCGGATCCGGTCGATGAGTTCCCAGAACTGGCGCCGGGACAGCGGATCGACCCCCGTCGTCGGCTCGTCGAGGATCAGCAGGTCCGGATCGTGAATCAGGGCGCAGCACAGGCCGAGTTTCTGCTTCATGCCTCCCGACAGCTTGCCGGCGGGGCGATCCGCAAAGGCGAGGAGCCCCGTCGCCTCGAGCAGCCGCCGGCGGTGCATCCCGAGATCCTCGCCGCGCATCCCAAAGAGTCCGGCGAAGAAGGCGATATTCTCGGCAACCGTCAGCGACTGGTAGAGATTGCGCCCAAGGCCCTGCGGCAGATAGGCCAGCCGCGCGGCGATGCGGCGCCGATGGCGCGCATCCGCCTGATCGCCGCCCAGCACCATGACCTTCCCGGACTGGATCCGCTTTGCCCCGGCGATCAGCGCCAGCAACGTCGACTTGCCGACGCCGTCCGGCCCGACCAGGGCGGTGCTGGTCCCGACCGGGATGTCGAGCGCGACGTGGTCGAGGGCGGCGCGCTTGCCGTAGCGATGGCTGAGATCGACGATTGCGACCGCCGCAGCGCCGGCCGGCAGCGGCGCATCACTGGCCATCAGACGGCTTGGGTGGCAGCTTGGGCGACAGGGCCTCCGGCCAGGGCGCATCGGCAGCGATCTTCACATAGGCATCGCCGGTGAGCCCCGCCTTCACATAGTCGCGATAGGTGTCGAGCAATGCCGGATCGATGCGGAGCTTGACCCGGTACATCAGTTTCTCGCGCTCGGTCTGGGTCTCGACGAATTTCGGCGTGAACTGCGCCTCGCCGGCGACGAAGGATACCGTCGCCGGCACGACGAATTCGGGGGCGGCATCGAGGATGATCCGCGCTTCGGAACCGATGCCGATCCGCCCGGCGCCGCCGGTGGGGAGAAAGATGGTCATGTAGACGTCGCTGAAATCGAGCAGGGTGACGACCTGGCCGCCGGCGCCGATCACCTCGCCGGGCTGTGCCAGCTTGTATTCGACGCGCCCGCGGACCGGTGCGATCAGGGTCATGTCGGCGAGAATTGCATTCAGCCGCTGCGCCTCCGCCTCGGCCACCGCCTTGGCGGCCTCGGCGTCGCCCACCGAAGCCTTGCTGCCCGCCAGCGCCGCAACCGCGACGTCGCGCAGTGCGCGGCGGCGATCGAGTTCCGCCGTCGGCTCCACGCTCTTGCGCTCGAGCTCGATGCCGCGCTTCAGGTCCAGTTCGGCCAATTTGAGGTTGGCCTGCTTCATCATGATATCGGCCTGGGCCTTGCCGATTTCCTGCTCGGCCCGGCGCACCTGTGCCTTCGCACCGGCGATCTCCGCCAGCAGTTCGGCGGTGTCCATCCGCGCCACCACGGCGTCTTTCTCGACGAAATCGCCCTCCTTGACGGCCAATTCGGCAATGCGCCCAGCGAACTTGCTGGCAATGGCAACGCGCTCGACCTCGATCCGGCCATTGGCCTTGACCAGGCCAGCGGGGACGCCATTCCGGTTCTCGGATTGCCAATAGGCATAGCCGGCCCCGCCAGCCAGCACGACCAGGACGGCGAGGAGTGGAAGCGTCCGCATCTTACCTCTCTGGACTGGGCCGGGGGCCAGACCGCCGGCCGGGCGGTGGCCGGGCGTGATTAGAGCAACCCGGCGGCAGGTTGCATTGATGTATATCATTTCAGGAGTACTGACCCAATATCGGCGCGGGCCGCGGATTGATCCAGATCACGGCTGCGGCACCGCCCGGAGGCTAGATTTGACAATCGATTGATCCTGGCGGCGCGGGCGGCGCCCACCACGCTCAACAGCCTCGAGGAACCGGAAATGGCCAAACCAGTCACCGAGCCCCTGCTCAAAGCCGTCAAGGCGCGCAATCCACGCACCTGGATCGTCGTCGCCGACGGCGCCCATGCGCGCATTCTCGAGAGCGACCAGCCCCATTCCGGCGTCATCCTCGCCCTGGAAGCCGATTCCCCGGCCCGGCAGCAGGCCTCGAGGCTGGTCTCGGATCGCCTGCCCCGGGGACAGGAGAGCGCCACCTCCGCCCGGCATGCGATCGTGCCGCGGATGAATCCGAAGAAGCACGAGACCGAGTTGTTTCTGGCCCGCCTCGCCACCTATCTGAAGGGCAATACCGGCCGTTTCGACCAGTTGGTGCTGGTCGCACCGAGCCGGGTCATCGGATTCCTGAAGTCCGCCCTGCCCGTCGCCGTCACCCGCAAGATCGGCGCCACCCATGCGAAGGATCTGACCTGGATGCCCGTGGCCGAGGTCCTGGAACGCCTTGGCCAGATCGGCCGGCAGGTGCGCCGCACCCGCGTGCAGTGATCCCGCGACGGCGGGTATGTCCTGGAGAGCGGGAATTGGTAGCACCGGAGGGATTTGAACCCCCGACCAAGGGATTATGATTCCCCTGCTCTACCGCTGAGCTACGGTGCCAAAGTGTCGTCCGGCCGGGCGCGGATTTGGGTCGGCGCGGCGGCGGGGATGCGTATAAGGCCCTCGCCGCACCCTGTCAAGGCATTGAGGCGGGGCGGAATAAGGCAAGCCTTTGAACGGCTTAGTTAATCCGAATTCCGCTAATCCGCGAACATCGAGGTGAGTTTCAGGGCGACGCCCATGCTGCCCTCGACCTTCAGCTTGCCGGTCATGTAGGCGAGGGTCGGATCGAGGTTTCCAGCCATCAGCTTCTGCAGGTTTTCCGGCGTGATGTTGATGGTCGTGTTGGCTTCGCCCTTGTCCTCGTTCCCGATCTCGGGCGGATGCTCGGTCCCGTCCCAGAAGATGATCCCGTCCTCCATGACGAACTTCACCTTGTAGCCGAGCTTCACGTTCTGCCCGGCGCGACGCCGCATTTCCTCGGTGAGTTCCGCGAGATCCATGGCGCATTCCCCCTGACGAAAAAACTATTCTGCGGCGACGGCGGTCTGCACCTGGGCATCGCGGCAGATCCAGCCGCCGCCCAGCATCCGCTCGCCCTGATAGAACACGCAGGCCTGGCCCGGCGCCACGCCGAATTGCGGCGCGTCGAGCGTGACCGTGGCGGACCCGTCGCCCAGCAGCGAAAGGCGCGCCGGCGCCGGCGCCGACATCGAGCGCACCTTTACTGCGACCGGCACGTCCTGCCGCGGTTCCCCGTCGCGCCCCAGCCAGTTCACGTCCTTGATCCGCAGGCGCGACGTCGCCAGGGCAGCCTTCGGGCCAACGACGACGCGCTTCGCCGCCGGATCCAGCCGCACCACATAGAGCGGCTCGGTATCGCCCCCCGGCCCGCTCTGGTGATCGCTGATGCCGATCCCTCGCCGCTGGCCGACCGTGTAATGGATGACACCCTCGTGCCGCCCGAGAACGCGCCCGTCGACATGGACGATTTCGCCGGGTTCGATCGCGCCGGGGCGAAGCCGCTCGACCACCGAGGCATACCCGCCGCTGGGCACGAAGCAGATGTCCTGGCTGTCCGGCTTCTCGGCAACCGTCAGTCCCAGGCGGTGGGCGATGGCCCGGGTTTCGCTTTTCGGCAGGTCGCCCAGCGGAAAGCGCAGGAAGGCGAGCTGCGTGGCCGTCGTGGCAAAGAGAAAATAGCTCTGGTCGCGCGCCGGATCGGTCCCGCGATGCAGTTCAACGCCGTGCCTGCCGATTTCCCGGCGCACATAATGCCCGGTCGCCATGCAGTCGGCGCCAAGCTCGCGCGCCTGCGCCAGCAGGTCGCGGAACTTGACCCGCTGATTGCAGCGGACACAGGGGATCGGGGTTTCGCCGGCAAGGTAGGAATCGGCGAAATCCTGCATCACCGCATCGGAGAACCTGTTCTCGTAGTCCAGCACGTAGTGCGGGATGCCCAGGCGGTCGGCCACCTGGCGTGCGTCGTAGATATCCTGCCCGGCGCAGCAGGCGCCCTTCTTGCCGACGGTCAGCCCGTGATCGTAGAGCTGCAGGGTGACCCCGACGACGTCGTATCCCTGCTCCTTGAGCAGTGCAGCCGCCACCGAACTGTCGACGCCGCCGGACATGGCGACGACGACACGGGTGTCCCTGGGCAGCCTGTCGAAACCGAGCGAATTCATGGGGCGAGCTTATATCAGAGGCCGGGAAACGCCGCAAATTACCTGGAATATCAGCGCGTTAGAATCTCGACCGCGCGCCGGATCGGGGCCGGATCCGAGCCGAGGCCGAGGGCGGCGGAGAAATGCCCCTGGTCCCGGACGAAGAGGTTTTGCGCCGGCAGGCGCCAGAGATCGGCCAGCCGCCGGCCGCCAGCGAACGGCGTCACATTGTCCCGCGCGCCGATCATCAGCACGATGTTCTCCGGGTCCAGCGGGGCCGCCCCGGTCGCATCGGCGATGCGGGCCAGCGCCTGGAAGTGCTCGTGGCGCCAACCCTTGGCGGCCGCCGCCCTGTCGAGTGCCGCCGCGACGGCAATCGCGGAATCGAACGCCAGGGTGCTGACGCGGTCGGTGGTGGTCAGAAGCAGCAAGGCATCGGGCTTGGCCGATGCCGGCCAGGTTCCCATCCGGCAGGCGGTTACCTGGGCCGTCAGGGCGCCAAGGCTGATGCCGCCGAGGCAGACACGCCCGGGTCCCTGGGCGCGGCACCAGTCGATGATGACGCCCAGTTCCTGCGCCGCGTGTTTCAGGCAGTGGAGGCCGGAACGCGGCGGCGCGGCAATGAAGCTCTCGCCGCCATATCTCCCGGCCTCGACCCGGCGATTGTGCCCTGGCGCGTCGGGCAGGATGACGCGCAGGCCCTGCTCCGCCAGTCCGATATAGCTGCGTCCGTCCGAGCGCAGCATCTCGGTCTCCATGGCAAGGCCATGGCCGAAGATCAATGTCGGTAGCATGCCGCCGAGCCTGTTCCGGCCTTCGTAGACATGGGCCCAGGCGGTGTCGCCGGCAGAAGGGCTTTGGAACCGGATCCAGTATTCGACGGCCGCGCCGTGATCGACCGCGGCGCTGCGCTCCACCGCCGGCAGCTGGGCGGGCAGCTGGAACAGCCGATCCGGATCATCGAAGAACGGCGCGAACTCCGCGATCACCTCGGCCGGCCCGGGGACGGCCAGGCGCGCCGCAGCGATCCCGTGGCGCCGGGCGAACAGGCCATAGGCGACGCGGTGGCCGAGATAGTCCTGGGCAGCGGCACGGCGCGCGGTCTCGGCGGCAGCGAGATTCCCCGGCGCCGCGAATCCGGCGCGGATCCATGCCGCTTGGGCGTCTTCGGACGCACGGCGCAGGTCCCGGGTCTTCGCCAGGCGGGAGGCCACGCCCAGTGGCGGCCGGGCGAGGCCGAGATCGGCGGCAAATCGCTCGGGCGATCCTTCGGCGACGCTCGCCGCCGCCCAGGCCCGCGACGCCGGCAGCAGCTGCTTCATGCCCCAGAGGCAAAGCGGATCGATCCAAGGCCGGGCAAAGACGCTGCCGATCGCCGAGGAGGACAGCAGGCGCTGCAGCGGATCGCCGCCGCGTCGATCGGCGTTCCGGGTCGGCCGCTCGCCGGGCTTGGGCACCTAGGCTGTCTCCGCGCTCATGCGGCGCTCAATCGCGCTCTTCGAGCCAGGCCGCCTGGATGGCCTCGAGGATCTTCTCGTTGGACTTGTTGGGGTCGTCGGCGAAATCCGGCAGCTGCTGCACCCACTTCCAGAGATCGGTGAAGCGCAGGTTGACGACATCGGTCTCCGGGCGGCTCTCTTCCAGCTCGATGGCGATGTCGCGCACGTCGGTCCAGCGCAGCTTCTTGCCCACCGGACCGCCCTACTTGTCGATCATCATGTTGCGGGTGGCGCTGGGCAGGCTGACCGTCAATCCGTCCAGCTCCTCGGTCATCTTGATCTGGCAGCCGAGGCGCGACGTATGGGTCAGGGCGAAGGCGAGATCGAGCATGTCCTCCTCGTCCTCGCTGGCGGCTTCCAGCACGTCGTACCATTCCGGATCGATGACCACATGGCAGGTCGAGCAGGCCAGGGAGCCTTCGCAGGCGCCTTCCAGGTCGATGTTGTTGCGATGGGCGATTTCCAGCACCGAGAGACCGATCGGCGCATCGACTTCCTTGCGGGAACCGTCCGGGTTAACGAAAGTCATCTTAGGCATCTATTCGGTCTCCGTTGCCGAAATGGTTTGCACGCTCCGCCGGGGCGCTCATCCGCGCAATGCCGCGTCTGGTGACATACTCGCCTCGACCTCGTCAAGGCTGTGGCCCTTCAGGGCCATCTGCACGGCCCGGTCCATCCGCCGCTGGGCGAAGGGATGAGTCACCTGGTCCAGGGCCTCGACCGCGGCATTGATCAGGTCCCGGTCGGTACCGGAAATGGCGGTTTTCAGCCGCTCGCTCGCCCGATCGATGACGGCCCGCTCGGCCGCGGGCAGCAGGCTTCCATCGGCCTTCAGGGCCGCCGCCAGGGCGAGCAGGACCCTTTCCGCCTCGACCCGCACCTCGATCAGCAGCCGGCGCTCCATGTCCTCCCGGGCAAAGACCAGGCTGTCGCGCAGCATGCTGGCCATCTCGTCCTCGCTCAGCCCATAGCTCGGCTTGACGGCGATCTCGGCCTTGGCGCCGGTCGTCAACTCTTCGGCGCTCACCGTCACCAGCCCATCGGCATCGACCGCGAAGACCACCCGGATGCGCGCCGCGCCCGCGACCATCGGCGGGATGCCCTTCAGCTCGAACCGGCCCAGCGACCGGCAGGCATCGACCGTCTCGCGCTCGCCCTGGAGCACGTGGATCAGCATGCCGGTCTGGCCGTCCTGATAGGTCGTAAAATCCTGCGCCCGGGTCACCGGTATCGGCGTGTTGCGCTCGATCACCTTCTCGACGATGCCGCCCATGGTCTCGATGCCGAGCGACAGCGGGATGACGTCGAGCAGCAGGGTATCGCTCCCTTGGGTCAGGGCCTTTGCCTGCAAGGCGGCGCCGACGGCCACCACCTCGTCCGGGTTGATGTCGGCCAGAGGCTCGCGTCCGAAGAACTGCTTCACCTTGGCGCGCACCGAGGGCACCCGGGTCGATCCGCCGACCAGGACCACGCCCTTGATGTCGGCGAGCCTGACCTTGGCATCCTCGACCACCTGCCGGCAGGCCTTCATGGTGCGGGCCAACATCGGTTCGATCAGCTGCTCGAAGGTCGCGAGATCCATCGTCCGGCGGATCTCCCGCCCGTCGACCCGGGCGACGAACTCGGCCGAGGCCGCCGCGGTCAGCGCCTCCTTGGTTCGCCGCGCCGCCATCAGCAAGGTCTTCGCCGTCGCGCTGGAGATCTGCACCAGGCCCTCCTGCGCGAGGATCCATTCAGCCAGGGCGTGGTCGAAATCGTCGCCCCCCAGCGCCGCGTCTCCGCCGGTGGCGAGTACCTGGAACACCCCGGTCTGCAGGCGCAGCAGGGAGATGTCGAAGGTGCCGCCGCCGAGGTCGTAGACCGCATAGAGGCCTTCGGCGGCGTGATCGAGGCCATAGGCCAGCGCCGCGGCCGTCGGCTCGTTGACCAGGCGCAGCACGTCGAGGCCGGCCAGCTTGGCGGCGTCCTTGGTGGCGGTCCGCGCCGCGTCGTCGAAATAGGCGGGGACCGTCACCACCGCACGATCCACCTTGCGGTCCAAGGCGGATTCGGCGCGCGCCTTGATCGCCCGCAGGATGTCCGCCGAAATCTCGACCGGGCTCAGCACCCGCCCGCCGACGGTCAACCGGACCATGCCGATCTGCTGGTCGCCGTGGATCTGGTAGGGAAGCGCCCCGGCCAACGCCTTAATGTCGGCCGATCCGCGGCCCATGAGCCGCTTCACCGAGCTGACCACCCGGTCGGGATGCTGCAGGGCGGCATCCTGTGCGGCGCGGCCGACCAGCGGGGTCTCGCCGATATAGGCGACGACCGACGGGATGAGGCCGTCGCCATGCTCGTCGCGCAAAACTTCCGGATGCTCGCCGGCGGCGATCGCCACCACCGAATTCGTCGTCCCGAGATCGATCCCGACCGCCAGGCCCTTGTCGCCGACATGCGGTTCCGGCGTCTCGCCCGGCTCGTGAATCTGCAGCAGCATCATGATCAGAACGTCTCCAGCGCGACGCGCCGGGCGCGCGTGTCTTCCAGGTATTTGCGCAGATATTTGAGGCGGGTCGTCAGGCGATTTGCCGCATCGAGATCGTCTCCGGCAAAGGCCCGCGAGATATCGGCCAGCAGGCCGATCGCCTGCGCCCCGGCCTCGACCTGCAGCGCTTCCACCGCATCGACGGATTCGGCCGCGGCCAGTTTCTCGCGCGCCTCCAGCGCCTCCATCAGCAGCGTCGGATCGTTGACCGTCTGGTCCTTCGCCACCGAGGCGATGCGCCCCTTCAGCTGCAGCAGATAGGCAGCCCGGCGCAGGGGATCCTTCAGCGTCTCATAGGCCTGGTTCAGGCTGACCGCCTGGGATTCGGCGATCATCCGTTCCTTGGCCGGCTTGCCGACGAAACGGTCCGGATGGATCAGCCGCTGGAAGCCCAGGTACTGCTTCTCCAGGCGGTCGATATCGAGATCGAAGCCGACCGCGAGGCCCAGCCGCGCGAAATGATCGAGATTGCCCGGCGGCTGCACGGCGCCGCAGGTGTGGCAGAACAGCGCCACCTCGGCCAGCGGACCCTTGCAGGACCAGCAGGCTATCAATCGGGGCGGCTGCGGCCGCTCGCGCTCGATCTCCCCGCTGGTCGTCATCTCAAACCCTTTGGTAGGTCCCGCGGTCGGCGGGACTAGACGTGGAAGGATTCGCCGCAGCCGCAGCGACCCTTTTCATTGGGATTGCGGAACACGAAGCCGGATTGCAGCTTCTCCTCCACGTAATCCATCTCGGTGCCGAAGATGAACATCGCCGCCTTGGGATCGATCAGCACGGTGACGCCGCCCTGCTCGACCGCCTCGTCCATCGGCCCCTTCGCCTCGGCGAATTCCAGCGTATAGGACAGACCGGAACAGCCCTTGGTGCGGACGCCGATGCGGATGCCCGCCGCCGGCTTGCCGCGCTTCTCCAGCAGCGCCTTGACGCGCTCGACCGCGGCATCGGTCAGCTTCATCGCCGCCGGCCGGGCCCGCGCCGGCTTCTTTGCCGGTGCGGCGGGCGCTACGCCGGCCGGTGCCGCCTTGGGCTCCTCGTGGGTTGTGCCGTCACTCATCATTCCGCAGCCTTGCCGCCCTTGCTTGCGTGCTTCTCGCGATAATCGTGGATCGCCGCCTTGATCGCATCCTCGGCCAGGACCGAGCAGTGGATCTTCACCGGCGGCAGCGACAGGTGCTGCGCGATCTCGGTGTTCTTGATCTTCTCGGCCTCGTCGAGGGTCTTGCCCTTGACCCATTCCGTCGCCAGCGAGCTCGAGGCGATCGCCGAGCCGCAGCCGAAGGTCTTGAACTTCGCATCCTCGATCCGGCCGTCCGGACCGACCTTGATCTGCAGCTTCATCACGTCGCCGCAGGCCGGGGCGCCGACCAGCCCGGTGCCGACATCGCCGGCGCCCTTGTCGAGCGTGCCGACATTGCGCGGGTTCTCGTAGTGGTCGATCAGTTCGTTGCTATAGGCCATCTCAATGCTCCTTCAATCCGTTTCCAGGCCAGCTTCCGCGTCAGTGACCGGACCACTGGATGGATTTGATGTCGATGCCGTCCTGGGCCATCTCCCAGAGCGGGCTCATCTGCCGCAGGCGGTTCACCGCCTCGACGATATGTTCGATCGCGTAGTCGACGTCCTGCTCCGTGGTGAAGCGGCCGATGCCGAGGCGCAGCGAGGTATGCGCCAGCTCCTCCTCGACGCCGAGCGCGCGGAGCACGTAGGAGGGCTCCAGCGAGGCCGAGGTGCAGGCCGAGCCGGAAGAGACGCAAAGATCCTTGATCCCCATCATCAGCCCTTCGCCCTCGACATAGGCAAAGGAGATGTTGAGGTTGCCGGGAATGCGCTTCTCGAGATCGCCGTTCAAGAACACCTCCGGCAGCCGGCTCTTGATGCCGTTGTAGAGCCGATCGCGCAGATAGGTCAGCCGCTCGGTCTCGGCGCCCATCTCCTTCTGGGCGATGGCGCAGGCCTCGCCCAGGCCGACGCAGAGCGGCGTCGGCAGGGTGCCGGAGCGGAAGCCGCGCTCCTGGCCGCCGCCGTGGATCAGCGCCTCGAGGCGGACCCGCGGCTTGCGCCGGACATAGAGCGCGCCGATCCCCTTCGGACCGTAGAGCTTGTGGCCGGAGATCGACAGCAGGTCGATGTTCATCGCGTTGACGTCGAGCGGGATCTTGCCGGCGGCCTGGGCGGCGTCGGTATGGAAGTAGACGCCGCGCTCGCGGCAGATCTTGCCGATCTCCGCCAGCGGCTGGATCACGCCGATCTCGTTGTTGACCGCCATCACCGAGACGATCGCCGTCTTGTCGGTGATCGCGGCGCGCAGCTGGTCGAGGTCGATCAGCCCGTTCTGCTTCACCGGCAGGTAGGTGACGTTG
>CAZKDH010000047.1:0-25215 GCA_964551505.1 uncultured Rhodospirillaceae bacterium
GGCGGCAGGCTTCTTCCGCGCGTCCGGTATACGAATAGAGGTAGCCGAGATCGACTTGAATCCAGGGGTCGTCCGGATTGAGCGCCAGGCCGCGCTCCATGAACCGACGCGCATCGCGGAAGTTCCGCCGCTCGAAATGGATGTAGCCCAGGCTGGTGAGACAGGTGCTGTCGCCGGCGCCGAGGTCAACGGCGCGCTGCGCCAGGGCAAGGGCGCGATCGAGATCCGATCGCGCATCGGAAACACTGTCGCGCCATTCCCGCCCGAGCATGACCGCGAGCAAGCTGTTCGGCCGCGCGTAGCTGGAATCCAGCCTAATCGCCCGCTCGAGCGCCCGCTTGGCGATCGCCGCCGATTCCGGATCGTCCCAGGAGAGGGCATTGGCGCGACGCGTGAGCTCGCGCGCGACGAAGCGGCTGGCCGGGATGCCTGCCGGCCTCGCAGGCATCGCCGGGGACGCGGCGGGGATGCTGGCGCGCTGCTGCCTGATCGCGCGATGGAGCCGCTGGGTCGCCGCTTCGGGTTCGACGTCGAGCTCGTCCCCGAGGCGTTCGGCAAGATGCCGATATTGCCTCAGCGCCTCGACCCCGCGGCCGCGTTCGGCAAAGCTCCGCATCAGGGCGCGGTGGGCGGCCTCGAACAGGGGATCGATATCGAGCAGCCGCTGCGCGAGGCCCTGCACCCGATCCCAGGCCGCCGCATCGAGGCTCTCGTCCAGGAGGACCGTGAGGGCGTCGATGGCGAGAAGGCGGAAGCGCTGGCGCTCGGCCCGCAGCCAGTCGTCGAAGGCCGGCTCCGGGATATGCAGATCGGCAAGGAACTCGCCCCGATAGAGTGCAGCCGCCACCGGCAGGTCGGCGCCCGATCCGGCACCGAGCAGCCGCTCGAAGCGCCACGCATCGACGCGGCGGGGATCGAGCTTGAGGGCAAGAGACAGGCGATCGGCGCGGATCGGGACCGGACTTGACGGGTCGAAGGCGTCGCGCAGGCGATGGAGCGCCTGCTTCAGGCCGTCATGCGCCTGCCGCTCGCCACGATCGCCCCAGAGCAGGCCGCAGAGGCGCTCGCGGGGAATGGCTGTGTCGGGCGCCACCGCGAGCAGCGCCAGCAGGGCCCGCTCCTTGCGCCCCGGGATGTGCACGGCCGTACCGTTCATCCGGACTTCAAGCCTGCCCAGGAGTCTGATCTCCAGCTCCGCCATTTCTGCGGCCCTCGGGCTCCGGCCACCGGGATGTTACGATGCGGTTACGCAGCGGTGGTATGGTCCCTCGGCTTGAAATCTGCACCCAACGGTTGCCGCTGCGCAAGCCCGAGCGCGCAAGCGCGTGGCGGCCTCTTGGCGTCGAAATGACAGGAGCGGCAGGATGAGCGAGGAAAAATCGGCATTGATGACCGGCGGTTGCCAGTGCGGCGCGGTGCGCTACCGTTTCCAGGCGGTCGCCTCCGGCGCGCATATCTGCCATTGCCGGATGTGTCAGAAAGCTGGCGGCGGCCCCTTCATGGCCTCGGTCCTGACCGCGGGCTTCGAGGTTACGCGCGGCCGGCTCTCGACCTTCAGGAGTTCGGACATCGCCGAGCGCGGCTTCTGTGCCGCCTGCGGCACACCGCTGACCTATCGCTCGCTGGTCAGCGACGTTCTCATCGTGACCCTGGGAAGCCTCGACGACCCCAACCGGACGCCGCCCTTGAGCCAGTACGGCATGGAATCGCGGGTCGACTGGCTGGATGAGGCTCTGAAGTCCCCCGCGAACTCGCTGGCAGACTGGTTCAAGCGCAAGGGAATCACCTCGCTCGGCAATCGTCAGCATCCGGATCAGGAGATCGCCGATCGAAACGACGGCAACGGCCAGACCGGCTGGGACCACTGCCTGAGCGGCCGGGACAATGATCTCGGCCAGACCGAACCCGTTCTGTCGGACCCCTAGCTGCACGCCACCAGCGAAGGACGGCACGCCAGCGGCGAGGGCCCTGCGGCCGCGCGATGCCCGGGACGCTGCCGCGCCGGCGAGGACGGCCTTTGCCGCGGCTTGTCGGCAGCGGCGGGCGGACACCGGAGGGCCGGGGCGACCCGCGGCGAACCGCCAGTGTGGACTCCCCGGCGGCCCGCACATACAATTTGCGGCGCCCCTGAGTCTTGAGAGTTGCCGTCCGCAATGGCCGAAGAACCCACCCAACGCCGCCTCGCCGCGATTCTCGCCGCCGACGTGGCCGGGTATTCCCGGCTGATGGCGGCGGACGAGGTCGGGACGCTCGCCCGCTTCAAGCACATCCGGGCCAGCGTCATAGACCCGGCCATCGCGCAATTCCAGGGCAATATCGTCGGCATGGCCGGCGACAGCCTGCTGGTCGAGTTCAACAATGCGCTGGCCGCCGTGCAATGTGCTGTTGCCTGCCAGCAGGCGCTGGGACAGCTCAACGCCACCGAGCAGGAGGATCGCCGGATCGCCTTCCGCATGGGCGTCAACCTCGGCGACGTGATCGCGGCCGATGCCACCATCCACGGCGACGGCGTGAATGTGGCATCGCGCCTGGAGAAGCTGGCGGAGCCGGGCGGCCTGTGCATCTCGCGCAACGTCTACGAGCAGGTGCGCGACCGGGCCGGCCTGCGGTTCGAGGACCTGGGCGAACAGCAGGTGAAGAACATCGACTGGCCGGTCCGGGTATGGAAGTGGATCAGCGACGTCGCGGCCGTCGACGCCAAGGCCGGAGCCGGCAGGCGAATGCCGGCATTGCCGCTGCCGGCGAAACCGTCGATCGCGGTGCTGCCGTTCGACGACATGTCGGGCGACGGCGCCCAGAGCCACCTGGCCGACGGCATCGTCGAAGCGATCACTGCGACTCTGTCACACATCAAGTCGTTCTTCGTCGTCGCGCGGAACTCCTCGTTCACCTACAAGGGCCGCCCGGTCAATGTCGGCGATATCGGGCGGGAACTCGGCGTCGCCTATGTCCTGGAAGGCAGCGTGCAGCGCGCCGGCCAGCGGGTCCGCATCACCGTTCAGCTGATCGAGACCGGCGGCGGCTCGCATGTCTGGGCCGAGCGATACGATGGGACGCTCGACGACATCTTCGACCTGCAGGATCGCATCACCGAACAGGTGGCCGGCGCCCTGCAGCCCTCCATCCGGATCGCCGAGATCGAGCGTTCGCAACGAAAGCGGCCGGCCGATCTCGGGGCCTACGACTATGCGATGCACGCCATGCCGCATGTCTGGGCCCTGGACAAGGAGGAAAGCACGCGGGCGCTGGATCTGCTGGAAAAGGCCCTGGCCATCGATCCGGACTACCCGCTTGCCATTTCGCTCGCCGGCTGGTGCCATGCCCAGCGGTCGGTCTACAACTGGGCCGACAACATCGCCGAAAGCCAGGTCGAGGCGCTGAAGCTTGCCGAGAGGGCCGCGCAGTTGAGCAGCGACGACCCCTTGATCCTGGCGGTGCTGGGCGCCGTGCATACCTTCGTGCGCAACCACGGCACCGCCCGCGTGCTGCTGGAGCGCGCGGTGTCAATCGATCCGAATGCGGCATGGGCATGGAGCCGCCTCGGCTGGCTGGAGACCTATTCGGATCGCCCCGCGGTCGCACGCCAGCATTTCGAGCGGGCGCTGCGCCTTAGCCCGCTCGACCCGATGAACTTCAACAACTATGTCGGCATCGGCTCGTCGCATGAGGTCGCGATGGAATACGACCTGGCGGCGCAGTTCTACCTGCGCGCCCTCGGCGAAAGGCCCCATGCCGACTGGCTCTACCGCAACATCGCGTCTTCCTTGTCCGGCGCCGGCCGGATGGAAGAGGCGAAAGCGGCCTACAGCCATTTGATGCAGCGCTATCTTGGCCTGACCGCCGCCAAGGTACGGCAGGCGATGGTGTTCTCTCCCGCGTCCCTCGACCGCATGTGCGATAACCTGAGGAAGCTCGGCCTGCCCGACTGATGCCGGGCGCCAGGCGCGGTCAGGCCGCCGGCGGCTTGATCTGATGGTTGGGCGTCGAACGCGATATCGCCTGCTCGGCCTCGGTCATGTCAGCGGGAATCTCGGCGAAAAGCGGCGTACTCAGGTAGCGTTCGCCGGTGTCGGGCAGCATCGCGAGGACGTTCGAGCCCTTTGGCGCTTCGCTGCAAACCTGCAGGGCACCCGCGAACGTCGCACCGGAGGTGATGCCGACGAATATCCCCTCCTTCCTCGCCAGTTCGCCGCTCCACCGCATCGCGTCGGCGCCGGCGATCGGCAGCACGCGATGGACGAGCTTCAGCTCGACTGCGTCGCCGGTGAGTTTCGGGATGAAGTCGGGTGTCCAGCCCTGCATCGGATGCGGCTTGAATGCCGGATGGCCCTTCGACGCCGATCCGTCAGGATTGCGTTCCTGGGCGGTGCCGCTGCCCAGCAACTGCGCGTCCTCCGGCTCGCAGACGATGATCTTCGTCTCCGGCCGTTCCTTCGCCAGCACGCGCGCGACGCCTTTCAGCGTGCCGCCGGTTCCGTATCCGGTGACCCAGTAATCCAGCCGCTCGCCGGCGAAGTCTTCCAGGATCTCCCGCGCCGTGGTGCGGGAATGAATGTCGGGATTTGCCTCGTTCTCGAACTGGCGCGTGAGGAACCAGCCATGGGCCTTTGCCAGCTCCATCGCCTTGGCCACCATGCCGGTGCCGCGTTCCGCCGCCGGCGTCAGCACCACCTTGGCGCCGAGAAAACGCATCAGCTTGCGCCGCTCGACGCTGAAGCTGTCGGCCATCGTCACCACCAGCGGATAGCCCTTCTGGGCACAGACCATTGCCAGGCCGATTCCGGTGTTGCCGCTCGTCGCCTCGACGACGGTATCCCCCGGCTTCAGCTGCCCGGAGGCCTCGGCCGCTTCGATCACGCCGAGGGCGAGGCGATCCTTGATCGAACCCAGGGGATTGAAAGCCTCGACCTTGACATAGAGATTGACGTGTTTGGGTGCCAGCTTGTTGATCCTGACGATCGGCGTACGGCCGATCGTTTCCAGGATGTTGTTGAATATCTTTCCCATGTCATTCTCCAATGGTGGAGGCGCGTTTGGCGAAAAGCATTTGGCCCGAGCATATTCCCGGCGCAGGTGCTTTCCAAGCGCCAAGACTGGCGAAGCCCGGGGGCCGCGATTGGGTGCGACGCCTTGACGGTGGCCGGACCGACGTTTCCCGAGCGGGATGCGCCGGCGTCACCTTGATTCGCACAGAGCTGCACCAATCGGCTTGCCACCGATGCGCATTCCCGCAACTATGCGCTGCCGCCCGCCCCGCCCCCGGCGACCGCCGGGAAAGCCCATCCGCAAGGGACCTTCGCGCATCCGATGAAATTCCTCGCCGCCCATGCCCCCTCGCTTCCCCTGTCCGACGTCGAATCCCTGCTCAGCCGGGAATTCGGCCTCGCCGGGCCGTTCAAGCCGCTGCACGCCGAGCGCGACCAGAACCTCCTGGCGCGCGACGGCAGCGGCGCCGGCTTCGTCGTCAAGATCTTCAATGCGGCGGAAGACCCGGGCCAGGTCAACTGCCAGATATCGGCCCTGCGGCATGTCGCGGCGGTCGATCCCACCCTGCCGGTCCCGCATCCCCGCCTGACCCGGTCGGGCGAGGCGATCACGCGGATCGCCGCCCCCGACGGCCGCCTCCACCTGCTCTGCGTGCTGAGCTTCCTCGAGGGCCGTGTCGCCGGGCCGGAGCCGCTGCCAGCCAGGGTGCTGACCCGGGTGGGCGCGCTGCAGGCCCGGCTCGCCCGGGCGATGCGCGGCTTCTTCCACCCCGCGGTGGCGGCGCGGGAACTGCTCTGGGACGTGCGCCTGACGCCGCGCCTGCGCCCGCATGTGGCGCTGCTGCCGGAAGCCGACCGGGCCGTGGTCCACCGCAGCCTGGATGAATTCGAGACCCGATGCCTGCCCGGCCTGCCGGCGCTGCGGGCGCAGATCCAGCATGCCGACCTGCACGGCCATAACCTGATCCTGGCGGCGGACGGGGCGCCGACGGCGATCATCGATTTCGGCGACATGATCCACGGCCCGCTCGTCCAGGAGCTGGCCGGCGCCATGGCCGACTTCTCGACCGCGGCCAATCTGGTGCAGGCGTCCACGTCGCTGCTGCGGGGATACAGTGGGATCACCGGCCTCGAGGACGCGGAGATCGCCCAGCTCTACGACCTGATGCTGATGCGCGTGATCGGCGCCGCACTCATCCTCGCCTACCGTCGCCAGGAGACGCCCGAAGATGCCGATTATCTGGCCGATGGCGGATTCGGTTCGCTGGACCCGATGAAGACGCTCCTCGACCTCGGCCGCGACCGGGCGACCGACCTGTTCCGCGATGCCTGCGGGGCCCGGCCGTTGGCCCGCACCTCGCCCTCCATCGACGCGCTGCTGGCGCGGCGCCGGCGCGTCATGGGGTCGAAGCCCTACATCTTCTACGATCCGCCGCTGCACATCGCCCATGGCAGCGGGGTGTGGCTGCACGATGCCGGCGGCCGGCGCTATCTCGACTTCTACAACAACGTGCCGATCGTCGGCCATTGCCATCCCGCGGTGGCCGATGCGATCGCCCGGCAGAGCCGCATCCTCAACACCAACACCCGGTATCTCGGGGAGGAGGTGCTGGACTATGCGGAACGGCTGGGCGCCCTCACCGGCGGCGAACTCACCGCCTGCGTCTTCGTCAATTCCGGCAGCGAGGCGAACGACGTCGCCTGGCGCATGGCGCAGGCCTGGACCGGGGCCCGCGGCTTCCTCTGCCAGGACTTCGCCTATCACGGCATCACCGAGGCGATCGCCGCGGTCTCGCCTTCCGCCTTCCGGAACGGGACGCCGGCGGCGCATGTGCGCACCCTCCTGGCGCCGGACCGCTATCGCGGACCGCACCGGACCGGCGACGACCTGGGCGGGCTCTATGCGGCGGATGCCGACCGCGCGATCGCGTCGCTGGCCAAGGACGGCATGGCGCCGGCGGCGGTGATCGTCGATTCCGCCTTCATGACCAACGGCGTCCTCGAGCCGATGCCGGGCTATGTCGCCGGCGTCTTCGCGCGGGTGCGTGCGGCGGGCGGCCTGTGCATCGCCGACGAGGTGCAGTCGGGCTTCGGCCGGATGGGAGAGACGTTCTGGGGCTACCAGCATCACGGCGTGGTCCCCGACCTCCTCACCATCGGCAAGCCGGCGGGGAACGGGCATCCGATCGGCGTCGTCCTGACCCGGCCCGAGATTCTCGACCATTTCGTGGAAACCACGGAGTTCTTCTCCACCTTCGGCGGCAACAACGTCTCCTGCGCTGCCGGGCTGGCGGTGCTCGACGTGATCCGGCGCGAGGACCTGGTGCGCCAGGCCGCCGAGAAGGGGCTCCATTTCAAGGCCGGGCTGCGCGCGCTGCTGCAGCGCTACCCGGTCATCGGCGACGTCCGCGTCACCGGCCTCGCCGCCGGGCTCGAGCTGGTCGCCGACCGCGGCGCCCGCACGCCCGCACCCGACCGGACCACTGCCCTGGTCAATTTCCTCCGCGACGAGGGCGTCCTGGTCGGCAAAGAGGGCATCCACGGCAACGTCGTCAAGATGCGCCCGCCGCTCGTCGTCACGCTGCCGGAGATCGACATCGCCCTCGCCGCGCTCGAGCGCGCCCTGGCGCGCCTGTAGCTGCCGCGGCGCATCGATCACGGCTCGACGGCGACGAGGCCGGCCTTGCGCGGCTTCGGGTGCGGCTTGACCAGCGCCAGGGCGGCCGTCATCGCCGCCAGCGACAGCCAGACCCACGCGGAATGCTGCTCGCCGAAGATGACGATGCCCCAGAGCACGCCGAACAGGGTGACGAGATTCGTCGTCAGGCTGGTGAAGACCGGTCCGGCCGCGTCGATCAGGTGGAATTTCAGCGAATAGGCCAGGGCATTGATGGCGCCAAGCCCGAACAGCGCCCATTCCACGTCCCGCCAGGGCCAGGCAAATGCCACGAAGGTATCGCTCGCGCAGAAGACCGGGATCATGATCAGCGACGCCGCCAGGAACATGCCGGCGGTTGCGGTGAAGGGCGTTACGCCCTGCGGCTTCCACCGCGCCATCATCACGTTGAGCGCGGCATAGGGGACGGCCGCGAGCAGGCTGAACAGCAGCCAGGGAAGCTGCGCCGGATCGGGCAGGCTCTGCTGGGGAACGACCAGCAGGACGATCGACAGGGTGCCGAGGACGATGCCGAGGATGCGCCCCGGCACCAGCGCGTCCAGGCCGAGGGCCGCCGAGATGACGAAGGTGAGGACCGGCGTGACCGCCAGCGCGATCGACAGCACGCCCGCCGGCACATGCGCCGCGGCATAGAAGAAGATCGCACAGGGCAGGACCATGCCCAGCACCCCGGCCGCCAGGTAGAGCAGGACGAGCTCGCGGCTGAGGCGGATGAACCGGCGCCGCGCGGCCCCGATCGCCACCACGATGATGCCGGCGCCGGCCGCCTCCCAGAAGGTGATGCTGAGCGGATGGACGCCGCCGATGGCGGCGATGCGGGCGAGCGAGAAGGAGAGCCCCCAGGCCGCACCCATGATCAGCAATGCGCACCAGGCCCCGAGCCGCTGGTTCATGAGGATCCTCCTGCCGTTGCCGCCTGCGACCCCGTCCGATCGCCGGCGGATCATGGCAAGGGACCGTGATGCCGGCGTTCCCGCCGCGTCCCCCACGCGCGCCGCAGCGTGATAAATCCATGAAAAGCGCGGCGCCATTGCACCTGCGCCGGGTGGACGGATAGGATCGGGCCGGGGCCGATCCGGCAGGTCGTGGCGGGAGACGACGAATGGCCGCACTTACCATCCGACTGCTTGGCGGCCTCGAGGTGCGGCAGGAGACCGGTGCCGCGGTCGATTTCCCGACCCGGAAGGCCAAGGCCCTGCTCGCCTATCTGGCCCTCCATCCCGGGCGACCGCATTCGCGCGACGCACTCGCCGACCTGCTCTGGGCCAATCGCGGCGAGCAGGCCCGCGGCAGCCTGCGGCGCACGCTTTCCGACCTGCGCAAGGCCATCGGCGGTTCTGCGGTGCTGGCCAGCGACGGCGACGGGATCGCCCTGGCGCCGGAGGGACTTGAAGTGGATGTTGGCAATTTCGAGCGCCTGGCCCTGAGCCGCGAGGCCGCCGGCCTCGAACAGGCCGCGGCGCTCTATCGGGGCGAGCTGCTCGCCGGCTTCGCCCTCGACGAGGCGGGATTCGGCGACTGGCTGCGGGCGGAGCGCGAACGGCTGCGCACCCTGGCGATGCAGGCCCTCGCCGGATTGGTCGCCGCCTATGCCGAGACGCATGCGCTGGATCTCGGCATCGCGGCCGCGCACCGGCTCCTGGCCATCGATGCCACGAACGAGCCCGCCCATCGCGCGCTGATGTCGCTCTATGCGCGGCAAGGGCGCCGCGGCGAGGCGTTCCGGCAGTACCTGGCCTGCCGCGACGTGCTGATGCGCGAGCTCGGCGTCGCGCCCGATCCCGCGACGGAGCAACTGCATCGCCGGCTGCAGCAGCCGGACATCCCCGTGCCGCCGCCGCGGGCATTGTCCGATACGACGGCCAGCGAGGCCCCCGATGCGCCGGCCGGCGCCGCGCCGCCTTTGCCCGACAAGCCGTCGATCGCCGTGCTGCCGTTCGTGAACCGGAGCGACGAGGCCGAGCAGGAGGCCTTTGCCGATGGCCTGACCGAAGACATCATCGCGGCGCTCTCGCGCATCAGCGCCCTCTGGGTGATCGCCTGCGCCTCGACCTTCACCTACAAGGGCAGGCCGATCGACATCAAGCGCATCGCCAGCGAGCTCGGCGTCCGCTACGTGATGGAAGGCAGCGTCCGCCGCTCGGGGAACCGCCTGCGGGTGGCGGCACGGCTGGCCGACGCCAGCTCCGGGCGCGAGGTCTGGGCGGAGCGCTATGACCGGCCGCTGGCGGATCTGTTCGACATCCAGGACGAGATCACCAGGAGCGTCGCCGCCACCACCGAGACGCAGGTCGTGCTGGCGGAGGCACAGTCTGTGGCCTCGGTGCCGCCCCGGGACCTGAAGGCCAGGGACCTCATCGCCCGCGCCTTGAGCCGGCGCTACGACCAGACGCCGGAGGCCGAGGCCGAGGCCTACGATCTCGCCGAGCAGGCGCTGCGCCTCGATCCCGACTATCCGATCGCCCATCGCGTGCGCGCGGGCGTGGTTCTCGGCCGGCTGTGGTCCGGCGAGCTTGCGCACACGGCCGAGAACAAGGCGCGCGCCATGGAACTGGCGCGCACCGCCCTCAGGCTCGCCCCGCGCGACGAGCTTGCGCATCTCGTCATGGCCTGGGCCTGGGCCTATGCCGCGTCCGGGCGCCTCGAGGACGCCCTGGCCGAATGCGACCGCGGGCTGGAGATCAATCCCAACTGCTCCCTCATCATGGCGAACAAGGGCGTCTATCTGGCGGCACTCGGACGCTGGCAGGAGGCGATCGAGGCCAGCCACCTGGCCTTGCGCCTCAATCCGCGCGACCCGTCGAATTTCTGGCGCCACTACGGGATCGCCGTGGCGCGCTTCGTGGCCGAGGACTACGCCGCATCGCGCGACGGCAGCCGGCGGATCGCGCGGTCGCGGTCGCATCTGCCGAGCGGCATCATTTGGGCGGCGGCGGCGGCCGGCCTCGGGGATCGCGACGAGGCGCACACCGCCGTCGCGTACTGCCTGTCGCTGCGGCCCGGGCTGCGCATCGGTGGCGTCGTGCCCGATTGCATGCTTCGCTTCACGCGCCCGGAAGACCACGAACGCCTGGTGACGCTGCTGCGCGAGGCCGGGCTGCCGGAATAAAGACCTGTCGCCGGAGCAGCGCCCGATCCACGCCGCGCCGCGCCCGGTTTCCGCTCGCCCCGCCGCCGCGAAGTGCTAGACTTCGCTTACTTCCCGGACAATCGAGCGTCGCCGCGGGCGCCCGCGCCGGCGACAGATGGGAGGACATCGTCATGCTCGACACGGCCCCGAACGGCAAGGTCTCCGCACTGCTGAACGCACTCGACAAGGCGCTCTCCGCCGGCGATGTGGAAGGTGCGGTCAATCTCTTCCAGGACGACTGCTACTGGCGTGACCTCGTCACCTTCACCTGGAACATCAAGACCATGGAGGGCAAGGACCAGGTCCGCGCGATGCTCGGGGCCCGGCTCGCCGACACCGCGCCGTCGGGCTGGCGGATCGCCGAGGGCGAGGACGCCTCCGAGGGCAACGGCATCACCGAGAGCTGGATCCAGTTCGAGACCGCGGTCGCCCGCGGCTTCGGCCACATTCGGCTGAAGGACGGCCGGATCTGGACGCTGCTGACGACGATGAGCGAGCTCAAGGGCTTCGAGGAGCCGCTCGGCTTCGACCGGCCGATGGGGGCGAAGCACGGCGTCGAGCGCAACCGCCGGACCTGGAAGGAGGAGCGCGACGCGGAAGCCGCCGAGCTCGGCTACACCCGCCAGCCCTATTGCGTCATCATCGGCGGCGGCCAGGGCGGCATCGCGCTTGCCGCGCGGCTGCGTCAGCTCAACGTGCCGACGATCGTCATCGAGAAGAACGAGCGGCCCGGCGACAGCTGGCGCAAGCGCTACAAGTCGCTCTGCCTGCACGATCCGGTCTGGTACGACCATCTCCCCTACCTGCCTTTTCCGCGCAACTGGCCGGTCTTCGCGCCGAAGGACAAGATCGGCGACTGGCTGGAGATGTATGCCAAGGTCATGGAGCTGAACTACTGGGGCTCGACCGCGTGCAAACGGGCGTCCTACGACGAGGCCACCCGCGAATGGACCGTCGTCGTGGAGCGCGACGGCAGGGAGATCGTGCTGCGGCCGAAGCAGCTGGTGCTGGCGACCGGCATGTCGGCCAAGCCCAACATGCCCTCCTTCCCCGGCATGGAGCTGTTCAAGGGCGACCAGCACCATTCGTCGCGGCATCCGGGGCCGGACGCCTACAAGGGCAGGAAGGCGGTGGTGATCGGCTCCAACAATTCCGCCCACGACATCTGCGCCGCGCTCTGGGAGGCCGGCGCCGACGTCACCATGGTGCAGCGCTCGACCACCCATGTGGTGAAATCGGACTCGCTGATGGAGCTCGGGCTGGGCGCGCTCTATTCCGAACAGGCGGTGCAATCCGGCATGACCACGGCGAAGGCCGACCTGATCTTCGCCTCGCTGCCCTACAAGATCCTGCACGAGTTCCAGATCCCGGTCTACAACGCGATCCGCGAGCGCGATGCGGAATTCTACAAGCGGCTGGAGAAGGCGGGCTTCATGCTGGACTACGGCGACGACGAGTCCGGGCTGTTCATGAAATACCTGCGGCGCGGCTCCGGCTACTACATCGATGTCGGCGCCTCGGAACTGATCGCCAACGGCAGCATCAAGCTTAAGAGCGGCGTCGCCGTCGAGCGGCTGACCGAGAACGCCGTCATCCTGAGCGACGGCACCGAGCTGCCGGCCGATCTCGTCGTCTATGCCACCGGCTACGGCTCGATGAACGGCTGGGCCGCGGACCTGATCTCCAAGGCGGTCGCCGACAAGGTCGGCAAGGTCTGGGGGCTGGGCTCAAGCACCACCAAGGACCCGGGCCCCTGGGAGGGGGAGCAGCGCAACATGTGGAAGCCGACGCAGCAGGAGGCGCTGTGGTTCCACGGCGGCAACCTGCACCAGTCGCGCCATTACTCGCAGTTCCTGTCGCTGCAGCTGAAGGCGCGCATGGAGGGCATCCCGACGCCGGTCTACGGCCTGCAGCAGGTCCACCACCTCGGCTGACCGGCCGCCCGCGTCAGGCGCGCCAGCAACGCCCGCCGCCCGCGCCCTCGGCATCGGCGCGGCTGGCGGCGAAATCCTTCAGTGCCGCGTCGGACAGGCCGAGCAGCTGGCGCCGCTCGCGCGCACGGTCCTGCCAATCCAGCAGCAGGGTGAGCAGCCGGCCGAGGCGGGCCGGCAGCTCCATCGCGAGCGCCTGCAGCGACGGGCCGGTCCGTTCGGCGGCGAAGATGGTCTCGAGCTGGGTGTCGATGCTGGTCATGGTTGGGCCTCCTGGGTTCCGGGCGCTCGGCCGATTGCCTTGCGCCATGATCGAGATATAGAGGCAAGGCGGGATTCGCCCGGGTGGGCGCGCGGGAATTCGGCCGGAACGGCATCGCCGGATCGGGAAACGGCCGTTGTTTTCATCGGGAAAAATTCGTTAAATTCCCCTGGATGGTGGGGGCGCCGCAGGCGGCCCGGGCTGCTGGCGGGCGGCTTCTCGCGGGGGACGGCATCGGATGGCGGCGGCGGCGCTCAGGCTTCTGGGGACCTTCGAATTGCAGCTGGCCGACGGCCGGCTGGGCGACCTGCCGGGCCAGAAGGACCGGGCGCTGCTCGCCTGTCTCGCCCTGTCCGGCGGCACGGCGCAATCCCGGGACCGGCTGGCGAGCCTGTTCTGGGGCGACCATGGCGAACCGCAGGCACGCGACAGCCTGAAACATGCCCTGACCCGGATCCGGCAATGCCTGGGCGATCTGGCGCCGGCCGCGCTGATCGCCGATCGGCAATCGGTCCGGCTCGACCCGGCGGCCCTGCCCAGCGATGTCGCGCGCTTCGAGCGCCTGGCCGGCGACCGCGCCCCGGAGGCGCTGGCAGAGGCCTGTGCGCTCTACGGCGGCGACCTGCTGGAGGACGTCGCCCTGCGCGGCGCCGAGGTCGAGGCCTGGCTGCTGGTGGAACGTCAGCGGCTGCGCCGGTTGCTCGAGGAGGTCCTGGTCGCGCTGCTGGCGCCGACGCTGCCGGCCGCGACCCGCGAAGGCGCGGCACGGCGCCTCATTGCGCTCGATCCCCTGCGCGAGGCGGCGAGCCGCGCGCTGATGCAGATCCACGGCGAGCGCGGCGAGACCGTGCAGGCGATCAAGCTCTTCGAGGCGCTGCGTGACCGGCTGCATGCCGAGCTGGGCGTGAAGCCGGAGCCCGAGACGACCGGTCTCTACGAGACGCTCAGGCAGCGGCGCGCCGGACCGGCCCCGGCTCCGGAAGCGATTTCGCTCCCGGAAACGCCCCCGGTACCGCCCCCAGTATCGCCCCCGGGACCCACCGGCGCGCCGGCGGCGCCGCCGGCCGAGCCCCCGCTGCCGACGAAGCCGTCGATCGCCATCCTGCCGTTCCAGAACCTGAGCGGCGATCCGGAGCAGGAGTATTTCGCCGACGGCATGGTCGAGGAGATTATCACCGCGCTGTCGCGCATGCGCTGGCTGTTCGTCATCTCCCGCAATTCCAGCTTCACCTATCGCAACCGCGCGGTCGACGTGAAGCAGATCGGGCGCGAGCTCGGCGTGCGCTACGTCCTCGAAGGCAGCGTGCGCAAGGCGGCGAACCGCGTGCGCATCACCGGCCAGCTGGTCGACGCCGCGACCGGCGCGCATCTCTGGGCCGACCGCTTCGATGGTGGGCTGGACGAGGTGTTCGACCTGCAGGACCGGGTGGCGACCAGCGTGGTCGGCGCCATCGCACCGAAACTGGAGCAGGCGGAGATCGAGCGCACGAAACGCAAGCCGACCGGAAGCCTGGACGCCTACGACCATTATCTGCGCGGCATGGCCTGCGTGCACCGCTGGACCCGGGAATCGAGCGACGAGGCGCTGCAGCATTTCCGCCGGGCGATCGAGCTCGACCCCGACTATACCGCGGCCTATGGGATGGTGGCGCGCTGCTATTCGCAGCGGAAGGTCAGCGGCTGGGTCAAGGATCCGGCGCGCGAGATCGCCGATTCCATCCGCCTCGCGAAGCACGTGGCGCAGTTCGGCACCGACGATCCGCTGGCGCTGGTCACCGCCGGAATGGCGCTCGGCTATGTCGTCGGCGATCTCGAGGACGGCGACGCGATGATCGAGCGGGGCCTGGCGCTCGATCCCAACCTGGCCTGGGGCTGGCTGTTCAGCGGCTGGACCAAGGTCTGGCTCGGCGACTGGGAATCGGCACTCGAGCGGATGCAGCGCGCCATCCGCCTCAGCCCGCAGGACCCGCAGTTCTTCAACATGCAGACCGGCGTGGCCTGGGCCTTTCTGCTCGCCGGCCGCTATGCCGAGGCCCAGGTCTGGGCCCATGCCGCGTGGCGGGTGCGACCGGACTATCTCAATCCGCTCTGCATCATGGCGGCCAGCAGCGCGCTCGCCGGCAACCTGGACGACGCCAGGAAGAGCCTCGCCCACATGCGGCAGGTCGATCCTGATGCGCGCATCTCCAACATCCAGCAGCGCTATCCCTTCCGCCGACCGGAAGACATCGCGCGGTTCGGCGAGGGCCTGCGGCTGGCGGGACTGCCGGAGTGACTGCGCGGCGGGGCTGTCGTCAGGATCGCGGCGATATGGTAGCTTGCTGCGGGTTCCGGCGGCACGGAGGCATGGCCATGCAATCCTGGCGCACTCGACCGGTCGCGTTCGCCGGCGGTACCGGTTCGGCCGCCGGTTCGACCGCCGTTTCGACCACAAGCGGCGCCCGCTGATGCCGGCCGCGGCGGAGGCCGGCGGTCACCAGAACCGTCTGGCGGGCATCTCCCTGGTCGCGGCGGCGACCGTCGTCTGGGCGTCGGGCGGATTGTTCACCCGCCTGCTGCCGTTCGATCTCTGGACCATCGTCTTCTGGCGAGGCGCCTTTGCCGCCGGCTTCATCGGCATCTACGTGCTCTATCGCTTCGGCCGCGCCACGCCCTCGATCATCCGCGGCGCCGGCGTCGAGGGCGCCCTGGTCGCCATCTTCTCGACGGCCACGATCATTCTCTTCCCCGCGGCCTTCCAGCAGACCAGCGTCGCCAACGCCTTCACCATTCTCGCCGCCCTCCCCTTCATCACGGCCGCCATCGCCTGGATCTGGATGCGCGAGCGCCCGTCGCCGGCAACCCTGGTCGCCGGCGGCATTGCCATGCTCGGCATCGTGGTCATGGTCGGGCCCTCCGTGGGCGGTCCGCAATCCGGCGATGTCCTCGCTTTGCTGGGCACCGTCTCGCAGGCGCTGATGACGGTGCTGATCCGGCGCAACCCCAAGGTCCAGATGCTGCCGATGGCCTGGATCGCCATCGTGCTCAGCGTCGCGGTCGCCTGGCCGCTGGCGATCGACATCGGCGCGCTGACGACGCGGGACTATATCGTGGCCGCGGGCTTCGGCCTGGGCCCGATGATGCTCGGCATGATGCTCTACGTCATCGGCTCGGCCATGATCCCGGCCACGCTCTCCACCCTGATCAACACGATGGAGGCGCCGGTCGGCGCGCTCTGGGCCTGGGTCGGGGTCGGCGAGGTGCCTGCGGCCGAGACCATCGCCGGCGGCGCCCTGGTGATCGCCGGCGTCTTCGGACGTCTGGCCTGCGAACGGCGCTCCCCCGGGTAGCGGCCGGCTGCCGCCCTCAGCCGCCCGGCATCGCCGCCGCGAGGCGGCCGGCATCGGCGGCGAAATCCAGGAAGGTATAGCGGTTGCGGATCTCGCGGGCGTGCAGCACCGCCTCGCGATAGAAGGCCTCCGGCACGTGGATATCCGCCGGGCGGGTCGGGGCGCCGATCCGCTGCAGCGCCGCCGCGAGCGCCGCCGGCGGGCGATGCACGGCGAGGATCGCCCGGCGGATCTCCGGCCAGTCGCTGGCGAGCTTCGCGTTCATCGCGGCGGCGCCGGCGGCGTCCAGCGCCTTCGCCCGGTAGCTTTGCCACAGGTCGGCGCCCATCTCGGCGCCGTAATACGCCGTCATCGCGTCCCTGCCGACCGTGGTCGCGGCGACCCGCGGCGCGGGATCGGCCAGCATCGCCGCCTGCAGCCGCGCCATGGTGAGCGTGGTCACCGCGACCTGCTCGCCGTGGAAGCTGGGCGGCCAGGCCGGGTCGCCGCGCATCTCGATGAAATGGCTGATCAGGTGCTCGCCCTGGCTTGCCGGATGGCTGCTGCCGCAGATCGCCATGCCGAAGCCGGAAAGCACCAGGATCCGCGCCAGCAGCCGCATCGCCGCCGGGTCGCCGGTGAGCAGCGGCGCTGGATCGGCGAGCAGCGCCGCCTCGTCCTCGACCAGCAGCCGGAAGGGCAGCGCCCTATAGGGCTGGCCGAGCAGCAGATGCGCCAGAAGCCAGTCGGCCTGGGCGGTCGGGCGGCAGATGCTGTCGCCGAGGCCCGCCTGGATCATCCTCCGCGGCGCCCGACCCAGCACCTCGAGGTCGAAGAAGACGCCGCGCGGCGCCGTCGCCGGCAGCGATTTCTTCACCCCGGCCTCGGTGATGGCGGCATTGAGCGAGGTATAGCCGTTCATCGATGGCGCGGTGGCGAAGCAGACATAGGGCTTGCGGTCGAGATGCGCCGCGTATTTCACCAGGTCGTTGATGGTGCCGGAGCCGACGGCGACCAGGGCGGCGGCGGCGGCGGTCTGCACCCGGATGTGGTGCACCGTGGCGTCGTCGGCATGGGGATGCTCCGGCAGGATGACGCTGCTGGTCGCGCGTCGGGCACCCAGCGCCTGCGCCACCTGCGCGCCGAGGACGCGCCAGGTGGTGGGATCGGCGACCACCGCCAGGTCGCCGCCGAGATCGAGCTGGCCGAGCAGCGCCGCCTCGTCGCCGCGCAGGCTGCGCTCGATGGCGACCAGGCGCGTGGCGACCGCCGGCACGGTGCCGCCGTCGGGATCGGTCAGCCGGCCGTCGAGCAGGCGCTGGAGCAGGTCAGCGCTCATCGGCATACCCCTCTATGCAGGCCGGCGGGGCGGCGCCCGGCCACCGCCTAGGCCCCGATCGCCCGGCAATCGGCCTGGACGGCGGCGAGCTGCGAGAGGATCGAGCCCTTGTCCGGCGCATAGGAGCCGTCGAAGACCGCCGAGCCGATGGTGAAGGCATCGGCGCCGGCGCCTGCGATGTCGGCGATCTGCCGGGCCGAGGTGACGCTGCCGGCGACGATCAGCCGCCGGTCGCCGAGCCCGCGCCGCGCAGCGCGGACCAATTCCAGCGGATCGGCCTCGGTCGCCCGGTAGGCGAGGAGGTCCGCCCCGGCGCAGCCCGCGGCGACGAAGGCCCGGCAATGCGCCTCGACCTCCACCGGCGTGCCGCCGAGCTTCGTCGGATGGCCCTGCGGCCGTCCGGGGAAGGGATAGTATTTGGTTGGAGTCCCTTTCAGGATGCCGAGCACGCTTGCCGCATCGGTGCCGCCGAGCAGCCGGTCGATGCCGAGATCGGCGGCGATCCGCGCCGACTTCAGGCAGGCCTCGGGGGTGGTGCTCACCACCTCCATGTAGGTGGTGGCGCCGCTGGCGCGGATCGCCTTGGCCAGGGCCGCCAGGGTACCGGCATCGACCCCGACGTCCTTGAACCCGACGTGCCCCAGGCCGAGCGGCCGGATCAGTTCGAACAGCGCGAGGCAGTCGCCGATGGTGCGATCGCCGCGCGTCAGCATGAAGATGAAGTCCATCGCCCAGTCCCGCCCCGCCCCAGGAATGTTGTACATAACACATCAATAATGTGTTTGCTGTGGTAACTTACAAATACTGTCATTGAAGTGCAACAATCCTCGTGGTAATTTCCGCGCTGCAGGGGTCCGGGACAACCGCCGTGAGAGCGGTCCCGGCGCCTGCGCGGCTGCTGTAGCCGCGGGGCCGGACAGGCAAATCCAGTGAAACCTCGAGGGCGATCCTCGAACATGGAGGCGGTGAGATGAAAAGCATTTGGTTGCAGCATGCAGCGGCGATCGCGCTGACCGGGGCCGGCGCCCTGGCGCTCGGCGCGGGCTTGGCCGCCGGCACGGCATCGGCGGACTCGATGGACGACCTGATCAAGGCGGCGAAGGCCGAGGGCGAGTTGACGATCATCGCGGTGCCGCGCGACTGGTGCGCCTATGGCGGCGTGATCGACAGCTTCAAGGAGAAGTATGGGCTGAAGGTCAACGAGCTCAATCCCGATGCCGGATCCGGCGACGAGATCGAGGCGATCAAGGCCAACAAGGACAACAAGGGCCCGCAGGCGCCGGACGTGATCGACGTCGGCCTCTCCTTCGGACCCTCGTCGAAGAAGGACGGTCTGATCCAGCCCTACAAGGTCGCGACCTGGGACAGCATCCCAGCAGACCAGAAGGATCCCGACGGCTACTGGTACGGCGACTATTACGGCGTGCTCACCTTCGAGATCAACGCCGACATCGTCAAGAACCCGCCGGCTGACTGGCCCGACCTGCTGAAGCCGGAATACAAGAACTCGGTCTCGCTCGGCGATCCGCGCACCGCCAACGAATCGATCCAGGGCGTCTTCGCCGCCGGCCTCTCGGCCACCAACGGCGACGTCGACAAGGCAGCGGAGGCCGGGCTGCAGTATTTCGCCGAGATGAACAAGGCCGGCAACTTCGTCCCGGTCGCCGAGAACGGCGCCGCCTCGCTGGCCCAGGGCACGACGCCGATCATCATCCGCTGGGACTACCTGGCCCTGGCCGACCGCGACACCCTGAACGGCAATCCCAAGGTCGACATCGTGGTGCCGAAGACCGGCGTGGTGGCGGGCGTCTACGTCCAGGCGATCAGCGCCTATGCGCCGCATCCCAATGCCGCCAAGCTGTGGATGGAGCATCTCTATTCCGACGAGAGCCAGATCGCCTGGCTGAAGGGCTACTGCCACCCGATCCGCTTCGAGGACCTGGTGGCGAACAACAAGGTGCCGGCCGAGCTGCTGGCGAAGCTGCCGCCGGCGGAGAGCTACGAGAAGGCGCTGTTCCCCAAACTGGAGACCCAGGTCAAGGCGAAGGAGACCATCAGCAAGCAGTGGGACACCGTGGTCGGCGCCAACATCCAGTAGCCGACCGGGATCCCTCGGCGCGGTGCGCCGTCCTTCGGAGATGGAGAGCCGAAGCGGCGGCGCACCTCTTGCCTTGCCCCGCATCCGTGTCATTCTGAGGCGGACCCAACGTGCAGGATGCCATGGCGCAGTCAGTGCAGTCTGAGGCGGGAGGCGGTCGCGCCGGGCGGGTCCCGGCGGCCACCTTCTCCTGGGCCTGGCTCGGCGTCGCGCCGTTCTTCATCTTCGCCGTGCTGTTCCTGATCCTGCCTACCGGCTACCTGATGATCGGCGCCTTCCAGGATGCGGCCGGCGACTTCACCCTGCGCAATATCGCCAACCTGATGCTGCAGCCCGGCATCCGCGCCGCCTTCTGGGTCACCATCGAGGTGAGCGTGGTCTCGGCCCTGGGCGGCGCGGTGATCGGCTTCTTCCTCGCCTTCGCCGGGGTGCTCGGCGGGCTGCCGCGCTGGGTGCGGCCGACGCTGATGACCTTCAGCGGCGTCGCCTCGAACTTCGCCGGCCTGCCTCTGGCCTTCGCCTTCCTGGCGACGCTCGGGCGCACCGGCCTGGTGACGGCGCTGCTCAACAGGTATCTCGACTTCAACCTCTACAGCACCGGCTTCAACCTGCTGAGCTTCTGGGGCCTGGCGCTGGCCTATCTCTATTTCCAGATCCCGCTGATGGTGCTGATCCTCACCCCGGCCCTCGACGGGCTGAAGCGGGAATGGCGCGAGGCGACCGAGATCCTCGGCGGCGGCGCCTGGCACTACTGGCGCCATGTCGGACTGCCGATCCTCTGGCCGAGCCTGCTCGGCACCACTTTGCTGCTCTTCGCCAACGCCTTCGGCGCCGTCGCCACCGCCTATGGCCTGACCGGCAGCTCGCTGAACATCGTCACAATCCTGCTCTTCGCGCAGATCCGCGGCGACGTGCTGCACGATCCCAATCTCGGCTATGCCCTGGCCTTCGGCATGATCGTCGTCACCGGCCTCTCCAATGCCGGCTACATCTGGCTGCGCGCCCGCGGCGAGAAGGGGATGCGATGACCCGCTCGCGCCTGCTGCCCTGGATCTGGATGGGCCTCGGCACGCTCTATTTCGTGGTGCCGCTGCTCTGCACCTTCGAGTTCTCGCTGCGGCTGAAGCGCGAGGCCTACAGCTTCGAGGCCTACCGCATCGTGCTCGAGGATGCCCGCTTCCAGGCGACCTTCCTCTATTCCACCTGGCTCTCCCTGGCGACGATCGTGGTCGGCGTGTTCCTGGTCCTGCCCACCGCCTACTGGATCCAGCTGCGCCTGCCGCGGCTCCGGCCGCTGGTCGAGTTCCTGACGCTGATGCCGCTGGTGATCCCGGCGATCATCCTGGTCTTCGGGTACCTGCGGATCTACAACAGCTCGTCCTTCCTGCCGCTGACCGGGGCGCATTGGTCGACCGACCTGCTGCTGGTCTGCAGCTACGTGACGCTGTCGCTGCCCTTCATGTACCGCTCAATCGATACCGGCCTCCGGGCGATCGACGTGCGCACCTTGACCGAGGCGGCGGAGAGCATGGGCGCGCGCTGGCCGACCATCCTGTTCCGGGTGATCCTGCCCAACGTCCGGGTGGCGATCCTCTCCGGCGCCTTCCTCACCTTCGCCATCGTCATCGGCGAGTTCACCATGGCGGCGCTGCTCGACCGGCCGGCCTTCGGGCCCTATCTGCAGCTGATCGGCGCCAGCCGCGCCTACGAGCCGGCGGCACTGGCGATCATCGCCTTCGGCATCACCTGGGCCTGCATGGGCGCCATCCAGATCTTCGGCCAGGGCCGCCGCGGCGCCCGGCCGGATGCACGTTAGCGGCGCGGCGGAAGGACGGGGCATGGCGTTTCTCGAACTCACCCAGCTGCGCAAGGCCTTCGGCGCGAATACCGTGGTCGAGAGCTTCGACCTCGCCGTCGCGCAGGGCGAATTCGTCTCCTTCCTCGGGCCTTCGGGCTGCGGCAAGACCACGACCCTGCGCATGGTGGCCGGGTTCGAGCAGCCGGATTCGGGCGGCATCGTCATCGGCGGCAAGGACGTGACCGCGCTGCGGCCGAACCAGCGCCAGATCGGCATGGTGTTCCAGTCCTACGCGCTCTTCCCCAACATGACGGTGGCGGAGAACGTCGCCTTCGGCCTGAAGATCGCCCGGCGCCCGGCTTCCGAGATCAAGGCCCGGGTCGAGGAGATGCTGGCGCTGATCAAGCTGCCCAGCCTGGGCGGGCGCTATCCCTACCAGCTCTCCGGCGGCCAGCAGCAGCGGGTGGCGCTGGCCCGGGCGCTGTCGGTGGGACCGCAGGTGCTGCTGCTCGACGAGCCGCTCTCGGCGCTCGATGCCAAGATCCGCATCGCGCTGCGCGAGGAGATCCGCGCGGTGCAGCGCAAGCTCGGCATCACCACCATCTACGTCACCCACGACCAGGAGGAGGCGCTGTCGATCTCCGACCGCATCGTGGTGATGAACGAGGGCCGCGCCGAGCAGATCGGCACGCCCTTCGAGATCTACAACCGGCCACGCACCCGCTTCGTTGCCTCCTTCGTCGGCACCCTCAATATCCTGCAGGGACGGGTGCTGGACGCGGCCGGCGGCCGGGTGGCGATCGACGACCAGGAGGTGAATGTCGGCACCGCCGCGCCGAACGGCCTCGTCGCCGGCGCGCTGCGCTCCTTCGCGCTGCGGCCCGAGGCGGTGTCGCTGGACGACGGCGCCGCCGCCGCGCCGGTCAACGGCACGCCGCAGAACCGGATGCGCGGCACCATCGACCAGGTGAGCTTCCTGGGCTCGGTCGTGCGCATCCGGGTGCGCTTCGCCGAGAACGCGATCCTGCTCGACACCTTCAACAATCCGGCGGCGCCGCCGCCGCGCTTCGGAGAGACGGTCACCCTGCGCTTCGCCCGCGACGACCTGATGCCGCTGGAGGGCGGCGCGCCGGGCTGAGCGCCGCGCGGCTAGTCCTTATCCGGCGGCGACTCCGGCGGCGACTCATCCGGCGGCAGGTCGAACAGCCGCCGCAGATCGGCCTTCTGCTTGCGCAGCGCCTCGAGCAGCCGGCGGTCCTCCGGCGAGGCCAGGATGCGGGCTGCAAGCCCGGCATCCGTGGTCTCGCCGTCGAGATGGAGGCCGATGCGCTCGAGGCGCTCGATCTCTTCCGGCGCGATCGGCGCCGGCGGTCTTGGCGGTTCCTTGGCGATGACGCTGCGCCCTCCTCTGGCGGCTACTTCCCGAGCATCTGCCGGATCGAGTCCAGGCCGCTCTCGTAGATGCCGGCCAGGGCCTCGCTCGCGGCCTTTTCCTTGCCCGGAACGGGGGTATAGGAACCGCTCCAGGTGACTGTGGATATATCGGCACTCTTTTCCGTCACTTTCAAGGTCGCCGCGTAGTGCTCGACCGGCAGCGGGCTCGAGGTGAAGGTGTAGGAGTAGAAATGCTCGTCGGCACTGCTGCCGGTCTCGAGCTCGACGAAGGTCGCCTTGCCGTCCTTGGTGACCAGGGTGCGGGTGAGCGGGGTCCTGCCGTCCTCGGTGCAGGTGCCGATCGCCGGGTGCCAGTCGCGGATGGCGCAGAAGCCGCCGATCTTCGCCCAGATCGCCGCGGGCGAACCTTTGACGTCGACGCTGCGCGAGAGCGTATCGGCCGAAGCCGGCGCGGCGCCGATGGAAACCAGGGCGGCGAGGCATAATCCGGCGAGAGTTTTCTCGAGATGCCGGCGCGCGGCCAGCGGCGCCGCAAAGGCGGATCCGGCGGCGGTCTTGGGATAGAAGCTGAAGGTCATGGTCATTTCCTTGCTGCTGGTGGGGGATGCGGTAGCGGCGGCGACTGTCGCCGCATCCGGCCGGCGCCGCCAGTTCAGCAACTGAACCTCCCCGGTATAGAATCTGTACTGGATGCGCGGCCGGGGATGGGCGTAGTCTCGCCGCCGATGCCTGAATACGGGAATAACCATGGCCGATGTGGGCCCTTCGATGATCGAGGTGGAGCGATGACGGGAGCAGGAGCATGACCCAGGGCAGCTACCGGCAGTTCTGTCCGGTCGCCATGGCGGCCGAGATCCTCTGCACCCGCTGGACCGTGGTGCTGCTGCGCGAGATGATCGCCGGCTCGACGCGGTTCAACGATTTCCGCCGCGGCGTGCCGCGCATGTCGCCGGCGCTGCTGGTGCAGCGGCTGCGCGATCTCGAGCTCGCCGGCGTCGTCGAGCGGGTGAAGGCGGGCGGCGAGCCCGCTCTCTACGAATACCGCCTGACCCCCGCCGGGCGCGACCTGCGGCCGCTGATCGAGGGCTTCGGCATCTGGGGCCAGCGCTGGGTCGAGACCAGATCGAGCCTGAAGAACCTCGATCCGCAGCTGCTGATGTGGGACATGCGCCGCAACCTCAATCCGGCACCGATGCCGAAGCGGCGCAGCGTCATCCAGTTCCTCTATCCCGAACTGCCCGCGGCCAGGCGCACCTGGTGGCTGCTGGTCGATCCGGAGACCGGCGTCGATCTCTGTACCGTCGATCCCGGCTTCGACGTCGACCTCTATGTCTCCACCGACCTGCGCAGCATGACCGCGATCTGGATGGGCGTCGCCACGGTCAGGAAGGCCATGGCCGAGGGTCGGCTGCAGCTGGTGGGCGACAAGAAGCTCGCCGCCAGCATGCAGACCTGGCTGGGCCTCAGCCCCTTCGCGAAGGAGCGGAAGATCGTCGCCTAGGGGGAGAGCATCGTCGCGGTCCTCTTCTGCGTCAGGGGCTCTGCTCCGGTTCTGTTTCTCGCCTTCCTCACTCCGCACATCTGCAATCGCTCGGGCAGGTCATCCCGGCCTTGGGGGCCGGGGGCTGCGGTTGCGTCCGTGCCATGGCACGGGGACGCGGCGCCGTCCGGGTCCTTGACCCGGGGGCCGCCGTCGGACGCAAGCCGACGGCCGTTGGCGCGCGCCGGTTTTGCACCCGGCGCGCGGGGTCGGCCGGATGGCGCCGGCCGTCGCTGGACGGGCTCTCCCGCACCGTCCGAGGGGGATCGATCACCTCTTCGATCCGAGGGGCCGGGCATCGCGCCGGCCAGGGCTGCTCGTCGCCTTAGGTGAAATACCTCAAGGCCCCCGAGCCGGGCATCGGTCCTGCGCCGCGGGATATCCTACCGGAGGCGGCTTGCACCGACGGGCAACCGAGCGATTGCAGATAAGCGGGTTCATCAGTTATCCAGGCTTCGACACGGCGTTATCGACCGCTCCCGGGGGAGCATGGTCGGCACCGGTCGGAAGCCTGGGCCGATACTCACCATATTATACGCTTAATGCGGATATGTCAAGATGGAATGCGTAATACGATTTGGATCGGCGTGCGCCGGTCTTGTCCCGGGCCAACTCGTGGGTCCCCGGGCCAAGCCCGGGGATGACGCTGGAATTTCATCGGGGGTGAATTTCATTCGTCATGGCCGGGCTTGGCCCGGCCACCCACGAATTCGCTTCAGCCGCGCGCCAACTCGTGGATGGCAAGACCAAGT
>CAZKDH010000048.1:0-84040 GCA_964551505.1 uncultured Rhodospirillaceae bacterium
GCTGGTCACCGCCTTCAGCACCGATCCCGCCCATGTCGAGCTCTTCCTCGCCACCGCGCGGCGCCTGGCGGACAGCAAGGCGGCATGAGTTATCAATAGGTTATATTGCGCTTGATCCAGCGGGCCGGTTCCTCTATCAGAGGGGCCGCCCGCCCAGACGTCCCCATCGACTAGTGGCCTAGGACATAGCCCTCTCACGGCTAGAACAGGGGTTCAAATCCCCTTGGGGACGCCAATTCTTTCAATAGCTTAGATGGATGCTGGCGCCGCTCGCCGCGGCGTTGTGCGCGATCGGCGGCGTGGCGCATACTCCTGGCCTTCACGTCACCCGAGGGACAGGGCGCCTTGACCCCGCATCTGCGTCGCCACGCGACCGCACCGAACCCGGCGTCCGGCGCCGGCAGCGACCTGGCCGAGGCGATCGCGGTCGACCTCGCGCTGGTCCTCGCCGTCGACTGCTCGAGCAGCGTCGACGTCGCCGATTACCGCATGCAGATGGACGGCATCGCCGCCGCCTTGCGGGACCCGGCGGTGGGTGCCGCCATCGCCGCCGGCCCGCATCGCCAGATCGCCCTGGCGGTGGTGCAATGGTCGACCTGGAGGACGCAGGCGGCCGTGCTGCGCTGGCGGCTGCTGGCGGCCCCGGCGGATCTCGAACTGGCGGCGCAGGAGATCGCGGCGGCCGAGCGGCACTGGCAGCCGGGCGGCACCGGCCTCGCAGCGGCGGTCGACTACTGCGTCCGGCTGCTGCAGGTGCTGCCGGCGGTGGCGGCGCGGCGGGTGATCGACGTCTCCGGCGACGGCGAGGACAATGACGGCGGCAATGCGGCCGCGGCGCGGGACCGGGCGGTGGCGCAGGGGGTGACCGTCAACGGCCTGCCGATCGTCAACGGGTCGGCCTATGTCCTTGCCTATTACCGCGACCAGGTGATCGGCGGGCCGGGCGCCTTCGTCGAACCGGCCGAGGATATGCGGGCCTTCGCCGCGGCGATGCGGCGCAAGCTGCTGCGCGAGATCGGGCGGCCGGTGGCATGACGCTGCAGAACCGGGTGACGCCTTTCGGCGAGATCGTCGCCATTGCCCAGCGCGGCCTCTTCACCGGCAATCGCGGAATCCTGCATGACCCGGCGACCCGCACCCTGCTGCGCCGCCGCTGGACCGGCAAGGCCTGGATCGCCTGCAGCTGCGCCTACAAGGGGCTGCGGCGCCGGGTGATGGGGGGCCGCAGCTGGACAGAGCTGTTCTTTCTCGACGAGGCGGTGGCCCTGTCGGCGGGGCATCGCCCCTGCTTCTTCTGCCGGCGGCCCGCCGCGGAAGCCTTCCGCGCCGCCTGGGGCCGGGGCCATGGCATGGATCCACCGTCGGCCCCGGAGATGGATGCGGTGCTGCACCGCCAGCGGCTGCGCAACCGTATCCAGCGCCGGCACCCGCTGCCGGGCCCGATCGGCGACCTGCCGGAGGGGGCGATGATCGCCGTCGGCAGCGACGCCTTCGTCGTGGTCGCCGGACGATGCTTCCGCTGGACAGAAGCCGGCTATGCGCCGCCGGTATCGCCGCCGGCGATGGCCGAGCTCCTTACCCCGCCGGCCAGCCTGAAGGCGCTGCTTGCCGGTTACCGCCCCGTATTGCATCCCGATTTGCGCACCCGCTGACCGGAGGTCGGCGGGTCACCGGTCGTAGAGGGCGAGGCCGAGCAGGGCATCGACCAGCGCGCCATCGGCGAGCGGCAGCAGCATCACCCGGTAGTGCCTGTGTTCCTTGCTCTGGCTGTCCCAGACCAGGGTTGATTGGCGGATCCGCACCCTGCCGGCAAGGCAGTCCCGGTACTGCGCCAGCATCTCCGCCGTCTCGGCGACGCTGCCGAGCTGGTCGACGTATTGGCCGACCTTGGTCCGCTCGCGGTCGACGATGTCCGATCCCAGCAGCCGGAAGCGGAACCGCGGCGGCATCCCGTCATCCTTGCGGACGACATCCACCAGGAAGATGCTGCGCAGCAGGGCCGGCGGCAGCGCGACCGGATCGATCTCGCGGCGCCGCGGCAGGCGATCGGCGCCCGCCGCCAGGGACCGCCAATAGTCCAGCAGCGTCTGGCAGCGGCGATCCGGATTTGCCGAGATCCAGTCCGCGGCGGCCGGATCGATCGCGATCATTCCCATGGAAGCCCCCGTGGGAGCCCCCGTGGAAGCCCCCGTGGAAGCCACTGACGAGACCACTGGAGAGTCCACTGGGGAATCCACTGGGGAGTCCGCTGGGGGCGGGGCCCCGATGGTCAACGGCCAAGTCCCTCCGGCGGTCGGAAATAGATGCCCGCCAGGACCAGGTTCACCACCGCGCCGTCTTCGGAGAGCGGCAGCAGAAGCTTGATCTGCCGCGAGAGCTTGCCGCTGCTGTTGACGAACTCGGCGTCGTAGAAGGCCGGCTGGCCGTGCTTCAGCACCTGGGCCATCATCAGGTCCCGTTCCGTGGGCGAGGTCAGCATCTCGATGCCGTGGCCGGTGCACCGGTCGGCGTAATAGGACTCGATGTTCGTGCCCTCGAGCTTGACCCTGTAGTCCTCGACATTGCCGCCGATGAATTCGACCAGGACCAGGTTCGCCAGCCAGGGCTTCATCTCGACCGGATCCAGATCGTGGCGCGCCGGCATCCGCCGGTCGCCGGCCTTCTGCAGCCAATACCGGTAGAGCGCCAGCAGATGCGCATCGGTGATCGTTTCGGCAAAGCCGGAGTCGTCCTTGGCCATCATCGGGCCACTCTACAGCATATCCCGGCAACGGTCGTAGCGGACGCAGGGCCGCAGGTCGGGCGGCCCGGATCCGGCAAAAAGAAAGCGGGGCAGCCTGCGCTGCCCCGCTTGATCTCCACCCGACCGGTGCGGGCCGAGGCCCGCCGTCGATCTCAGGCGTTCTTCAGGTTCACGGCCGAGGACTTGCCCTGCTGGCCGCGCTCGATGTCGAAGCTGACGCGCTGGCCTTCGTTGAGGCTGCCGATGCCCGAGCGCTCGACGGCCGAGATGTGCACGAAGACGTCCTTCGAACCATCTTCCGGCTGAATGAAACCATAACCCTTGGTCGGGTTGAACCACTTAACAGTACCGACGGACATAAAGTCCCTCCATTTATTATGAGCCGCCAAGCCCTATGCGTGACGGATCAAACTGCGAGTTGGAGAAGACCGGGTCGAGGCTTTAGACCGTAGGACGAGGGCGACCCAAGACGAGTTGATGGTTGGTAAATAATCCGGCCCGAAACCGAATGCAAGTATTTTGCGCGGGGCCGGGCCCGCTTGGCTCCGGCATTTGAGCCATGAATTCAGGCTGTTGCGCCGCGTTTATCCCGCTCAGCCGGACTAGGCCGTTGAATCGCTTCGGCCTTTTGCCTCCGGCCGCGACCTTGCGCCCGGCCGCTGGGCTTCCGTAAGCGACAGGCCCATCGGGCCGGGTGCCGGGCCGGGCCGGAAGCGTCCAAAAAAATCCCATTCTCATACGTGGGTGTGCATGAGGGGCTATTTTCCTTTCGCCCTGGTCCTAAGGTTTAGCAAGAATTAACCGCGGCATGGGAGATTCGGCGGAAAGCTGGCGCAGCCGTTGCGGCCCCACCCAAGCTGGAATTTGCAATTTATTGGAATCAAATCCCTTTATTCGATCTGCCGGTGGGTGACGGTCTACCATGATGCACCCGCCGGAAGGTGACTGATCAGGAGATGGGGCGCCTGAAGGAGTTGAGGAGCTAACGATGGTCCTAATCGCGAACCGTGACCTCGACCGGCTGGCCGACGGCCATGCCGACGGCAACGTCATCACCGGCACGCTGACCCAGAGCGGCAAGGCCGGCGTCGATGCCGGCGGCACCAAGCCGATGCTGGTCACCGACGTCACGTTCAACGGCGGGACCCTGGCGGTCGCCGCCGGCGGCGTCGACATCGCCGGCGATTTCGGCACCCTGCACATCAATCCCGACGGCAGCTACACCTATACCCGCACCGCCGTCGACATCTACGACGTCTCCGGCCCGGCGGTCAGCGACCTCGAGGTCTTCACCTACACGGTCACCGACAAGAACAGCGCCACGGCGACCGGCGAACTGACGCTGCACCTGTTCCCCGAGGCCTCGGTCACCTACAACGCGGCGACCAAGACCTATACCGGCTTCGCCTTCGACGATCATATCGACGCGGCGCTCATGGTCGGCCTCGTCGACGGCGGCGCGGGTCAGGACCAGATCGTCGGCAGCAAGGCCGATGACAACTTCTACGGCAATGCCGGCAATGACTGGCTGATCGGCGGCGTCGGCAATGACACGCTGGAGGGCGGTGCTGGAGCCGACAAGCTCGACGGCGGCGGCAACGATGACTGGGCCTCCTATTCGAAGTCCAAGCTGGCGGTGATCGCCAGCCTGGCGGCGCCCGGCGGCAATACCGGCGATGCCGCCGGCGACACCTACACCGCCATCGAGAACCTGCGCGGCACCAACTATGCCGACAGCCTGACCGGCGACGGCCTGATCAACAAGCTCGACGGCGGCGGCGCCAACGACGTCCTCACCGGCGGCAACGGCGACGACGTGCTGATCGGCGGCGCCGGCAAAGACATCCTCAACGGCGATGCCGGCGACGATTCCGCCAGCTACGAGACATCCAAGGCGGGCGTGACGGTCAGCCTGGACGGCCTGACCAAGGCGACCGGCGATGCGGTCGGCGACGTCTTCAATTCCATCAGCGGCCTGATCGGATCGGCCTTCGGCGACAAGCTGTTCGGCGACGACAACGACAACCAGCTGCAGGGCGGCGCCGGCAACGATCTGCTGACCGCCGGCAAGGGCGAAGACACGATCGACGGCGGCGTCGGCAACGACACGATCGACGGCGGTGCCGACAACGATACGATCGACGGTGGCGACGGCAACGACCTCGTCCTCGGCGGTGCCGGCGAGGACGTGGTCAACGGTGGCAAGGGCGACGATACGCTGAACGGCGGCACCGAGAACGACCTGCTGTCCGGCGGCAAAGGCGCCGACAACATCCTGGGCGGCGACGGCGACGACGTTCTAGTCGGCGACGAGGACAACGACATCCTCGAAGGCGGCGCCGGGGCGGATGCCCTCGACGGCGGCTCGGAGATCGATACCGCCAGCTATCGCAACGCCTTGGCCGCGGTCATCGTCGATCTCGCCGACATGACCAACAATACCGGCGACGCGAAGGACGACACCTATACCTCGATCGAGGCCGTCGAGGGCTCCGCCTGGGACGACACCCTGATCGCCTCGGCGGCGGGCGCCGTCCTGCTCGGCGGTGCCGGCAACGACACCCTCACCGGCGGTGCCGGCTTGGACAACCTGAGCGGCGGCGTCGGCAACGACGTGATCGACGGCGGCGACGAGAACGACGTGCTGGACGGCGGCGCCGGCGCCGACCAGTTCGAAGGCGGGCTCGGCACTGCGGACATCGCGACCTATGCCAGCGCCACCAAGGCCTTCAAGCTGAACCTGGCGAACTCCGCGCTGAGCACCGGCGATGCCTTCGGCGATACTTTCTCCGGCATCGAGATCATCAACGGATCGCATCTGAACGATACGATGACCGGCGGCGCGCTCGCCGATACGCTGCGGGGCGATCTCGGCAACGACACGATTTCCGGCGGTGCCAACGACGACAACCTGAGCGGCGACGACGGCAACGACACGTTGCGCGGCGATGCCGGCATCGACACGCTGTTCGGCAATGACGGCAACGACAGCCTCTATGGCGGGACCGAGGACGACACCCTCGACGGCGGGCTCGGCAACGACCGCCTGTCGGGTGACGACGGGATCGACACGCTGAACGGCGCCGAGGGAAACGACACGATCTATGGCGGCGAGGGCAACGACATCATCGACGGCGGCATCGACGATGACACGGCGAACGGCGACAACGGCGACGACGACATTTCCGGCGCTGATGGCGACGATACCCTGGCCGGCGGCGCCGGCATTGACACCATCTCCGGCGGCAAGGGCGACGATGCCATCGACGGCGGTGCCGGCGACGACGCGGCGCTCGACGGCGACGAGGGCGCGGACACGATCCTCGGCGGCCTCGGCAACGACACCATCGACGGCGGCGACGGGGCGGATTCGCTCGATGGCGGCGCCGGTAACGACATCGTCGTTGGCGGTCTTGCCGCCGACAGCCTGACCGGCGGCCTCGGCAACGACCAGCTCACGGGCGACGCCGGCGCCGACCGCCTCGACGGCGGCGACGGCAACGATATCCTCGACGGCGGCGACGACGACGATACCCTGACCGGCGGCAACGGCAACGACGTCCTCGACGGCGGCCTCGGCAACGACCTCTTCATCGGCGATCCGGGCGCGGATACCTTCAACGGCGGCGGCCAGATCGACGATCGCCTGACCTACGAGTTCTCGACCAAGGGCATCACGCTCGACATGATGAATGCCAAGGCGAGCACCGGGGACGCCGCCGGCGACGTCATCAACAACATCTACTGGATCACCGCAACGACGTTTAACGATGTCCTGAAGGGCGACGCCAACCCGAACTCCTTCGACGCCAGCTACGGCGTCGACAAGCTCTACGGCTTCGGCGGCGATGACGAGCTCATCGGCATGGAGGGCGCGGACTATCTCGACGGCGGCACCGGCGTCGATCGCGCCTCCTACCGCATCTATACCGGCGCGGTGATCGCCAGCCTGGAGAATTCCTCGATCAATACCGGCGACGCGAAAGGCGACGTCTACAAAAGCATCGAAGGGCTCGAAGGGACCGGGCTGGACGACCAGCTCTGGGGCGACAAGAACGACAACGGATTTGCGATCAACGGCGTGATCTTCTCCAGCGGCCTGGTCGGGCGGAACGGCAACGACCTGCTCTATGGCCAAGCCGGCGACGACGTCCTCCAGGGCGACGGGCGGCCGGAGGAGAAGGGCGCCGATACCCTGGATGGAGGCCTCGGCAACGACACCCTGGACGGCCAGGGCGGCAACGATCTGCTGCTGGGCGGTGCCGGCGACGACTACCTGTTCGGCGGCGAGGAAGACGACAGCCTGGATGGCGGCACCGGCATCGACAGCCTGGATGGCGGCCTCGGCAGCGACACCGCCAGCTACAGCACCTTCAAGACCAACATCGTCGTCGATTTCAGCAATATCGCGAACAATACCGGCGACGCCGCGGGCGACAGCTATGTCGACATCGAGAACATCGACGGCGGCCTGGGCAACGACACGCTCACCGGCGACGGCAACGACAACCGGCTGCGCGGCAACGCGGGCAAGGACACGCTGCATGGCGGCGCCGGCAACGATTCGCTCTATGGCGGCATCGGTAATGACGTGATGAACGGCGATGCCGGCGACGACAAGTTCTACGGCGATGCCGGCAAGGACGTCATCGACGGCGGCGCCGATACCGACGAGATGCTGTTCACCGCGTCGCTCGCCGGGGTCACCATCGACCTGATCTCGGGGAAGAATGCCGGCGATGCGGCCGGCGACACCTACGCCAGCATCGAGAAGTTCGTCGGGTCCGACTTCAACGACACCTTCCTCGGCACCAACGGCACGGACGACTTCGACGGCGGCGCCGGCAACGACACGCTGGACGGCCGGCTGGGCGACGACACCATCCTCGGCGGCCTCGGCGATGACAAGGTGACCGGCGGCGTCGGCCTCGACTCGCTGGCCGGCGGCGAAGGCAACGACAAGCTCTATGGCGGGGACAACGACGACACGCTAGCCGGCGACGCCGGCAACGACACGCTGGATGGCGGTGCCGGGGTCGACACCCTCGACGGCGGTGTCGGCAACGACACGGTCTATGGCGGGCTCGGCGACGACATCTTCCTTTCCGGCGATGGCAACGACCAGGTCTATGGCCAGGGGGACAACGACACGCTGAGCGGTGGCATCGGCAACGACCGCCTCGACGGTGGCGACGGCGACGACACGGTCTCCGGCGAGGACGGCAATGATACCCTGCTGGGCGGCATCGGCACCGACATCCTGGACGGCGGCATCGGCAACGATTCCCTCGACGGCGGCGACGGCAACGACACGCTGACTGCCGGCGACGGCAACGACACGCTGAAGGGCGGGAAGGGGAACGACGGCCTCGATGGCGGCATCGGCAACGATTCGCTCGACGGCGGCAGCGAGAATGACGTGTTGGTCGGCGGCGACGGCAACGACAAGCTGATCGGCGGGACCGGCGACGACAAGCTGAACGGCGGCGCCGGCAACGACACCTATACCGGCGGCACCGGCGCCGACGAATATACCGTCAGCTTCATCGAGCACGGCAAGGATACGGTCACCGATTTCAAGCTCAGCGAGGACAAGCTGGTCTTCTCGGACATCCTTGATGGCGCCGGCGACGATCTCCAGGACCTGATCGATGCCGGGGTGCGGGCGAATTCCAGCGGCAGCAAGCTGGTAATTTCCTGGGACGACGGCGCCTCGTCGATCACCCTGAACGGCTGGACCGGCGGGACGGTCGACAGCGTCCAGTCCCTCGACTGGGCGATGGGCAGCAAGCTCGAGGTCACTCACTAGGACATTGTCGCCCGCTGGCGGTGAGCCGCGACTTCGGATAAGACTGCGGTCGATCCAATCCCCGGGGGAATCCGATGACCCAGCGCACCAATAGCCTCGGCCAGCCGATCGGCGAACCCGTCGACGGCTGGACCGCGCGGCCCCGGCCGCCGCGGACGCCGATCGCCGGCCGCTTCTGCCGGATCGAGCCGATCGATCCCGCCCGCCATGCTGCCGACCTCCATGCCGCCAATCTGCAGGACAAGGAGGGGCGGAACTGGACCTATCTGGGCTATGGCCCGTTCGCCGACCTCGCCGGCTACCGCGCCTGGATGGACGCCAGCTGTCTCGGCGACGATCCGCTGTTCCATGCGGTCGTCGACCAGGCCAGCGGCAAGGCGCTCGGCGTCGCCAGCTATCTCCGGATCGACCCGCCGGTGGGCGTGATCGAGGTGGGCCACATCAACTATGCGCCCGCCTTGCAGCGCAGCTCGGCCGCCACCGAGGCGATGTACCTGCTGATGCGCCGGGTGTTCGACGAACTCGGCTACCGGCGCTACGAATGGAAATGCGATGCCCTGAATGCGCCCTCGCGCCAGGCCGCCTTGCGCCTCGGCTTCCAGTACGAGGGCATCTTCCGCCAGGCCACGCTCTACAAGGGCCGCAACCGCGATACCGCCTGGTACGCCGTCATCGACCGCGACTGGCCGGCGGTGAAGGCCGGGTTCGAGGCCTGGCTGGATCCGGCGAATTTCGATGCCGGGGGCAAGCGCCGCCGCAGCCTGTCCAGTTTCATGCCGGGCCGGTAGGCGGGATGGGGGGCCTGCGGCGGCGCTTGCCCTTGCGTTCGCCGGCGGAAACCCATATTTTCCGGCCACTTGGACCCGTCCGGGGTGTAGCTCAGCCTGGTAGAGTACCTGCTTTGGGAGCAGGGTGTCGCTGGTTCGAATCCAGTCACCCCGACCAGTCCAAGACGCCGCCGGCCCGGGCGTGGTGACGAGGGGCCGATCGGGAACCGTGGAGAGCTTTGGCATGCAAGTCAGGATCTATCAGCCGCCCAAGACCGCCATGCAGTCCGGCCGGGCGGGGACGCAGAAATGGGTGCTGGAATATGCCCCCGGCGCCCGCCGCGAGGCCGATCCCCTGATGGGCTGGACCAGTTCGGAAGACACCCGGCGGCAGCTGCGCCTGACCTTCGACAGCAAGGAAGAGGCGATCGCCTATGCCGCCCGCGAAGGTCTGGCCTATGTGCTGGAGGAGCCCAACCGGCGTCGCATCGTGCCCAAGGCCTATGCCGACAATTTCCGCTATGACCGGATCGGGCGCTGGACGCATTGAGCCGGCGCACAGCCGATCGTCTCGGCCCCGTAGCTCAGCGGATTAGAGCAACCGCCTTCTAAGCGGTAGGTCGCTGGTTCAAGTCCAGCCGGGGTCGCCACTCCCATCCTGTCCGTTGGCCGCTATTGCCGGTCGCAAAAGGTGATGGCCGAAACCGGGCAGGCGGCGTTCGTGGCGGCGATCCGCGGCAGGTCGCCGGTCGAGGCCAGGAAAACGGCAAAGCCAGCGAAGACCAGGCCGATGAACAGGGCACCGCCGTTGCTGTCGGTCTCGCGCGTCACCGGTTCCGGCCGCAACAGGGCGGCGTCGTTCAGGCTGCTGGTCGATGGCATGGAGGTTGTCCCGGATATGAGGCAGAGCCGATAATCTGCTGAAACCCTGCAATCTTTTGGATATGGTGATGGGCGGCCTCCGGGGAAAGCGGCGCCCGGACGCAGCGTCAGACCGTCGCAGGGCGGGGGAAAGCGATGCTCGAGAAGTTCGTGCTCTATGTCGGCTGGACGGTGGCGACCCTGTTGCCGATCATCAATCCGATCAGTGCCGCGGGGATGCTGATCGGCATCACCGGGCAGCTCAGCGTCGCCGAGCGCAACCGGCAGATCACCATGGCCTGCATCTACATGTCGGGGATCCTGCTGGCCTTTCTCCTGGCCGGGGTCCTGATCATGGATCTCTTCGGCATCTCCATCCCGGGCCTGCGCATCGCCGGCGGGATGATCGTCGCCTTCCTCGGCTTCCGCATGCTGTTTCCGCACGAATCCGAGCTCGATGCCGAATCCGACATCGAGGCGCGGCAGAAGACCGACATTTCCTTCACCCCGCTCGCCATGCCAGGGTTGAGCGGGCCGGGGTCGATCGCGCTGGTGATCACCATGTCGACCACGGTGCAGAAATCCGGCGAGCTCAGCACCCCGATGACCTATCTGGTGATCTCCACCGGAATCGTGATTTCCGCCATGATCATATGGCTTTGCCTGCGCGCGGCGGGGCTGCTGAACCGGCTGCTGGGGAGCAACGGCATCGCGGCAATTTCGCGGATCATGGGGTTCCTGATGGTGTGCATCGGCGTGCAGTTCGCCATCAACGGTGTCAAGGACCTGCTGCACGACCCGGATTTCTGGCCGCAACCCACCGTGCAGGCACCGGCGCCGCTCCAGGAATGACGCCGGTTTTCGCCGGTCCGGGACCGGGAAAACCGGCGGTCGCGCACGGTTATTCCGCGGCCTGGGCGCTGGTTTCGACGGCAAGACCGGCATCCACCCAGTCCTGCTTCCCGTCCTTGTATTCCAGGACCTGGCTGTAGCCGAGATCCCGCAGGGCCTGGCCGGCGAGGGCGGAATTCTGGCAGGCGGCATTGGCGCAATAGACGACGATTTCCGCATCCTTGTCGGGCAGAAGGCGCGGGGCGAGGCCGGCGACCTGGTCATGCGGCAGATTCAATGCCCCAGGCAAGTGCTTGTCATTGAAGTATTTTGGCGGCAAGGCCTCGACGACGGTGACCTGGCGGGCGGCGATCTTGCGCTGGAGGTCGGTGCGGCTGATGAGATGGCTCACGGTTGGCTCCTTTCGGTGAACAAGTTGACGACTTGCGGTGAAATCTGGTCTATGCTGATTTGCAATTGAACTGGCATTTTTTGCCCTGGAGCGATTGCGATTTTGCAATGACTAGCCTCGAGCATCTGGATTGGGACGACCTTCGCCTGGTCCTGGCCATCGGCCGGGAGGGTGGCCTCGGTCCCGCGGCCCGGGCGCTCGGCGTCAACCACTCCACGGTCTTTCGCCGGATCAGGACCTTGGAGGACCGGCTGGGGGCGGCCCTGTTCGAGCGCCAGGCCAACGGCTATGCGCCGACGCCGCTGGGCGAGGCGGGGGTGCGGGCGGCGACCGCGATGGAGGCCCAGATCCACGCCTTCCAGCGCGAGGCGGCCGGCGACGGCAAGGAGCTTCAGGGCAGCATCCGGCTGACCGCCCCGGACGACGTGGTCTTCAGCCTGCTGTTGCCGATCCTGGCCGATTTCCGGCGCACCTATCGCAGCCTGGTCCTGGAGGTCGAGGTCGAGAACCGCTTCCTCAACCTGAGTCGCCGCGAGGCCGATATCGCCATCCGCTCCAGCAATGCGCCGCCGGAGACCATGATCGGCGTCAACGTCGGCGAGACGGCCCTGGCCGGCTATGCCGCCCGCCCGCTGCTGCACCAGAGCCGCGTCTGGCGGGACCTGCCCTGGATCGGCTGGGACGAGGGCGCCGGGCCCCGCCGCATCCAGCAGTGGCAGGCCGAACACCTGCCCGCCGGCGCCGTCGTCTACCGCTGCAACAGCCTGCTGAACCAGTTCGCGGCCGCCGAGGCCGCCATCGGCGTCGCCCTCCTGCCCTGCTTCCTGGCGGGCCGGAGTCCGCATCTGGAGCGGGTGGTGCCGCCGCTGGACAGCCTCACCAGCCTCTGGATCCTCACGCATCCGGATCTGCGCCGCGCGCCGCGCATCCAGGCCTGCATGTCCTTCATCGGCGACGGCTTGCGCCGGCAGCGCGCGCGTCTCGCCGGGACGGAGTGAGCCGGTTTACAAGCCCGGCCGGATCGGGCAGTTTCGCCGTAACAACGCCCAATAACCGCGATCCTGGGAGGCACCATGTCTGGCACCTATATCAATCTGACCGCCAAGGACGGCGGTCAGTTCCGAGGCTATTTGGCGCTCCCCGCCGGCGGCAAGGGCCCCGGGATCGTGCTCTGCCAGGAGATCTTCGGGATCAATCCCTATATCCGCGAGGTCGCCGACTACTACGCCGAGGAGGGCTATGTGGTGCTGGCGCCCGACCTGTTCTGGCGCCTCGAGCCGAATGTCGAATTGGGCTACACGCCGGAGGACTGGCAGCGCGCCTTCGGCTTCTTCCAGAAGTTCGACGTCGACAAGGGGATCGAGGACATCGGCGCCGCGGTGAAGGCGCTGCGCGCCCGTCCGGAATGCACCGGCAAGGTGGGGACCATCGGCTTCTGCCTTGGCGGCAAGCTTGCCTATCTGTCCGCCTGCCGCACCGACGTGGACTGCGCCGTCGGCTATTACGGCGTCGGCATCGAGGGCGCGCTGGGCGAGGCGAAGAACATCAAATGCCCGGTGGTGCTGCACATCGCTGAACTCGACAAGTACTGCCCGCCCGAGGCCCAGGCGCAGATCCGCGACAACTTCAAGAACCGGCCCGAGATCGAGATCTACACCTATCAGGGCTGCGACCACGCCTTCGCCCGCACCGCCGGCGAGCACTACAACAAGCCGGCCGCCGGCATGGCACATACCCGCTCGATCGCGCTGTTCCGCAAGGTGCTGGGCCCGCGCCACGATCTTTCCGCGCTCTGGGACCAGCATTGCTACTTCGAATTCGCCACCCGCGACGTCGATGCGACGATGAAGACCATGGTGGCCGAGCCCTATGTCAATCACATCCCGACGATGACGGGCGGCGTCGGCGCCAAGGAGCTGGCGCGCTTCTACAAGCATCATTTCGTCAACAGCAATCCCAAGGATACCAGGCTGGTGCCGATTTCGCGCACCATCGGCGCCGACCGGGTGGTCGACGAGATGCTGTTCTGCTTCACCCATGATTGCGAGATCGACTGGATGCTGCCCGGCGTGAAGCCGACCGGCAAGTATGTGGAGATCCCGCTGGTCGCCATCGTCTGCTTCCGCGGCGACAAGCTCTATCACGAGCATATCTACTGGGATCAGGCCTCGGTCCTGGTGCAGATCGGGCTGCTCGATGCCAAGAACCTGCCGACCGCCGGCAGCGAGACGGCGAAGAAGCTGGTCGACGAGACCCGTCCGTCCAATACGCTGATGAAGCGCTGGGCGGAAAGCGCCGGCAAGGCCTGACGGGAATGGGCAACCCGGGAATGAGCAACCCGCTGATCGCCAGACTCAAGGCCGGCGACTGCATCGGCTGCCACTGGTCGATCCTGGGATCGCCCAGCGTCGTCGAGCTGATGGTCGATTCCGGTCCCGATGCCATGGTGTTCGACCTGCAGCACGGCTTGTGGACGCGGCCGGCACTGGAGCACGCGATCGGCATGGTGCGCGACAAGACGGCGCCGATCTGCCGGGTGGCGGATGGCAGCTACTTCGCCATCGGCAGCGCGCTAGACGCCGGCGCCGTCGGGGTGATCGTGCCGATGATCGAGACGGCCGAACAGGCCCAGGCCTGCGTCGATGCCGCGAAGTATCCGCCGGAGGGCCGCCGATCGACCGGTGGCGTGCGGGCGATCATCAACTACAAGTCCTATCTGCCGCAGGCCAATGCCAATACCCTGGTGGCGGTGATGATCGAGACGGCGAGGGGTGTGGAGAACGCCGCGGCGATCGCGGCGGTTCCCGGGGTCGATTGCGTGTTCATCGGCCCCTTCGACCTGTCGCTGTCGCTGGGGACCTTCCCCGACAACGGCCCGAAGCACGAATCCGCGATGCAGGCGATCCTGACCGCCTGCCGCGCCGCCGGAACGGCGTGCGGCCTGTTCACGCCCTACGCGACGATGGCGGCGGACAGGCGCCAGCAGGGCTTCCAGTGGGTGGTGCTTGCGAACGACCAGGACCTGCTCCAGGGCCCGTCGAAGGCGGCCGTGCGCCGCTTCCAGCAGGGAACCGGCACGGATCTGGTCGAAGGCAGCGTCGCCCTGGTCACCGGCAGCAATCGCGGCATCGGCCCGGAGATCGTCCGCGCGCTGCTGCGCGGCGGGGCAGCGAAGATCTATTGCGGCGCCCGCGACACGGCAACGCTGACGCCGCTGGTGGCCGTCGCCCCCGATCGCCTGAAGGCGGTGCAGATCGACATCTCCAATCCGGTGGAAATCAGTGCCGCGGCCGAGAAATGCGGGGATGTCACGCTGCTCATCAACAATGCCGGGGTCAATTTCAACACGCCGCTCTTCGCCATCGATGGCACGGACAATGCCCGCCGCGAGATGGAGGTCAACTATTTCGGCACCCTGAACATGTGCCGCGCCTTCCAGCCGATCCTGAAACGGAATGGTGGCGGCGCCGTGGTCAACATGCTGAGCATATTGTCGTTGATCAACCTGCCGCTGATGGGCTCGCTCTGCGCCTCTAAGGCGGCGCTGCTGTCGCTGACCCAGGCGCTGCGGGCCGAGGCGAAGGCACAGGGTACCCATGTCATGGCGGTGATGCCCGGTGCGGTCGATACCGACATGACCCGCGGCCTCGAGATTCCGAAGCTGGCGCCGCGACCGGCGGCGGAGGCGGTGCTCTATGGCCTGAAGACCCGCGCCGAGGAGATCTTCCCGGGCGCCATGGGTGCCGGCGTCGCCTTCGGCCTGACCAACGACTACAAGGCGGTCGAGGCGGAATTCGCAGGGTTCCTGCCGGCGCAGAGCCTTTGACCTCGATCGCCCGTAGATGATCTCGGTTACCCATGTCAGCAAGTCCTTCGGCGGCATCCGTGCGGTCGATGATTGCTCGCTGCAGGTCCGGAAGGGGTCGGTGACCGGGCTGATCGGCCCCAACGGCGCCGGCAAGTCGACGCTCTTCAACATCATCGCCGGGCTGTTTCCGCCCGATCGCGGCCAGATCGAACTCGACGGCAGCGACGTCACCGGCTGGGCCTCGCACCGGCTGTTCGCCGCCGGCCTCGCCCGAACCTTCCAGATCGCCCATGAGTTCTCGCGCATGACCGTGCTGGAGAACCTGACCGCCGTGCCGCTGGGACAGGCCGGCGAGAAGCTTGCCAATGCCTGGCTGCACTGGGGACGGGTCCAGGCCGAGGAACGCGACATCCGCGAGCGGGCGATGCAGGTGATGGAGGAGCTGCGCCTGACCGCGCTGCAGAACGAATTCGCCGGCAACCTGTCGGGGGGACAGAAGAAGCTGCTGGAGCTCGGCCGAACGATGATGGTGCGCCCCAAGGTGGTGCTGCTCGACGAGCTTGGCGCCGGCGTCAACCGCACGCTGCTGGCGGAGATCGCCAGCGAGATCGAGCGGCTGAATCGCCAGCATGGGTACACCTTCTTTGTCATCGAGCACGACATGGATCTGATCGCCCGGCTCTGCGATCCGGTGATCGTGATGGCAGAGGGACGCGTCCTCACCCAGGGGACGATGGCGGAGATCCGCGCCAATGACGAGGTGATCGACGCCTATCTCGGCGGCCGCGTGACGGCCCGGGCAGCGGACGGTGCCGGGCAGGGACTGCCGGCATGAGCCTGCTGGTGTCGGAAGGCCTGGTCGGCGGCTATGGCGGCATGGACATCCTGAACGGCGTCGGCCTGTCGGTGCGGGCGGACGAGATCGCCGTCATCGTCGGGCCGAACGGGGCGGGAAAGTCGACGGCGATGAAGGCGATCTTCGGCCTGGTGCGGCTGCGCGAGGGGCGCGTCCTGCTGGCGGGGGCCGAGATCACCAACTTCGCGCCGGTCGAACTGGTGAAGCGCGGGATGGCCTACGTGCCGCAGGAGCGGAACGTCTTTCGCAACCTGTCGGTCCGCGAGAACCTCGAAATGGGTGCCTACCTGAAGCCGTCGGAAACCGGCCGGATGATCGAGCAGGTCTTCGGCCTGTTCCCGGCACTGAAGGAAAAAGCGCGCCAGGCAGCGGGCGAACTCTCCGGCGGACAGCGCCAGATGGTGGCGATCGGCCGGGCAATGATGACCGAACCCAAGCTGCTGATGCTGGACGAGCCGACCGCCGGGCTGTCGCCGCTGATCATGGAACAGATCTTCGAGCGCATCGTCGCCATCAACCGGGCCGGCGTCGGCATCCTCCTGGTCGAGCAGAATGCCAAGCAGGCGCTGGCCATCGCCCATACCGGCTACGTCCTGGCGACCGGCCGGAACCGGTTCACCGGACCGGCGGCCGAACTGCTGGCCAATCGCGATGTCGCGCAATCGTTCCTCGGCGGGTGAGATGGACGATTTCGCGCAATTCATCAACCTGCACCTTTTGCCCGGCGTCGTCGTCGGCTGCATCTATGCGCTGGGCGCCATCGGGATTTCGCTGATCTTCGCCATCCTGCGTTTTGCCCACTTCGCCCATGGCGACGTCATGACCTTCGGTGCCTACGTCGCCTATACTCTGACGGCGACCCTCGGCTGGTCGCCCTATGCCGCGCTCCCGGTCGCGATCCTGGCGACGGCGGCGCTGGCGGTGGCGATCGATCGCGTGAGCTATCGGCCGTTCCGCCGCAGCACCGGCATCATCGTGGTGATCGCCTCGTTCGGCGTCATGCTGACCCTGCGTTCGGCGATCCAGCTGATCTGGGGCGTCGGGGTCCTGACCTATGAGTCGGGGATCCGGATGCCGTTGACGTTCTTCGGCGTCTTCAGGATCCAGGAGAAGCATATCATCATCATCCTTGCCACCATGGCGATGGTGGCGGCCCTGCACCTGTTCCTCAGCCGCAGCCGCACCGGCAAGGCGATGCGGGCGATGAGCGACGACGCCGACCTCGCGCGCGTCTCGGGCATCGATACCGAGGAGATCGTGCGCTGGACCTGGATCATCGGCGGCGGACTGGCGGGTGCCGCCGGCGTCTTCACCGGCATCAGCACCAAGCTGCACCCCAACATGTGCTGGGACCTGCTGCTGCCCCTGTTCGCCGCGGCGATCCTCGGCGGCATCGGGCGCCCCTACGGCGCGATCGTCGGCGGCCTGGTCATCGGCATCGCCCAGGAAATGGCGACCTATCCCTGGTTCAGCGCCGAGCCCTTCATCGATCCTGCCTACAAGAACGCCGTCGCCTTCTTCATCATGGTGGCGATGCTGATCTGGCGGCCGACCGGGCTGTTCAAGGGGAGGGTGCTGTGAGCGCGGATCTCGCTTTCCTGTTCGGCCCGATGATGTACCTCATCGGCCTGCTGACCGTCGGCGGGATCTATTCGGTGCTCTGCCTCGGGCTCAACGTGCAGTGGGGATTTGCCGGGCTGTTCAACGCCGGCATCATGGGCTTCTTCGCGGTCGGCGCCTATACCGCCGCAATCCTGACGACGCCGGAAAGCCCCGCGCATCTCGGCGGCTTCGGGGTGCCGACCTATCTGGCATTGCCGGTCGCGATGGGGTTTTCGGCGCTGATCGCCTGGCCGATCGGGCGGATCTGCCTGCGGCTGCAGAGCGACTATCTCGCCATGGCGACGATCGGCATCGCCGAGATCCTGCGGCTGCTGTTCAAGAACGAGGAATGGCTGACCGGCGGCACCCGCGGCATCGCCAATGTGCCGCGGCCATTCGAGACGCTGGGGCAGCCGTGGAGCAACCTCGGTTTCCTGGCCTTGGTCCTGCTCATCGTCCTGGCGATCTATTGGGCGGCGGAACGGGCCTGGATCTCGCCCTGGGGGCGGGCGATGCGCGCCATCCGCGACAACGAGCTGGCCGCGGCGGCGATCGGCAAGGATGTCGTGGCGTTCCGGCAGCAGGCCTTCGTCCTCGGCGCCATGGTGATGGGCCTCGGCGGCGCCCTCTATACCTATTACATCAAGTATCTGGGCCCGAGCGCCCTGGATCCGCTGACCAGCACCTTCCTGGTCTGGGTGATGCTGATCATCGGCGGCAGCGGCAACAATCGCGGTGCCATCCTGGGCGCCAACCTAGTCTGGCTGATCTGGTCGGGTACCGAAATCCTTACCAGCCGCCTGCCGGCCGACTGGATCACGCGGACGTCCTATATCCGGGCGCTGCTGATCGGCGTGCTGCTGCAGATCGTGCTGCAGAAATACGCCAAGGGCCTGCTGCCGGAAAAGGCGCCGGAACAGCCCAAGGCCTGAGGCGGGCTTCTGCGCCGGAAGTCCGCGTCCCGGCCACGTAAGCCCACGCCGTTTTCCAAACAAAATGGCCCGCCGGTGAAGGCGGGCCATGATGCAGGAGGTGGATCAGGGGATCAGGGTTGAACCAGCCCGACCTGCTTGTAGGAGGTGCCGTCGACGACGAAATGGCCGATGACGCCGGCGACGTCGCCGTTGGCATCGAACTCCATGTCGCCCGTGGCGCCCTGGTAATCGACATCCTTGCCGGCGTCGATCATCTCCTTGGCCTTCTGCCAGTCGCCGGGGCCGACCTTCTCGCCGGGGGCGTTGGCGACCTCGCGCAGGGCGTCGCGCACCTTGGTACGGTCGGTCGAACCCGCCTTCTCGATGGCGAGGGCGGTGAGCATCATCGAGTCATAGACCTGGCCGATGAAGATCTTGTCCTTGGTGGTCTGGAACGCCTTGGTGTAGATCTCGTCGAACTTCTTGCCGGCATCGCTGTCCGGCGAGGACGGCGAGGTGAAGAACGAGGTCTTCAGGTTGTCGGCCCCGATCTTCTCGATCAGTAGGTTGTCGCGCAGGCCGTCGGTGCCGATGAAGCGGTTGAACAGGCCGTTCTCCAGCGATTCCTTCACGAGCGTCAGGCCGGAATCGCCGGCATAGGCGATGATGACCAGGGCTTCCGGCCCGCCTTTGGAGAGGGTGGCGAGTTCGGAGCTGTAGGACGGCTGCTTCTCCTCGTGCTTCACCTCGCCGGTGATCTCGCCGCCGCCCGACTTGTAGGCCTCGGCGAAGCCCTGGGCGAGTGGCGCCGCGTAATCGTTGTTGGCATAGGTCAGCGCCACCTTCTTGATGCCCTGCTCGAGCACCAGCTTGGCCAGCATCCGGCCCTGGAAGGCATCCGAGGGCACGACGCGATAGACCCAGTCGTTGTCCTTCATGGTGGTGAGATCGGGCGAGGTCGCCGTCGGCGAGACCTGCAGGATGCCGGTCGGCACGATGACCGCATTGGCCGCCGCGATCGTGGTGCCTGACATCAGCGCGCCGACCACGGCCGAGACGTTCTCGACATTGACCAGCTTGGTGGCGGCGTCGACGGCGCCCTGGGCGCTGCCGGTAGTGTCGCCGACCACGGTCTCCAGCTTGCCGCCGAGGATGCCGCCGCCGGCATTCACCTCGTCGGCGGCCAGCTTCACCGAATCCATCATCGGCGGGATGAAGTTGGCGATCGGGCCGGTGACGTCGAACAGCACGCCGACCTTGACGTTGCCGCCGGCCGGTGCCGCGGCCGGGGCGGGGGCCGGCGTCGCGGCCGCCTGCTGGGTGTCGGCGGCGGGCGCCTGTTCCGTCGCCGGCGCCTGTTCGGCGGCCTTCTCTTCCTTCTTCTCGCCGCAGCCGGCCAAAGCCAGCGCCGCGGTGACGAAGGCCGCCGCGCCGGCGTGTTTGATGATCGAGAATCCGCTTTTCATGGTCGTTGCCCCAATACTTGTTTGTGTGGTGTGTGTCCGACGGTGAGTCTAGGTAAAGGCGTTGAAGGTGATGACGGTCAGCGTGTCCTTCACATGCGGCAGGGTCTGCAGCTTGCCGGTGACGAAGCGACCGACATCGCTGTCCGTCGGCAGGTAGCATTTCACCAGCAGGTCGTACTGGCCGGAGATCGAGTAGAGCTCGGCAATCTCCTCGACGTCGTCGAGCGCCTTGGCGGCCACGTCATAGGCGGTGCCAGGCTCGCATTTCACCATGACGAAGATCGGCCGCATCTCGTTGAAACTCCTGCCGGATCAGCCGGCGCCCCGGCCCTGTTCCAGGTCCGTTTGCCGGGGCATGTTGCCCCGTCGCGCCCGGAAAATCCACCCCTGATCGCCAGTCCCGCCGGGCCTTTGGCCGGCCGCTAGGTGACCGCCGCGCGCTGCCGGAAGGCGGGCTGGCGCCATTCCTCGGCCTGCATCACCGCCTTGATCGCGGCCACCGCGTCCCAGATGTCGGCATAGCCGGTATAGAGCGGCGTCAGGCCGAAGCGCATCAGATCCGGGGCCCGGAAGTCGCCGATGACGCCGCGGGCGATCAGCGCCTGCATGGCGGCGTAGCTCTCGGGGTGGCGGAAGGCGACCTGGCTGCCGCGCCGGGCGCCGGTCGGGGCTGCATTCTGCAGGCCGAATCCGGCGCATTCCTGTGCGACCAGGCGGATCATCAGATCGCCGAGAGCCAGGGACTTGCTGCGCACCGCCTGCATGTCGATGCCGTCGAAGGTCTCGAGCCCGGCCTCGAGGCCCGCCAGGCTGAGCACCGGCGGCGTGCCGACGGCGAAGCTGCGGATGCCGGCGCGCGGCCGGTAGTCGGTCGACAGCTCGAAGGGCGCGGCATGGCCCATCCAGCCGAACAGCGGCTGCTGCGCCTTGTCCTGCCAGCGCTCGGCAACGAAGAGATAGGCCGGCGCGCCGGGGCCGCCGTTCAGGTATTTGTAGCCGCAGCCGATGGCAAAGTCGGCGCCGCAGCCGTTGAGATCGACCGGCAGGGCCCCCGCCGAATGGGCAAGGTCCCAGAGGGTGAGGGCGCCGACGCTGCGCGCCTTGGCGCTGAGGGCGCGCATGTCGTGGAGATCGCCGGTTCGGTAGTCGACCTCGGTCAGCATCAGGATGGCGACGTCGCCGTCGAGCGCGTCCATGAGCTCGTCGGGCGCCACCAGCTTCAGCTCTGAGCCGCCGCCGTTCAAGGTGGCGAGACCCTGGGCCATGTAGAGATCGGTGGGGAAATTGCCGTGATCGGAGAGGATGACGCGCCGTCCCGGATTGAGCGCCAGCGCCGCCGCCAGCAGCTTGAAGACGTTGAGCGAGGTCGAATCGCAGACCAGCACCTCGTGCGGCGCGGCGCCGATCAGCCGGGCGATCTTGGCACCGAGCCGGGCCGGCAGGTCGATCCAGCCGTGCTTGTTCCAGCTGGTGATGAGGTCGGTGCCCCATTCCGTCTCGACGGTGCGGCGCAGGCGCTCCGCCGCCGCCCGGGGCAGCGCCCCCAGGGAGTTGCCGTCGAGATAGACCCGGCCCGGCGGCAGCACGAAGCGCTCGCGCGCCGCCCGCAACGGATCGGCGGCGTCGAGGCCCAGGCAGTCGGCGCGGGTGATCGCGGTCATCAAGCGAGGTCCCGCAGCACCGCGCGCACCGGCGCAGCATCGCCGCCGGCGATCTTCAGCGGCAGGGCGATGAGCTCGTAGACGCCGAAGGGCACGGCGTCCAGCACCAGGCTCTCCAGGATTGCCAGGCCGTGGCGCTGCACCGCCAGATGTGCCGCCATGGTCTTCGAGGCCTCCGGGTCGAGCGAGGGCGTATCGACGCCGATCAGGATCGTGCCGCGGGCGGCGAGGGCGTCGATCAGCGCCGGCTCGACGCCGGGAAAGGCGGAATCCCAGGTGTCCTGCGGTGCCCGCTCGTAGGTCCGGATCAGGAGGCGCGGCGCCGCGGAGCGGATCTGCGGGAGGATGCGCGCGCGGGTGATCAGCCCGTCATGGCCGCGGCCGTCGACCACCTCGGCAGGACCCAGATAGGGATCGAGGGCGACGGCGTCGATGGCGCGGCCGTCGGCGGCATAATGCAGCGGCGCATCGGCATGGGTGCCGGCATGGCTGGACGCGGTCAGCGCCGAGACGTTGACCGGCACCCCGGGCGCCATCTGCCAGGTGCGCCGGAGATAGAACGGCGTATCGCCCGGCCAGCCCGGCATGCCGGGCCGCAGCGGTTGTGAGATGTCTCGGATCATGCGTCGCCGGCGTCGGCTGTCCCTTCCCCGGGGCAAACCGTAGTCGGGGGGCCGGAAGCGCGCAAGCATGGGACGGGGAGTGCCGGCTGGAGAAGGATTCGCAATATGCAATTCATTGTGAATTTTAGTCCACCAGGATTGCCGATGCTTGCCTGATATATGATTTATTTCTTATCATTCAAGTGGGGCGGCGCTGACGGAAGGGGCTCTATTTGCCATAGAGCGTACTTGGATCGACGCGGACGGCGGCGATCTCCGTCGTTTTCCCGTTGCGAATGGCGGTGAAGAAGCAGCTGCGCCGGCCGGTGTGGCAGGCGACGCCGGACTGGTCGACCAGCAGCAGCAGGCAGTCGTTGTCGCAGTCGATGCGGAGCTCGACCAGGCGCTGGCCTTGCCCCGAGGTCTCGCCCTTGCGCCAGAGGGATTGGCGCGAGCGCGACCAGTAGCAGACCCGCCCGGTGGCCAGCGTCTCCGCGATCGCCGCGCGGTTCATCCAGGCCAGCATCAGCACCTCGCCGCTGTCATGCTGCTGGGCGATGGCGGGGATGAGCCCGTCGCGATCGAAGGCGAGGCCGTCGAGGACCGGCGCGAGCGCCGTGGCGCTGTCCGTGGCCATGCCGCTCAGTTGCCGCGCAGGCGGGCAAACCCCGCATCGAGATCGGCGATGAGGTCGTCCGGATCTTCCAGCCCGGCATGCAGGCGCACGCAGGGGCCCGGCGCCGCCCATTTGGTGGCGGTGCGCGCGGCGCCCAGATGCGAGGGCATGATCAGGCTTTCATAGCCGCCCCAGGAGGCGCCAATGCCGAAGAGTTCCATGCCGTCGAGCATCGCCGTCAGGCGCTCCGGCGCGCAGGGGTTCAGCACCATGCTGAACAGCCCGGTGGAGCCCAGGAAATCGCGTTTGAACAGGGCGTGGCTGGGATGATCCGGCAGCGCCGGGTGCAGCACCCGCGCCACCTCCGGCCGCTGCTGCAGCCATTTCGCCAGCTTCAGCGCCGTCTCCTGATGCTGCGCCAGGCGGGCGCCCATCGAGCGCAGCCCGCGCAAGGCGAGATAGCAGTCGTCCGGTCCGACCGCATAGCCCAGCCCGTGCACCTGGGTCTTGACCGTCTTGTAGAACTCCTCCCGCATCGTGACGATGCCCATCATCACGTCGGCGTGGCCGACGATGTACTTGGTCGCCGCATGGATCGACAGGTCGACACCGTGGCGGAACGGCTTGAAGAAGAGCGGCGTCCCCCAGGTATTGTCGATCATCACCACGCAGCCCCGGGCGTGGGCGGCGGCCGCGATCGCCGGCACGTCCTGGACCTCGAAGGTATGCGAGCCCGGGCTCTCCAGATAGACGATGCGGGTATTCGGCTGGATCAGCTCGGCGATCCGGCTGCCGATCATCGGGTCGTAATAGGTGGTGGTGATGCCGAGCGGCGCCAGCCGCTGGTCGCAGAGCATGCGGGCCGGCTCGTAGACGCTATCGACCATCAGGACGTGATCGCCGGTCTTCAGGAATGAAAGCAGCGCCCCGGCGATTGCCGCCAGGCCGGAGGGCAGGGCCACCGCCTTGTCCGCCTCCTCGAGGTCGGCCACGGCCTGTTCCAGGGCAAAGGTCGTGGGGGTGCCGTAGCGGCCGTAATAGACGTTGTTGAACTTGTCCTGGCCCTTGGCCCGCATCTCCGCCACCGAGGCGAACATCACCGTCGAGGCATGGTAAACCGGCGGATTGACGATCCCGTGGTTCGCCTTTGGGTTGTTGCCGGAATGGGTCAGGCGGGTACGGTCTTTGCGCCGGTCTGTGGGCATCTTGAGGGTGGTCCTTGGCGGCTTCGGGATCGATGCTTGTAGCATCCGGCGGGGATATGTTAAAGGTGGGTTACGGCTGCCAAGGACCGGACAACAGGCCAGCGGCGCGACCAACACGATCAAAAACGCAACACAGGGAAGGGATTCCAGAAATGAAGCATTTGAAAACCGCCGTCGCCGGCTTGGCGCTCGTGATCGGCCTGTCGACGGCCGCCCAGGCCGCCAGCACACTGGACACGGTGAAGAGCCGCGGCAAGGTGCTCTGCGGCGTGACCACCGGCCTGGCCGGCTTCGGCGCGCCGAACGACCAGGGCGTTTGGTCCGGCCTCGACATCGACCTCTGCAAGGGCGTCGCCGCTGCCGTGTTCGGCGATCCCAGCAAGGTCGAATACAAGCCGCTGAATGCCGAGCAGCGCTTCACCGCGCTGCAGTCCGGCGAAGTGGATTTCCTGGCCCGCAACTCGACCTGGACGATGTCCCGCGATACCCAGCTCGGCCTCGATTTCGTCACCGTCAACTACTATGACGGCCAGGGCTTCATGGTGAAGAAGGACCTGGGCGTGAAAAGCGCGCTGGAACTGAAGGGCGCCACGGTCTGCGTCCAGGAAGGCACCACCACCGAGAAGAATCTCGGCGATTTCGACAAGGCGAACAACCTCGGCATCAAGCCGGTGAAGTTCAAGGAGAACGACCAGGCCCGCAGCACCTATGACGAAGGCCGTTGCGACGCCTATACGACCGACGCCTCCGGCCTCGCCAGCGAGCGTACAGCCCTGAAGAACCCCGACGAGAACATCATCCTGCCGGAGATCATCTCCAAGGAGCCGCTGGGCCCGGTGGTCCGGCACGGTGACAATCAATGGGGCGATATCGTGCGCTGGACGCACTACGCGACCTTGATCGCCGAGGAGAAGGGCATCACCCAGGCCAATATCGACCAGGTGAAGGCCGATAACGGCGCCGACAACGCCAATGCCGATCCGGAAACGCAGCGCCTTCTCGGCATCACCGAGAAGCTCGGCGAGGGCATGGGCTTGAGCAACGATTGGGCCTACAACGTGATCAAGGCGGTCGGCAACTACGGCGAGATCTTCGACCGCAACGTCGGTCCGAGCACGCCGCTGAAGCTGGATCGCGGCCTGAACGCGCTCTGGAACAAGGGCGGTCTGCAATACGCGCCGCCGGCCCGCTAAGCTGGTGAATGGAAAAACCGATGCCCGGCCCCTAAAGGCCGGGCATCGGTCCATTTGTTCCACGTCCATCCAACCGGGAGGCACGACGTGGCGATAGAGGCGCAAGGCAAACCCTCAGATCTGGCGACCGTCGCTCCCTGGTGGCGCGACGAGCGCAAACGCGGGTTCGCCGCGCAGATCCTGGTCGCGATCTTCCTGGCCTTTGTCGTCTGGTTCCTGGCCTACAACATGCTGGCCAACCAGCAGCGCCTCGGCGTGCCGATGAGCCTCGGTTTCCTGGAGAATCCGGCCGGTTTTCAGCTCAGCTTCGCCACCATATCCGTGACGCTGGATTCCCCGATCAGCCGCATCCTGCTGGTCGGCGCGCTCAACACCCTCGTCGCCTCGGCGATCACCGCCGTGCTGGCGACGCTCTTCGGACTTATCATCGGCATCGCCAGGCTCTCCAGCAATTGGCTGATATCGCGGCTGGCAGGCTTCTACATCGAGGCCCTGCGCAACACGCCGCTGCTGCTGCAGCTGGTCTTCTGGTACGGCGGCGTGGTGGCGGCACTGCCGGCGGTGAAGAACAGCCTCAGCCTGTTCGATGCGATCTTTCTCAACAAGAAGGGGCTCTACGTCCCCGAGCCCACCTTCGAGCCGGGCGCGGGCTGGGTCCTGGCGAGTTTTGTCGTCGCCGTTGCCGCCACGGTCTTCCTGCATCGCTGGGCGCGCCTCCGCCAGGAGGCAACCGGCCAGCAGTTCCCGGTCCTGGCGGTCGCCATTCTGCTCATTCTCGGCCTGCCCGCTCTGGTCGGGCTGGCGCTCGGCAATCCGGTGACCTGGACGCTGCCGGTCCTCGGTGGGTTCAATTTCAGCGGCGGTCTCGCCTTCCAGCCGGAAGTGGTCGCGCTCATCATTGGACTCGGCCTTAATTCCTCGGCCTTCATCGCCGAGATCATCCGCGGCGGCATCATCGCGATCAGCCACGGCCAGACCGAGGCGGCGCTGGCGCTCGGCCTGAAACCGCGCTGGAACCTGCGCCTGGTGGTGATTCCCCAGGCGCTCCGCATCATCATTCCGCCGATGGTGAGCCAGTATCTCAACGTGGTGAAGAATTCGACCCTGGCCGGCTTCATCGGCTATCCGGACCTGTTCTCGGTCATCGGCACCTCGCAGAACCAGACCGGGCGCGCCGTCGAGTGCGTGACCATCCTGATGCTGTTCTACCTCACCGTGAGCCTGATCATCTCGACGGTGATGAACTGGTACAACAAGCGCGTTGCGCTGGTGGAGCGCTAGGCCGTGACAGATACCGGGGTGGAGACCTTCAAATCCGACATGGAGCCGGGCGTGCGGCCCAGCCTGCCGCCGCCGGTCACCGAAACCGGGGTGATCGGCTGGTTCCGCCACAACCTGTTCTCGAGCTGGACGAACACGCTGCTGACCGCGCTCGCGGTCTACCTGGTCTACCTTGCCGTGCCGCCGTTCCTCGACTGGGCGATCTTCAACGCGACCTGGCTGTTTCCGCCGGATGTCGTCGACGGCAAGCGGGCGCCGGAATTCACCGATTGCCGGGCGGCTTCCGGCGCGTGCTGGATCTTCGTCCGCGCACGCCTGCCGCAGTTCTTCTACGGCTATTTCCCGGAAGCCGAAAGGTGGCGGGTGGATATCGTCTTCATCCTGCTGACGATTTCGGTCTACGGCCTGCTGGCCGAGCGGATCAAGATCGATGCCAAGAAGTGGCTGGCGATCTTCTTCTTCGGCATCTATCCGTTCCTCGCATTCTGGCTGCTCTATGGCGGCCTGGGCTTGCCGGTGGTCGAGACCCGGCTCTGGGGCGGGTTGATGCTGACGCTGACGCTGAGCGGCATCGGTATCGTGTTCTCGCTGCCCATCGGCATGCTGCTGGCACTCGGCCGCCGGTCGGATCTGCCGGTGGTGCATATGCTGTCGGTGGTGCTGATCGAATTCGTGCGCGGCGTGCCGCTGATCACCATCCTGTTCATGGCGAACGTGATGCTGCCCTTCTTCCTGCCGCCGGGGGTGGAATTCAACCTGCTGCTGCGGGTCCTGCTGGGCGTCACCATTTTTGCCTCGGCCTACATGGCCGAGGTGGTCCGCGGCGGGTTGCAGGCCCTCCCCAAGGGCCAGTACGAGGGCGCCATGGCGATGGGCCTCGGCTACTGGCAGATGATGCGCCTGATCATCCTTCCTCAGGCGCTGCGGATTGCGATCCCCGGCATCGTCAACAACTTCATCAGCCTGACCCAGGACACGACGCTCGTCGCCATTGTCGGCCTGTACGATTTTCTCAATATCGTCAGGGCGGGTGCGCGCGACACCCATTGGCTCGGGACCGAGATCGAGGGCTACGTTTTCTGTGCCGTGGTCTACTGGGTGTTCTGCTTCGCGATGTCGCGCTACAGCATGCATCTCGAGCGCAAGCTGCACACCGGACACAAGAAACGCTGATCAGGAGAGATTGTCGATGACCCCCCAATCCGCGCCAAAGACATCCGCCGTGCCGGCCTCCGGGACCCATGTGCCCGGCGCGGACGAAGCGCCGATGATCCTGCTGGCGAACGTGAACAAGTGGTATGGCCAGTTCCACGTGCTGAAGGATATCGACCTCACTGTCTATTCCGGCGAGCGGATCGTGGTCTGCGGCCCTTCGGGGTCTGGCAAGTCCACCATGATCCGCTGCATCAACCGGCTCGAGGAGCATCAGAAGGGGAAGATCGTCGTCGATGGCGTCGAATTGACCCATGACCTGAAGAAGATCGAGCAGGTGCGCAAGGAAGTCGGCATGGTCTTCCAGCATTTCAATCTGTTCCCGCACCTGACTGTGCTGGAGAACCTGACGCTGGCGCCGATCTGGGTGCGCAAGATGCCGAAGCGCGAGGCGGAAGACGTCGCCATGCACTACCTCACCCGGGTCAAGATCCCGGAGCAGGCGGCGAAGTATCCGGGGCAGCTTTCCGGCGGCCAGCAGCAGCGCGTCGCCATCGCGCGCTCGCTGTGCATGAATCCTAAAGTCATGCTGTTCGACGAGCCGACCTCGGCGCTCGATCCGGAGATGATCAAGGAGGTGCTGGACGTCATGATCGAGCTGGCGCGTTCCGGCATGACCATGATCTGCGTCACCCATGAAATGGGCTTTGCCCGCACCGTCGCCAACCGCGTCATCTTCATGGACAAGGGCGAGATCATCGAGCAGAACGAGCCGGAGCAGTTCTTCCTCAATCCCCAGTCGGATCGGACGAAACTTTTCCTCAGCCAGATCCTGCATCACTGATCGCGGCGCGCCGGAAGCGGCCGATACCGAGACCGCTGATATCCGTATCACTGGCCCCGGCGGAGATGAGTTCCGTCAGGACCGCGCCGACGGCCGGGCCAAGCTGGAAGCCGTGGCCGCAGAAGCCAAAGGCGTGGAACAGGCCGGGATGGGTTTCCGAGGGGCCGACGACCGGGGAGCCGTCGGCGGTGTCGCCGTCGACACCGGTCCAGCTGCGGATGATGTTCAGCCCGGCGATCTCGGGGACGATGCGGATGGCCATGGCGGCGGCGCTCCGGCTGACGGCGGGCAGCGGCCGCGACCTGGTGAAATCGGCGTTCGGGCGACCTTCGCCGCCGCCGAAGATGATGTTGCCGCGATCGATCTGGCGCAGGTAGAGGTCGCCGCCGATCACCCCCAGCACCGGGCCGATCCGATGACGCGCCGGCTCCGTCACCAGGATCTGCGGGATCTCCGGCTTCAGCGCGACAGGCTCGTCGAACCAGCCGGCGATGCGGTCGGCCCAGGCCCCTGCGGCATTGACCAGGACCGCCGCGGCATAGAGCCGGCCGTCCTTCAGGCGCAGGGTGAAGCTGCCGCTCTCGTACCGGCCGTCGACCACTTCCGCCTGCTCGACCAGATTGGCACCGGCGTCGCGCGCCGCTGCGGCGAAGGCCGGCGCAACCTGGCGCGGATTGGCCTGGCCGTCATCGGCGCAGAAGGTTGCCGCGAGGGCCGCCGGACCGAGCCAGGGAAAGCGGCGCAGGAGATCGTCGCGGTCGAGATACTCCAGTTTCAGTCCCAGCGGCGCCGCGGCGGCCAGATGATTGCGCAGCACGTCGATATCGGCGGCAGTGCGGGCGATCCGCAGGTGGCCGGTGGCGGTGAATTCGCCGTCGATGCCGATCAGGGAGCCGAGATCGCTCCAGATGTGGCGCGCGCGCAAGGACAGCGGAATTTCCGCGAGGTTCCGCCCGTGGCGGCGGACGCCGCCGAAATTAACGGCGCTGGCCCGGGTGCCGGCCTGGTCCCGCTCGAGCAGGGTCACCGATTTTCCGCGTCGGGCCAGGCCGAGGGCGGTGGCGCAGCCCATGATCCCGCCGCCGACGATCAGCACGTCGCTGCGCTGCACGGCGCGGCTCATCGGTCGGACTCCGCCAAATCGCCGACGGCGATCGGCTTGATCGGCGGCTGGCTCCGCAGCCGGCCCACGGAATCGGTGCTGATGCCGATTTCCGCCGCGAGAATCTCCGCCGCCGCGGCGCCGCAGACGCGTCCCTGGCACCGCCCCATGCCGACGCGGCAAAGCGCCTTCGCCCGGTTGATCTCGCGGACCCCGTTCCGCCGGGCGACCTGGCGCAGGTCACCGGCGGCGATGGACTCGCAGCGGCAGAGGATCGTGTCGGCGGGGGTCTCCGCAGCGAGGGCGGCCGGAAACGGGAAGGCGGTCTCGATGCCCCGCCGGAACGCACGCCAATGCCGCAAGTCGCGCAGGCCCCTGTCGATGGCATATCCCTGCGGGGCGATCCCGGCATCCTGCAGGAGTGCCGCGGCGGCAAGCCGGCCGCGCAGTTCGGCCGCATCGGCGCCGCCGATCCCGGCGCCGTCGCCTGCGAGATAGAGGCCGGACCGCTCCGCCACCCTGCCGCAATCGTCGGTCACCGGCAGCCACTGGCCCTGGACGCGATCATAGGCGAAGGGGGCCCCGGAGAGTTCGGCCAGCTGGGTTTCCGATTTCAGCCCATAGCCGAAGGCGACGGCGTCGCAGTCGATGCGGCGCAGGCTGGCTCCCCCCTTGCCGATCTCGAGTCCCTCGATCCGCTCCGCACACAGCAGGCGCCGGGGTTTCCAGCCGGCGAGGACCGGGATGCCCTGGGCCAGCAGCCAGCCGAGATAGTAGCCGCCCTTGAGAAACGTCCGGGGCCGGTGCAGGAGATCCGGCACGGCCAGCGCGAGGTGATGCCAGGGAGCGGTGCTGATGACGGCGGCGATCTCGACGCCGGCCCGGGCATACTGATAGGCAACGAGATAGAGCAGCGGCCCGGCGCCGAGGAAGGCAACCCGGTTGCCGATGGTGCAGCCCTGGTGCTTGAGGGCGATCTGCGCTGCACCGAGCGCGAAGACGCCGGGCCGTGTCCAGCCCGGGAAGGGGATGATCCGGTCCATGGCGCCGGTCGCCAGGATGAGCGCGTCGACGCCGAGAGTTTCGACCCGGCCATCGCGGAGAATCTGCAGATCGCCGTCGATGATGTCGAAAACCAGGCTCTCCGGCCGGTAGTCGATCTTGGGACGCAGCTGCTCGAACAGAGCGTGGAGCTCCTGCGCCTTGCCGGCCTCGAATCCGTAGATCGCCGCGGCCCCGCGGGTGAAGCCGGGAGCCGGCGGCGGCTGCTGGTAGATCCGCCCGCCGATCCGCGGCGATTCGTCGATCAGCACCGGCGCCAAGCCGTGCGCCACCAGCATTTCCGCCGCGCGCAGACCGGCCGGACCGCCGCCGACGATGGCAATGCGCCGGGCCCTGGCCGGTGTCGTCACGGCGCCCGGCTCCGGATGTCTTGGCCTTCCGCCACATATGTCGTGCAGGCGCGCAAGCGCCGCCCGTCCGCCTGCCACACCCAGCAATCCTGACAGGCGCCCATCAGGCAGAACCCGGCCCGGGGCCCGTCGCCAGCGCCGGCGAAGTCGGTGTCCCGCAGCCGGCCCCCCGCCAGCAGGATCGCCGTCAGCAGGGTGTCGCCTTCCAGCGCGGCGATCTCGGCGCCGTCGAAGGTGAACCGGATCGGCTTCCGGTCGCGCTCGGCAACGCGCTGGAACTGGCCATTGCCCACCGCGGCCACCCCTAGCTGACCCTGGGATGCGGCAGGCGCGGCTCGATATGCGGCGGAATATGGCCCTCCAGCCGGGGATCCAGGATCCGCTTGTGCGTCTGCTGGCACGGCCGGAAACCGGCGCGCTGGTATTCGCTGAGCGCCCGCGGGTGGTCAAGCGAGCAGGTCTCGACGGTGACCTTGCGCGGGCCATAGGACCAGGCCTGGTCCACCGCCCAGTTCAGCAGGTACTTGCCGAGGCCGCGGCCGATGAAATCGGGGATCAGGCCGAAATAGGCGATGCCGACATCCGGGGCCTGGCGCCGGTCGAGTTCGACATAGCCGGCCGGCTGGCCGCCGGCATAGAGCACGAAGAGCTCGACCTTCGGGTCGGTGATCTCCGGCAGCAGAACCGCATCGGTCAGCTTCTTCCGGTCGATCCAGAACCATGGCTCGCCGACGGTGTTGTAGAGAAAGCGGTAGAAGGCGGCGGTGGGCTTCTCGACCCGCATCAGCGCGTAACTGCCGGAGGGGATCGGCGTCGTCGGCCGGGTCGGACGCTCGGTCATCTCCAGAAAGGTGACGGCGACATCGATCATCGCCACCTCGGGATCGACATCCTTCGGCTCCAGCCAGCGGCCGAGCACCGCATGGCCGGCATTGGCGTAGTGCAGGTGATGGTAGAAGGCGAGGGCTTCGGGATTGGTGGCCCGCACCATCAGATTGCATTTGGGCAGGCCGCGCGCCACCAGCCAGCTCTCGGCCAGCGCCACCAGCTGCCTGCCATAGCCGCGCTTGCGGTAGGCGGTGGCGACCGCCAGCTTGTAGATCCAGCCGCGATAGCCGTCCTGCCCGACAAGGATCGAGCCGACCACCCGGTCGTCCGCATGGCCCAGATAGAGCTGGCAATTCGCGTTGGCCTGCAGGCGGGGAATTTCGACCGCCGGATCGTTGTAGGCGACCAGGATCCCGGCCTCCCGCCACAGCGCCACGACGCCGTCATAGGCCGAGGATTCATAGGGTCGAATGATCATGCGGCGCCGGCGGGGTCCACCGGCGTGTCTCCGGGCAGGCCCCATTCCGCCCAGGACCCGTCATAGACCGCCACGTCCGGGTGGCCGATCAGATGCAGGCCGAAGGCGAGGACGCAGGCGGTGATGCCGGAACCGCAGCTGGCGATCACCGGCTGATTGAGATCGAGCCCGGCGCCGAGGAACCGTGCCTTCAGCTGATCCGCCGGCAGGAAGGTCTGATCCGCCTTCAGCAGCTGGGTATAGGGGAGATTGAGGGCGCCGGGGATATGACCCGAACGCCGCCCCGGCCAGATTTCCGGCTCGGTGGCGTTGAACCTGCCGGCACCGCGGGCATCGAGCACCTGTTCGCGCTTCGCGTTCAGGTTGGCGTGCACCTGGTCCTTCGAGCGCACCTGGGTGTTGTCGAGGCGCGGGGTGAAATGCCGTTCCCGGGGCGAGGGCGGCAAGTCCTCGAGCGGCCGGTCCTCGGCGATCCATTTCGGGAGTCCGCCATCGAGCACGGCGACGTCGGTCGCGCCGAAGATCCGGAACATCCACCAGGCCCGCGCTGCGCTCATCATGCCGGTGCCATCGTAGACCACGATGCGGTTGCCGTCGCCGATGCCGAGCTTGCGCACCCGGGCCGCGAACTTCTCCGGCGGCGGCAGCATGTGCGGGAGCGGCGAGGTCGAATCCGCGATGTCGTCGATGTCGAAGAAGACCGCGCCGGGAATGTGCCGGGCGTCGTACTCGGCCCGGGCATTCTTGCCCTGCATCGGCAGGTAGTAGGTGGCATCGACGATGCGCAGGTCCGGCTGGTGCAGGTTCTGCGCGAGCCAGGCGGTGCTCACCAGGGACTGGGGATTGGCATAGGCGGCGGCCATGTCAGGCTCTGAATGCGATGTTGACGCGACGGTTCATCTTGCCCTTGTTCTCGATCTTGGTCACCTCGACCGGGCCGATCTCGCCGGTGCGGAGCACATGGGTGCCGCCGCAGGGCTGCAGATCGACGCCGACGATGTCGAGCAGGCGCACCTTGCCCTGGCCCATCGGCGGCTTCACCGACATCGTGCGGACGAGGTCGGGCTTGTCCGCCATCTCCGCGTCGCTGATCCAGCGCGGCTGGACGATGTGATCCTCGGCGATGAGGCGGTTCAGCTCGGCGGTGATGCGATCCTTGTCCAGGGAGGTCTCGGGGAGGTTGAAGTCGAGGCGGCCCTTGCCGTCGCTGACCTGGCCGCCAGTGACGTCGCCGGTGATCACCGCACAGAGCAGATGCAGGCAGGTATGCATGCGCATCAGCCGGTGGCGCCGATCCCAGTCGATCTCGGCGCGGATGGCGGCGCCGATGCCGGGCAGGGCGCTGCCGGGCGCAGGCACATGGACGACGGCATCCGGCGCATCGCCCTTGACGGTATCCACGATCTCGATCGAGGTCCCGTCCGCCAGGACCAGCCGCCCGGTGTCGCCCAGCTGGCCCCCGCCAAGGGGATAGAACACCGTGCGATCGAGGTGGATTCCGCGCGGGTCGACCGCGGTGACCGTTGCCGCGCAGGACTTCGCATAGGCGTCTTCGCGAAACAGCAATTCCATGGGTATTCCAGCTCCCGGACCGTTGCCGGCCATCATAAAGGGCCGGGCTTGACGGTCAAGGACGGGCCTGCCTAACGTTGGACGGGGACCGCGCGAAAGGGAACGAAGATGGGCAAGCCAATCGTCTACGGACCGGCCTACAGCACCTATACCCGCACCGTCTTGATGACGCTCAAGGAAAAGAAGGTCGATTTCGACCTGGTGCCGGTCGACATGCTGACCGGAGAGCACCGGCAGGCGCCGCACCTGAAGCGGCATCCCTTCGGCAAGGTTCCTGCTTTCGAGCACAACGGCATGTCGTTCTACGAAGTGAACGCCATCGTCCACTACATCGACGACGCCTTTCCCGGCCGGAAGCTGGAGCCCAACGATCTCGAGCGCCGCACCCGCAGCGAGCAGATCGTCTCGGTGATGGATTCCTACGCCTATCCGTGCCTGATCACCCGGATTCTCCTGCCGCGACTCTTCGCCGACAAGGCCAAGGGCGCCGACGAAGCGGCCATCGCCGCCGAGTTTCCCATGGCGGAGCGCTGCCTGCAGGCGATCGAGGACCTGATGGTCAATCCGGATCCGTTCCTGGTCGGCCGCGAGGTCAGTCATGCGGACCTCAGCGTGGCACCCGTGCTGCATTATTTCATGGGGATGCCGGAGGGCCCGCGCACGCTCGCCAAGACGCCGAAGCTGGAGAAATGGTGGGCCGGCTTCCAGAACCACCCGAGTACCGTCGCCACCGTCCCGCAGATGTAGGCGGCGGCTAGAGCCAGTCCGGCTGCGGCAGGCCCTTCGATTTCAGGAATGCCGGGTTGAACAGCTTGCTCTGGTAGCGGGTGCCGAAATCGCACAGGATGGTCACGATCGTGTGGCCGGGGCCGAGTTCCTTCGCCAGGCGGATGGCGCCCGCGACATTGATGCCGCTGGATCCGCCCAGGCACAGGCCCTCGTGCTTCAGCAGGTCGAACACGATCGGCAGGGCCTCGCTGTCCGGAATGAGGAAGGGAAAGTCGACCGGCGTGCCGTCGACGTTCTTGGTGATCCGTCCCTGGCCGATGCCCTCGGTGATCGAGCTGCCGGAGGACTTCAGCTCACCGGTCTTGAAATAGCTGTAGAGCGCCGCACCCTCGGGGTCGGCCAGGGCGATCTTCACGTCCGGATTCTGCTCCTTCAGGAAGATCGCCACCCCGGACAGGGTCCCGCCGGTGCCGACCGCACTGACGAAGCCGTGGATCTTGCCGGCGGTCTGGCGCCAGATCTCCGGACCCGTCGTGGTGTAATGACCCTGGCGATTGGCGACATTGTCGAACTGGTTGGCCCAGATCACGCCGTTGGGGTTGCTGTCCTTCAACTCGGTGGCGATCCGCTCCGAGACGCGGACGTAATTGCCCGGATCCTTGTAGGGCAGGGCCGGCACCTCCTTCAGGTCGGCGCCGGCGAGGCGCAGCATGTCCTTCTTTTCCTGGCTCTGGGTTTCCGGGATGACGATCAGGGTCTTGTAGCCGCGGGCGTTGCCGACCAGGGCCAGGCCGATCCCTGTATTGCCGGCCGTTCCCTCGACGATCAGCCCGCCTGGCCGGATCAGTCCCTTGCGCTCGGCATCGGTGATGATGGCCAGGGCCGCCCGGTCCTTCACCGAACCTCCCGGGTTGAGGAATTCGGCCTTGCCGAGGATCGTGCAGCCGGTCTGCTCCGATGCCTTGCGGAGCAGGATCAGCGGCGTATTGCCGATCGTGTCGACGAAGCCCTCGCGGAAATCCATGAATATCACCGTGAAATAAACTCTGGATGTAAAACTACGGCGGCAGGCGGTGCTGGATCAAGCCCGCTTTGACCCTAGTTCCCCAAGGGATACAGGGATTTCGGCGCGTATTTGAAGCGGTAGTGAAGCAGGTTCGGCGAGGCCGGGCCGGGGGCGTCGATTTCGACGATGCAGCGGGTCAGCGGCTTGAATGCCGCCCGGAAATGGTTCTTTGCCTTGACGCAGAGCAGGCCGACCTGCGCGAGGTCGATGCGGTGCAGGGCAAAGTAGCCGGGGTCGTTGGGCGTCTGGCAGCTTTCGGTGACGATGACCCTGATCCCCGCGATCTCCAGCAGCGCGGTGCGGCCGAGATCGACGGGCAGGTTGTGCTCCATTGGCCCCTGGTTCCTGAATTTGCCGTCGGTAACCAGCAAGACCCGGGCTTCCACCGGCACCGGCGGGCCGAAATCCCCGGTGACGCGCCCGCCGAGACTGGCCGCAAGCACCGCGCCGACGCCGGATTCATGGGCCCGCGCCACGAGGGGCGGGTCCCAGAAGAATCCGAATACGGTCGCAACGCCCGGCCGGGCAGCGAGCAGCGCCCGGAACAGGCCCGGCGTGTCGCCGATCCCGCCGGAGAGCGGATTGTCGGAGGGATCGATTACGGCGGCCGTCTGTGTGCCGGGGGTTGCCAGCGCCGCGGCGATCCCTGACTCCGGCGTCGGCAGGGAAACGTAGAAACGGTCGCGCCGGACCGCGAGCGCCTGGACCAGATCCGCCGCCGCGTGCCGGGCCAGATCCCCGTCGCCATCGGCGTAGACCATCGCGCTCGGCCCGGCGAAGGGCGAATCGCCATAGGCAAATCCACCGAAGACCGTGGCATCGAGGATCTTCGGCCGGCCCTGCCAGGCCTCGGCGAGCGCCGCCATTTCCGCCATCGGCCCGTCGGTCGTGCGCATGTTGAAGCTGGGCAGGATCGCCGGCAGCTTCGCCAGGGCGCCGACCGGCCGGATGGCTCCCTCGGCCATGCGGGTCAGGAGGTCGATGACCTTGGCGCCAGTCTCCGCCATGTCGATATGCGGATAGGTCTTGTAGCCGGCGGCGACGTCGACCAGGTCCATCATTCCCTGCCCGATATGGGCATGCAGATCGAAGCTGACGCCCAGGGGGGTGCGGCCGATCACCGACCGCACCTGCTCCAGAAGATGGAGCTCCGGGGTCGGGTCGTCCTCGGTCACGGTGGCGCCATGCAGCGACAGGTAGACCGCGTCCCACTGGTCGCGTCCGAGGCCATCCAGGATGGTATCGCGGATCTCGGCGAAGGCGCCTCTGGTCATCGGGCCCCCGGGAGGCGCCGCCGCACAATGAAGGAAGACGACGTTCCAATCCTGCCGCCGCCCGGCGAATTCGACCGCCGCCCCGATCTCCGTCGCCGTGCCGCCATAGAACGCCCGCGCGGCGTCACCGCTGCACCATTCGCGCGCCTCGAAGGCCGTGACCGGCGTCGTGATCGGCGAGAAGGAGTTGCCCTCGTACCACAGCCGGGCGACGGCGAGCTTCCGGGTCATCGCCATACCTGCCGCAGCCGATCGCGGTTCAGGATCAGCCATTGCAGTGCGATGATCAGCAGGCCGTTGCCGCTATGGCCGTTCGCCAGGAGCGCCGGCACCTCGGCGAAATCGTGCAGCGTCGCCCGGATATCCTCGTGCTCGTCATCCAGTCCGAAGAGCCCGCCCTGGCCGGTGCTGTCCATGCGGCCGCAATAGATCGCAATCGTCTCGTTGGTGATTCCGGGTGTCGGCAGATAGGTATAGACCTCGACCAGATCGGTGAGCTTGCAATTGGCCTCTTCGATGGCCTCGCGGCGCACGATCGCCTCGGCGTTCTCGTCCTTGTCGTTCATGCCGGCGATGATCTCGCGCTGCCAGGCCGGCATGCCGGCAAGATGCGCCGCCAGGCGGAACTGCTCGATCAGCAGGATCTTGTCGGCGATCGGGTCATAGGGCAGCACCGCGACGCAGAACGGGCGCATCACCACTTCCCGGGTCATCGGACCGATCCAGCCGCCGTCGAACTTGCGATGGCTGACGGTGAACCTGGCGACCTTGAGGAAGCCCTCGCTGAGCATCTCCTGCGCGTGGATCTTCAGCTTCTCGTCGTTCACCGGTCGCTTCCAAGGTATCGTTGGATCAACGGGTTACACCATGCCGAGCCGCATCGGCGGCGTCAATCGCGCTGTACAGCGCGGTCCGCCCGAGGTTAGATTGCTGCGGAAAATCCCGCCACCCACGACGCCTCCAGATATCCCGGGGAGAAGCCATCCATCATGAATTCTGCGAACCGCCGCGATCCGCGCTACGACGTTCTGTTCCAGCCCGTCAAGATCGGGCCGGTGACGGCGAAAAACCGCTTCTTCCAGGTGCCTCACTGCAATGGCATGGGGCACGGGCGCCCCTATGACCATGCCGCGATGCGCGGCATGAAGGCCGAGGGCGGCTGGGCGGTAGTATCCACCGAAGAATGCGAAATCCATCCCAGCGGCGACATCACCCCCTCGATGGAGGCGCGCCTGTGGGACGACAACGACATTCCCCACAATGCGATGATGTGCGAGGCCGTGCATCGCCATGGTGCCCTGGCGGCGATCGAACTCACCCACAACGGTCCTTCGGCCTCGAACTTCTTCAGCCGCGAGGTGCCGATGGGGCCGTCGCACGAGATGACGCGATACTATCCGTTCCAGGCCCGTGCCATGGATCGGGAGGATATCCGCAACTATCGTCGCTGGCACCGCGAGGCGGCGATCCGCGCCCGGAAGGCCGGTTTCGATATCGTCTATGTCTATGCCGGCCACGATCTCAGCATGCCGATGCACTTCCTGCAGCGGCGGCGCAACAACCGCACCGATGAGTATGGCGGCAGCCTGGAGAACCGCGTCCGCCTGTTTCGCGAGGTGATCGAGGAGGCCAAGGCGACGGTCGGCGACAGCTGCGGCATTGCGGTGCGCTTCGCGGTCGACGAGCTGCTGGGCAAGGACGGCATCGAGGCGGGTGCCGAGGCGCGCGAGATCGTCGAGATGCTGGCCGAGCTGCCCGATCTCTGGGACGTCAATGTCAGCGACTGGAAGAACGATTCCAAGACGTCGCGTTTCGGCGAGGAGGGGTTCCAGGAGTCCTTCGTCGGCTTCGTGAAGAAGCTGACGACCAAGCCGGTGGTCGGCGTCGGCCGTTTCACCTCGCCCGATGCCATGGTCGGGCAGATCAGGCGCGGCATCCTCGACATGATCGGCGCGGCGCGGCCCTCGATCGCCGACCCCTTCCTGCCCCGGAAGATCGAGGAGGGCCGGATCGACGACATCCGCGAATGCATCGGCTGCAACATCTGCATCACCGGCGACTACATGATCGCGCCGATCCGCTGCACCCAGAACCCCACGATGGGCGAGGAATGGCGGCGCGGCTGGCATCCCGAGTTCATCGCGCCGCGGAAATCGGAAGACCGCGTGCTGATCGTCGGTGCCGGACCGGCCGGACTGGAAGCCGCCTTGGCACTCGGCAAGCGCGGATACGAGGTGCATCTCGCGGAGGCGACAACCGATCTCGGCGGGCGGGTCTCGCGGGAGGCGCGGCTCCCCGGCCTTTCGGCCTGGGGGCGGGTGCGCGACTACCGGGTCTACCAGATCGGCAAGCTGCCCAACGTGCATCTCTATCGCGACAGCCTGCTGGATGCCGAGCAGGTGCGGGAATTCGGCTTCGAGCGCGTCGTTCTGGCGACCGGGGCCTATTGGCGCAAGGACGGCATCGGACGCAGCCACTACCAGCCGATCCCGGGATTTCACGGCGCGAACGTCTTCACCCCGGACGACATCATGGCGGATCGGCTGCCGGCGGCGGGACCGGTCGTGGTGTTCGACGACGAGCTCTTCTACATGGCCGGCGTCCTGGCCGAGAAGATCCGCAGGACCGGCCTCGACGTCACCCTGGTGACGCCGGCGGATTCCGCGTCAAGCTGGACGACCAATACCCTGGAACTGCATTTCATCAACAAGCAGCTGCGGGAACTGGGTGTGGAGGTGGTTACGGCGTATGCGGTGACCGGCTTCGATGGCAGCCGGGCCGAGATCGCCTGCGGCTTCACCGGCAAGACCCGGTCGCTTCCCGCCAGGGCGGTGGTCTCCGTCACCGCGCGCCTGCCGCACGAGGACCTCTACCACGCGCTCGCCGCCGACCCGGCGGCACTGGCGGCCGCGGGAATCAAGTCGGTGGTGCGGATCGGTGACTGCCTGGCTCCGGGATTCATCGCCCATGCCGTCTATGCCGGCCACAAATACGCCCGCGACCTCGACGAACCGGCGCCCAAGGGGGAGGTCACCTTCCGCCGGTCGCTGCCGCTGACCGTGACGCCGTGAGCCTCCGCGCCCGGCTGGTCAATGGGCCAATCCCTCCGGCGCCGCCGCCGTCGCGGGTGGGTGAAATTCGCCGCGCGGATCGAGTTCGGGGGCGCCATAGGTGGCCTGGCTGATCGGCACGGCCACGTAGTTGCTCTGCTCCTGCGGCGTCTTCGCGCGGCGCCGCATGACGCGGTAGATGGCGAACAGCGCGACCGCCAGGAAGCAGGCGGCGGCGAAGAGCAGCAGCCCCTGCGGCCCGACCTGATGCATCACCAGGCCGGCCGTCGCCGGGCCGAAGCACGAGCCCAGGCCCCAGGCGAAGAGCAGGCCGCTGGAAGCCGCGACGAAATCGTGCTTCTCCACGTAGTCGGTCGTCTGGCCCACGGCCAGCGCATAGAGCGGCGATTCGAAAGCGGTGAGGACGAAGAACAATACCACCAGCCAGGTGAAGCTGAGGTCGGGCTGGGCATACAGCGCCAGCGCGACCGCCGTCGAAACCAGCATGATGGAGATGATGACCGGCCGGCGGCCGTAATTGTCCGACACGTAGCCGATGGGGTACTGCGTCACCAGGGCGGCGATGGTGGTGATGGAATAGAGGAGGCTCAGCTCCTTTTCGGCGTAGCCATGGTCGTTGATATATGCCGGCATCAGGCCGTAGAGGCCGCCATTCATCATCCCCGAGCCGAAGGCGCAGACCACGCCCGTTGGCGAGATCTTGAACAGCCGGGCGATGCTGAGATGCTTATTCTCGCCGATCTCCGGGTTGCCGACCCGGGTGATCGCCAGGGGAATCATCGCGGCGGAGAGGCCGATGGTGATCAGCACGAAGAGCAGGATGCCGCCGGGCGTGTCGAAATTCAGCAGCAGCGGCGACACGCCGGACGCCGCCCAGCTGACGGTCGTGTACATGGCGAAGACCCGGCCGCGGTTGTCCTCGCTTGCCTTGTCGGTCATCCAGGATTCGATCACCACGAAGGCGCCGGCCAGCGCATAGCCGGCGCCGCCGCGCAGGACCACCCAGAGGAAAGGGTCGTGCAGCACGGTATAGAGAATGGCGATGTTGGACGAACAGACGGCGAAGACGCCGAAGGCGCGGATATGCCCGACCCGGTTGATCATCCGCTGGCAGGTGAGGGTGCCGAGGAGGAAGCCGACGAAATAGGCCGAGGCCGCGCCGCCCACCAGGAAGGTGGAGGCCCCGCCCGAGGACAGGCGATAGCCGATCAGCGGCGACATCACGCCCAGCGCCCCTTCCATCAGGACGACGGCCAACAAGACAGGCGCTACCGGCTGAACGGCCTTCCACATCGCGATGCCTTCCAGTGCGGCTGATATCCCTAACCGGCCGGCCCCGCGCCCGGAGCGGGAAAAGCCGGGGCGACGGCCGTCCTACCTTCTCCCATATCGGCGGAGCGGACTCAACCGAAAGCGCGGACGCGCCCTATTCCACCAGGGCGGAAAGCCCGCGCTTGTAGAGCCCGTTGGCGATGATGATCCGCTGGATCTCGCTGGCGCCCTCCCAGATCCGGTCGACCCTCAGTTCCCGGAAGTAGCGCTCGGCGACGTTCTCGCGCATGTAGCCGCGCCCGCCGAAGATCTGCACCGCCCGGTCGGCGACGCGGTTGGCCATCTCCGAGGCGTAGAGCTTCACCATCGAGGACTGGGCATGGCTGACCTTGACGTCCTCGCCTTCGTCAATCGCCTGGGCGGTGCGGTAGACCATCAGGCGGGCGGCCCAGAGTTCGGTGGTGCTGTCGGCCAGCATGAACTGGATCGCCTGCATGGCGGAAAGCTTCTCGCCGAAGACCACGCGCTGCTGGGCGAAGGCGGTTGCCTCCGCGATCAGGCGGGATGCCGCGCCGCAGCAGCGCGCGGCGATCATCAGGCGCTCGTAGCGGAACCAGTCGTAGGTGAAGCCCATCCCGTCGCCTTCCTCGCCGATCCGGTTGGCGGCCGAGACCCGCACGTCGGTGAACCGGTAGATCGGGTGATGCGAGCGATATGTATGGGTATAGGCCGGGGTCCTGACCACCTCGACGCCGGGTGTGCCCTGGTCGACGAAGAACAGGCAATGGCTGCCGGCCTTCGGGCCATCGGCGAGCTTGGCCTGGAAGATCAGGAAGTCGGCGAGATTGGCGCTGGTCACGTGCCACTTCTCGCCATTCAGCACATAGTGCTCGCCGTCGCGCCGCGCCGTCGCCTGGATGGCATCGACGTCGGAGCCGGCATCGGCCTCGGTGATCGCATAGCACTCGTGCTTCTCGTCGCGGATGATCGGCTTGATCCAGGTCTCGATCTGGTGCGGCGAGCAGGCCTTCAGCATCCAGGATTGCGGGTTGTTGGCGCACCAGCCGAGGGCGTTGGTGACCCGGCCCAGCTCCTCCTGGGCAATCGTCTGTTCGAACATGGTGTAGCCGGCGCCGCCCATCGCCACCGGGATGTCCATGTTGTAGAGCCCGGCCGCCCGGGCGCCGGCCTTGTGGCGCTTGCGGACCTCTGCCGGCACCTCGCCGTTGTTCATCTCGGCATGGACTTCCCAGGGGATCAGCTCCTCGGTGACGAAGCGCCGGACCTTCTGCTGGATTTCCCTGGCGCGCGGCGGCAGCGGATAGCTCATGCGGTCGATCTTTCTCTCTCAGCTGGCGAAGGTTCAGGCGGCGGCGCGCTGGGCGCGCAGCTGGGCATTGACGGCGGCGACGCTGCCCGGGGCCGGGGCCTGGTCGAGCGTCGTCACCGGCAGGGCCTGGCGGACCATGTCGTGCAGCTGGCGGAGGCCGACCTCCTTCTCGGAGAGCAGGCCAAAACTGTAGCTGCCGGAAGCAAGTCCGCTCTGCACCGAGGCGACCAGTGCCTCGTCCTCGGTCTGCACGTCGGTGTTGATCCGGCGGTTGAGCCAGCGCAGAGCCTTCATTTCCCGGCTCATGTTGGGGAGGGCGTAGATGCGCCCGCGCAGCAGGGTCTTGCTCGGCCCCAGCGGCAGCACCTCGAAGGTGCCGATGCATTCCGGATAGAAGTCGAAGGCGAGGCTGGGCAGCAGGTTGTAGTAGGCCCAGGCGCGCTGTCGCTCCGGCGTCAGGTGCGGCAGCGGCGGCAGCACGCTCTGGTACATGCGCTCGCTCCAGTTGCTCGACGGGCGGTCGGCGATCAGGCCGAGCTGGCGCGTCACCATGCTCGGCTTGGCCTCGGCGAAGTAGTTGCTGCCGAAAAGGCGGTAGAGGCCGGGATGGCCGACCGGCACATGATAGCCCTCGAGCTGGTTGTCGATCAGGTTCTTCCAGTTGACCGGGATCTCGCTGTGCCAGGCGGTGCCCAGGCTCTCCATCTCGGCGCTGCGATAGGCCAGCATCTCGTCGTGGTAGGGGGCGAAGCGCTCGGCGACGCCGGCGCCGCCGCCGCGGAACCGCACGAAGACGAAACCGAGATAGACCTCGAGGTCGATCGGCTTCAGCCCGAATTCGCTGCGCTCCATCTCCGGGAAGCTCTTCTCGGCCGGGACCGCCTTCAGCCGGCCGTCGAAGCCATAGGTCCAGCCGTGATAGGGACAGCGCAGGGCGCCCTTGCAGCTGCCCGTCTCGCCGGTCACCAGGGCATGGGCGCGGTGGCGGCAGACGTTGTAGAAGGCGCGCAGGCTGCCGTCGGCGTCGCGGATCACCAGGGCGCGCTCGCCGAAGGCCTCGACCGCGTGGTAGTCGCCGGGCGCCTTCACCTCGTTCTGGTGGCAGGCGAGGATCCAGGTGCCGAGCAGCAGCTCCTGGCGCTCCAGCTCGTGGAACTCCGCGTTGTTGTAGCACCAGCCGGGCAGGGTCTGGTCCTTGAAGTTGCGCGGTGCCGCGCTTCGGGTCTCTGGCAGGGCGTTCATCTCGCTCTCCTTCCGGGGTCAGGCCGCGGTCGCTGCAGCGGCGACGGGTTTCTTGAAGTCGTTGGGGAACAGGCCGGCGAGGAAGGTGCGCACCGTCGCCTTGGCGCTCTCCCGATCGGTTTCCTTGGGGCTGATCAGCATGTCGAGCCACAGCCCGTCGATCATCGCGTTGTAGCCGCGCGCCACCAGGTCCGGATCGATCCCGGCATAGCCGCCGTCGGCGATGATCCGCCGGAACAGGTCGGTCATGCCGGTCTGGAACGCGACCGAGAGCTCGCTGCAGATCCGCAGGAATTCCGGCCGCCAGCGGGTCTCGCCCCAGAAGGCGTACCACACCGTCACCTGCTTGCGGTTGGCGACCGCGCGGTGGAAGTCGACCTCCAGCATGGCGTCGATCTGCGCCATCGGCGCCGGGCCGACCTTGGCGACGGCGTCGTCGATCTGCCGGCGGTACTCCTCGACCAGGTGCTTCAGCGTGGCGATCAGCAGGGCGTCCTTGCTCCTGAAATAGAAGTTCACGATGCCGACCGACAGCCGGGCGGCCTCGGCCACCTGCGCCAGGGTGAGGTCGGAAAACCCGCGCCGGGCGATGCAGTCGATCGTCGCCTCGATCAGCTGGATGCGGCGGGCTTCCTTCAGGCCGTCTCGGGACATGCGGGCTCCGGTTGTGGCAGTTGGCGTTGGAGGTGATTTTCGCCAAGATAATGAAAACAAGTCATTTATGCAATCAGATTGAATGTGCGTTCAATCAATATGGGGAATCAAGAACTTGCCGGACGCTGCCTTGTTATACATTTGTATAAATACTGCTTTGCAGGGAATCCGCCGGCCGCTATGCTGGCCGCCAGCTTCGCCCGCGTCCGCTTTTACGCCCAGCCGCTTTCACGACCAGCCGAAAGACCCGACCATGGCCTATGATTTCCAGCCCAGCGACGAGCAGCGCATGCTGGTCGACACCGTGCGCCAGTTCATCGAGAAGGAGCTGTATCCGCACGAGCGCGAGGTCGACCGCCTCGGCCATGTCACGCCGGACCTCGCCAGGCAGCTGAAGGCCAGGGCCAAGGAGGTCGGGCTCTATTCCGCCAACATGCCGGAATCGGTAGGCGGCGCCGGCCTCGACGTGATGTCGCAGATGCTGATGGAGCGCGAGCTCGGCAAGGTCAACTGGGCGCTGCAGAAGTTCGTCGGCCGGCCCTCGGCGATCCTGATGGCCTGCCGGGACGAGCAGATCGAGAAATACCTGCTGCCCACGGTGCGCGGCGACATCACCGAGGTCTTCGCCCTGACCGAACCCGGGGCCGGCTCCGATGCGATGTCGATCTCGACCCGGGCCGAGAAGGACGGCGACGATTTCGTCATCAAGGGGCAGAAGCATTTCATCAGCTGCGTCGGGCTGCCGGATTTCGCCATCGTCTTCACGGTCACCGGGATCGAGGAGAGCAAGCGCGGGCCGCGCAAGCAGATCACCGCCTTCCTGGTCGATCGCGACACGCCAGGCTTCACCATCCGCCGCGGTCCGCGCTGCGTCGCCTATCGCGCCTATGACAACTACGAGCTGTTCTTCGACAGCGTGCGCCTGCACAAGCGCCAGATCCTCGGCGAGGAGGGCAAGGGCTTCGATCTCGCCAACCAGTGGCTGACCGGCGGCCGGGTCTTCATCGCCGCCAATTGCTGCGGCAAGGCCGAGCGTGCGATGGAACTGGCGCTGAACTGGGCGGCGACCCGCAAGCAGTTCGGCCAGGCGATCGGCAAGTTCCAGGGCACCGCCTTCAAGCTCGCCGACATGCGGACCGAGCTCGCGGCCGCCGACGCGCTCACCGCCTATGTCTGCTGGAAGCTGGAGAACGGCACCATGACCAATGGCGACGCGGCGATGGCGAAGCTCTTCGCCAGCGAGATGCTGGGCCGGGTCACCGACCAGGCGATCCAGGTCTTCGGCGGCATGGGGCTGATGGACGAGCTGCCGCTGGAGATGATGTGGCGCGACGCCCGCATCGAGCGCATCTGGGAAGGCACCTCCGAGATCCAGCGCCACATCATTTCGCGGGAGATGCTGCGGCCACTGGAGTCCTGAGCGGGCTTCCGCCCGGACTCCGGCAAACCTGGTCTGCCGGAACCTAAGACGACCGGACGCCTAGTCCTTTTGCAGGCCTTCGAGCGCGAGGTCGCCGGATTCGATCGCATTGCGCACCGCGCCGAGCGCGCGGTCGAGTTCCTCGTACATCACGCGCGCCCGTTCCAGGTTGCGGATGTCGATCTCGGTCACCGGCCCGTGATTGACCGCCCCCAGGTCGAGAGCCTGGGCGAGGTAGCGGCCCTTCAGTTTGGCCAGGATGCGACCAAGGCGCTGCACCTCGACCGGCGTCGCGCCGACCACCGCGTTCTGCGTCTCGGCCCGGGTGAAGTTCTTCAGATCGGTCGCCAGGTGATAGAGATATTGGCCGACGCTGGGCGAGCGCTCGAAGAACTGGGCGCGTTCGCGGTTGGCGCTGCGCGGCGGCGGCTGCATCGCATAGATCGGCGCGGTGGTGGCGGCGCCGTGCGGCAGAGCATTGCTGTTGACGGCAGCGGGCCGCTTCGGCCGCGGCGCCGGCTCCGGCGCAGCCTTTGCCTCGTCGCGCGTGTTGAACATCGACAGCATGCGGATCTCCCTCCAGCCAGAACCCGGGCGCAATCCCCCGGTCCCCCGATCCTTGCAACCTTCGTGCCGCCGGAGCCTGACGCTAAACGATTGAATTCATTGACTGCAGCAGGTGGCTCTGCGGCGCCGGGCAGTCTTTGCCCGGCAGGCCCTCAGGCGAAGGCGAAATTGTCCTGGCCGCGGGTGCGGGCCGCGGACAGGGCTTCCGAGGCCCGGCTGATCAGCGCCTCCGGGCTGCCGGCGCTGGTCGGATAGAGGGCGATGCCAATACCGGTATTGATCCGCACCTCGCCCAGCCGGGTGGCGATCGGCGCCGACAGTTCCTGGATGATCTTCTCGGCGACGATCTGGATGTCTTCGATCCGCGGCATGGATTCCGCCAGCACCGCGATCTGGTTCTGCTCGAAGCGCGCGATCACGTCGCTGCCGCGCAGCACGCTGCCGACCCGGCCGCTGAGGATCTGCACCACCCGGTCATAGTCCTCGAGGGCGGCGGCGGTGCGTGCCGGCAGGTTGTCGATCTCGATCAGCAGCACGCCGAAGAAGTCCTTGTTCCGCTTGGCGCGCCGCACCGCATGGCCGAGAATCTCCCAGAACAGCTGCTGGCTCGCCAGCCCGGTGACCGGGTCGAACAGGCGCAATTGTGCCAGCTTGGTTTCCGCCCGGCGGCAGGAGACGGCATAGCGCACGGCACGGCGGAGCAGTCCGGGCGTCAGGTCGCCGCGCGACAGCACCTCGACGGCGCCGGCATCCTTGGCCGCGCGCTCGACCTCGGCATCGTCGGTATCCGCCACCAGGATGACCGGGGATTGCAGCGACAGCTCGGCGATGCCGGCCACCGCCTCGTAGATCGCCACGCCGTGCCAGCCGCTGAGGTCGAAGACCACGGCGTCGATCCGGCGATTGCCCGAGGCCTGCAGCAGGTCGGTGATCGAGCCGACGTAATGCGCGACGATCGCCTCGTCCCGGGCATCGTCGCTAATTGCCTCGATGGCCCGGCCCACCGCCAGGTCGCTGGAGATGACGAAGAGGTCGATCGTTGAATTTATTGGCATTTTTCCCCGACACCGGAATATCTTCCCCAAAGTCTGGCAGAGCCCTCTTAACAAGATGTTAAGTACGGGCGCGTCAAATTTAGGTTCGGTCGGGGGATCAAGGGTCGGGGGACCAAGGGCCGAGCGAGCGGGCAATGATGACAAGGCCAAAGACGCATGCCGAGTTCTAAGCGAACGTCCGATCAGGTCGTCCGCATTGTCGACTGGCCGACGCAACTCGTCAGCACGTTGAACGATGCCGAGCGTGGCATCGTCGCGGCGCTCGACCAGATGCGCGACGGCCTGCTCCTCATCGATACCCTGCGCGGCGGCCATCACGGCCTGTCCGGCGAACACGAACGGCCCGGCGCCGAGCGGCTGATCTATGTCAACGATGCCGCGCTGGAGATTCTCGGCCGCGCGGTGGCACCCGCCCAGGCCCGCCGCCTCGACGACCTGCTGGCCGCTCCGGTGGTCGAGGCCCTGCGCCGCAACAACCGCGATGGCCATAGCGGCGTCGTCGAGAGCGAACGCTACGTGATCTACGGCCCGCTCCGGATCAATGCCGGCAGCCAGGCCGTGCTGGTCATCCGCCGCCGCGAGCCGAATGCGGCCGAGGCCGCCCAGGTGCCGATCGCAGCTGGCTTCGACGACTGGCGCCAGCTGCTGCAGGCGATGGATGCGGTGCCGCACGGCTTCTGCCTGTTCGACGCCAACGACCGACTCGTCCTGTGCAACCGCGCCTATCTCGGCATGTCGCGCTTCCTGCCGGAGGACCAGGTGATCGGCCGCACCTTCGAGGACCTGGTGCGCCTCGCCTGCCGCCGCGGCACGATGGCGCCGGAGCACGGTTCGGAAGACGAATTCATCGCCGCCCGCCTGATCGCCCGCAACCGCCCCTATGGCGAGGCCGAGCAGCATCGCGGCGACGGCACCTGGCTCCGGGTCACCGAGACCCGCCTGCGCAATGGCAGCCTGGTCGGCATCTACACCGACATCACCGCGCAGAAGCGCTACGAGGCCGAGCTGATCGAGAAGCGCGAGCATTTCGAGGCGCTGCATCGCCGCACGCCGGCGATGATGCACACCGTCGACGCCAACCGGCGGATCATGTCGGTCAGCGACTACTGGCTGGACCGGCTGGGCTATTCCCGCGAGGAAGTGGTCGGGCGCAACAGCACCGAGTTCTTCGATCCCACCACCGTCGCCCGCGCCAATGCCGAGTTCTGGCCGCAGCTGATGAAAGCCGGCTCGGTGCGCGATCTTCCCTTCACCATCATCGCCAAGTCCGGCGAGCGGGTGGATACGCTGCTCTCGGCCGTCGCCGAACGCGACGCCGCGGGCGAGACCGTCCGCGTCATCACCGTCATGGCCGATGTCGGCGCGCTCAATCGCACCGAGGCGAAGCTGCGCGAAAGCGAGCTGCGCTACCGCCTGCTGGCGGAATCCTCGCTGATCATCCCCTATACCTCGAACACCGCGCGCGAAGGCGTGCAGTATATCGGTCCGCGCATCGTCGATCTGCTGGGCTATCCCTCGGAGGACTGGCAGGATCCGGGCATGCTCCGCAGCGTCGTCCATCCCGAGGACATCGAGCGCGTGTTCGACCAGATCGATCACATGTTCGGCAAGCAGGGCCTGACCGAATCCATGGACTTCCAGCGCGAATACCGCCTGGTCGGCCGCGGCGACAAGGTCGTCTGGGTGAAGGATGTCAGCACCCTCGAGCCGGCGCCGGATGGCAGCATCGAGATCCGCGGCTTCCTGATCGACATCACCGAGGGCAAGGTCCGCGAGCAGGTGCTGGCCTCGGAACGGGCCGAGATGCGCCGGCTGAAGAACGCCGCCGAGGCCGCCAACCGGGCGAAGTCGGATTTCCTCGCCAACATGAGCCACGAGCTGCGCACCCCGCTGAACGCGGTGATCGGCTTCGCCGAGGCGCTCGAGCACCGGCTGTTCGGCGACCTCAACCAGAAGCAGAGCGAGTACATCAACGACATCAAGACCGCGGGCGTGCACCTGCTGGCGATGATCAACGACATCTTGGACATGGCCAAGATCGAGGCCGGCCGGCAGGAATTGAACGAATCCGTTTTCGAGGTCGGCGACGTGATCGAGGGCAGCCTCCGCTTCATCGCCGAGCATTGCAAGCGCCGGCGCCTGACCCTGCGGCGCGCCCTGTCGCCGGACCTGCCGAATTTCCTCGGCGACGAGCGGGCGATCCGCCAGGTGCTGATCAACCTGCTCTCCAATGCCGCCAAGTTCACCCCGGAGGACGGCCAGGTCGGCATCTCGGCCAACGTCAACCCGGCCGGCGACCTCGAGATCTCCGTCGCCGACACCGGTGTTGGCATCGATCCGCGCCAGATCGGCACGGTGATGGAGCCCTTCCGCCAGGTGGCCAATGCGATGACCCGGCAGGTCCAGGGCACCGGCCTCGGCCTCAGCATCTCGCGCAGCATCGTCGAACTGCACGGCGGCACCATCGGCATCGTAAGCCAGCCCGGGCAGGGCACCGTGGTCACCGTCACCCTGCCGAAATCGCGCTTGGCAACGGCCCGCGCCTGAACTAGACCGGCGCCATGACGGCGCCCGATTCCCTGCGCAGGATCTTCGCGGATATTCCGCAGCTCGCCGACCTGCCCTTCGAGGCCTGGCGGACAGCGCCGCTCGGCGGCCTCACCAACCGAAGCCTGCGGGTGAGCGCCGGCAAGCTCGATTACGTGCTGCGCCTTCCCGGCCCGGCGGCGGCCGGATACCTCTCGCGCAGCGCCGAGCTCCACAATGCCCGCCTGGCGGCCGAGCTCGGCCTGTCGCCACCCGTTGTCTTCGCCGACGCGGCGCGCGGCATCATGCTGCTGGCCTTCCTGCCGGGCTCCCGCCACCTTACCGCCGAGGACCTGCGCGCGCCCGCCCTCGTCGCGGGCGTGGCGGCGGTGCTGGCCCGGCTGCACGGCTCGGGCCTGCGCTTCGAAAGTACGATGGCGGCCTTTCCGATCATCGACCGCTACCTGGCGATCGGTGCGGACGCGCGGCTGCAGCGGCTGCGGCAGGCGGCCGAGCCGCTGCGCGCCGCGCTGGACCGCGACCCGATGCCGGCGGTGCCCAGCCATATCGATCCCAATCCAGCCAATTTCCTGCGCGGCGCCGATGGGCGGCTGCTGCTCATCGACTGGGAATTCTCGGCGATGTGCGAGCCGGTCTGGGACCTCGCGGGCATCGCCATCGAGGGCCGCCTCGACCCGGCGGCCGAGGATCTGCTGCTGATCGCCTACGAACGCGGCGGCACGGCGATCCCGCGCCTGCGCTATCGCCGGCTGAAGGCCGCGCTGCACCTGGTGGCGGCCAGCTGGGCCAAGGCGGAACTGGCCAGCGATCCGCATCGCCCGGAAATCGAAGCGGTGATGGAGCAGCGTTGCGCCGCCTTCGAAGCGGCACTGGAGTCCGGGATCTAGGCGGCCGGCAGCTCCGCGGGCAGCGAGACCTCGAGGAGTTCCAGGCCGGCTTCGGCCTCGAGCGCATAGGCGGAACCGGCCGGGATCACGCAGCTGTCGCCGGCCTGGAGGCGATGCGCGCCGAGCCCGTCGCCCTGCAGGCCCATGCCCCCGGCGAGAACGAAGAAGAACAGGAACTCGCCCCGATGGGCGGGCGCCGCGGCCTTCGCCGGGGTGCCGGGCAGGGGACGCGCCACCTTGACGCCGGCCAGCCCGCCGGTGGCGGCGGCGATGCCGATGTCCCGAGCCTCGAACCCGCCGAGGCGCCAGGGCAGCCATTCCGCCTTTGCCGCGATGTGGCGGACGAACCTCTGGCCGCCGAAGCTCCGGTCCGGCAGGAGATGCGGCGTCGGCAGGGAGAGGTTGTGGTCGGCGAAGGTCTCGTGCACCGCCGGGCAGCCGATTTCGATCACTTCGAGGCCGGCCGAGGCCTCGAGCACCCGGTGCCGGATCTCCGGCGGCTGCAGGACGCAGTCGCCGGCAGTGAGGAGGAAGGGCTCGCCCTGGTCCTCGTAGACCAGCCGCGCCCAGCCGGTCTTGCAGTAGATCATCTGGAAGCGGATTTTGTGGAAGTGCACGTAGTCGGGGACCGGTCCGCCCTCCGGGATGCGGATATGCGAGGCGACGAACCGCCCGCCGAGCCGGCTCGGGATGAGGTCGCGGTACTGCATGCCCGCCCGCCCGACGCCCCAGGCGTCGGTGCCGCCCATGCGGCAGAGGACGAATTCCTGCCGGCCCTCGGGAAGCTCGAGCCGCGAGATGGCATCCACCAGCCGGATGCGCATCCCGCCCGGCGCCACCAGGTCCCGCGGCGCGTCCTGGGGCAGGGTCGCGAGGTCGCAGAGCAGATGCAGTTCGGTCGGCGCCGCGGCCGTGGTCTGGGCGGATTCCTTGGCCGATTCCAGGCGCAGGGTGAGGCCATGGCCGGAAATCACCGCCAGCGACGGCGCATCGGCCGGCATGATCAGATTGACCTTGAAGCCGAGCTGCCCGGTGAAGAAGGCCAGGGTCGCCGCGAGATCGGGGCAGGGCAGGACGACCTGGGCGAGACGGATGTGGCGGCCGAGCATGCTGTGTATTCCGTCCGGATCGTCGCGGGAAATTCGGACCCGCAAGATGGCATCTGCCGGCCATGACTGGCAACTCCTTGGGGGAGCCACCCCGGCCTTGACATTCCTCTGATTTCCGGCAAGTTTCGCCTCACTCGACGGGGTGCCCTCGCCAGGGGCTGAGAGATGCGGATGACGCGTCAACCCGATGAACCTGATCCGGGTCATGCCGGCGGAGGGATATGAGTCAGCGAAAAATCATCGCCGTCCTCTCATCCCTTCCGAAACGTTTTGGAGGAGGGGCGTCGATGCGTTTCCTGTTGGGGCTGGTCGTGGCGATCGCCGCGCTGGCCGGCGTCTCCGCCCAGGCCGAGACGCCGAAGCTGACGATCTACACCTACAATTCCTTCACCTCCGAATGGGGGCCGGGGCCGATCGTGACGCCCCTGTTCGAGGCGCGCTGCGGCTGCCGGATCGAATGGGTGGCGCTGGAGGACGGCGCCGCCTTGCTCTCGCGGCTGCAACTCGAAGGCGAGAAGACCGCGGCGGATCTGGTCCTCGGCCTCGACACCAATCTGACGGCGGAGGCGGCGGCGACCGGGCTCTTCGTGCCGCACGGCCTCGATCTCGCGAGGCTGACGCTGCCGATCGCCTGGACCGATGCGGATTTCGTGCCCTTCGACTACGGCTATTTCGCCTTCGTCTATGACAGCGCGACCCTGAAATCGCCGCCGAAGAGCTTCGCCGAACTGGCGGCGCCGGGGGCGGAGCCGAAACTGCTGCTGCAGGACCCGCGCACCAGCACGCCGGGCCTGGGGCTGCTGCTCTGGGTGAAGCAGATCTACGGCGACAAGGCGGCGGATGCTTGGCGCAGCCTGGCGCCGAAGATCCTCACGGTCAGCAAGGGCTGGAGCGAATCCTACGGCCTGTTCCAGAAGGGCGAGGCGCCGATCGTGCTCTCCTACACCACCTCGCCGGCCTATCACCTGATGGTCGACAAGACCGATCGTTACAAGACCCTGGATTTCCCGGAGGGGAACTATCTCCAGGTCGAGGTGGCCGGAATGCTGAAAACCTCGGCGCATCAGGGTATTGCCCGGCAGTTCCTGGACTTCATGGTCTCGCCCGAATTCCAGAAGGCGATCCCCACCACCAACTGGATGTTTCCGGTGACCGACATCGGCACCGATCTCCCGCCGGTCTTCCGCGACCTGCCGAAGCCGGCGAAGACGCTGCTCTATGCGCCGGAAGAGGTTGCCGCCCACCGACAGGCCTGGATCCGGGAATGGCTGGATATCGTCAGCCGCTGAGCCGCGGCGAGATCCTCGGCGCTGCCCTGGCGGTCCTGGTGATTGCCGCGGCGGCGGCACTGTTCGTGGCGCTGCTGTCCGGCGGGCCGGCGACCCTGCTGGGCGACCTGCTGGCCGAACCCTACCTGCGGCGGGTGCTGGCCTTCACCCTGGTCCAGGCCGGCCTCTCGGCGCTGCTCTCGGTGGGATTGGCCGTCCCGGTCGCCCGGGCCCTGGCGCGGCAGTCGGCCTTCCCGGGTCGCCGGGCGCTGCTGCGGGTCTGCGCGCTGCCGCTGGTGATGCCGGCCATCGTCGCCATCTTCGGCATCGTCGCGGTCTACGGCCGCTTCGGCTACCTGGCCGACACTATGGGCGCTCTCGGCAGCGGCTGGCGGCCCTCGATCTACGGCCTGCCGGGCATATTGCTGGCGCATGCCTTCTTCAACCTGCCCTTCGCCATCCGCCTGCTGCTGCCGGCCTGGGCGACGGTGCCGCCCGAGGCCTGGCGCCTCTCGGCCCAGCTCGGCATGAGCTCGGGCCAGATCTTCCGGCTGATCGAGGCGCCGCTGCTGCGCCAGAACCTGCCGGCGGTCTTCGCCCTGGTCTTCATGCTCTGCTTCCTGAGCTTTGCCGTGGTGCTGACCCTGGGCGGCGGGCCGCGGGCGACGACGCTGGAGGTCGCGATCTATCAGGCGGTGCGCTTCGACTTCGACCTGCCGCGGGCCGGGGCCATCGCTTTGCTGCAGATCGCCTGCTGCCTGGCACTCGCGACCGGCGCCTGGCTCTGCGCCCGAAGGCTCGATCTCGGCCGCAGCCAGCGGATCGAGAGCCGCCGCTTCGACGGGCAAAGCGGGGCGGCGCGCGTCCTGGATTTCGCCGCCATCCTGCTCGCGACCGTCTTCATCCTGGCCCCGCTGCTGGCCCTGGCGGGCGATGGAATGCGTGGGATTTTTGCTGCAGGTTCAATTCATTGGCCGAATATCCTGCGTGCCAGCCTGATCACCGTCGCCCTCGGCCTCGCGGCCGGCCTCCTGGCCGTGGGGCTCGGCTATCCGATGGCGATGGGCGCCGACCGGCTGCGCCGCCGGGCCCGCGGGGCGGGGCCCGCGGCCCTGGTCAGGGCGGCGGGCTTCGCCGGCCTGGTGATCTCGCCGATGGCCCTCGGCGCCGGCATCCAGCTGGCGGCGCGGGGACGGCTCGATCTCTTCGCCCTGGCGCCGGTCGGGGTCGTCGTGATGAACGGGTTCCTGGCGCTGCCCTTCGTCCTCGGCGCCCTGGCGCCAGCCGTCGCCCGGGCGAACGACCAGCACGACCGCCTCTGCCTCGGCCTCGGCATCCGGGGCTGGCACCGCTTCTTCACCGTCGACGGACCGGCGCTGCGCCGGCCGATTGCCGGCGCCCTGGCGCTCGCCGCCACCATCAGCATGGGCGATCTCGCGGCGATCTCGCTGTTCGGCAACCAGGACCTCACCAACCTCACCCTGGTCCTCTACGGCCAGCTCGCCGCCTACCGCCTGGACCAGGCGTCGGTGACGGCGGTCATCCTGCTGGCGCTCTGCCTCGCCGTCTTCGCGGCGATCGAACGGGGAGTGGGCGGCCGTGGCGTTGCTTGAGATCCGCAACCTGGGCTTCCGCTACGAAGACATGGCGATGCATTTCGACCTGTCGGTCGTCGCCGGCGAATGCGTCGCGGTGATCGGGCCGAGCGGGGCGGGGAAGAGCACGCTGCTGGCCCTGATCGGCGGCTTCGAGACGCCGACCGGCGGGGAGCTCCTGGTGGACGGCAAGGACATCAGCGGCCTCGCCCCGGCGGCGCGGCCGGTGACGACGCTGTTCCAGGACCACAACCTGTTCGCCCATCTCAGCGTCGCTGCCAATGTCGGGCTCGGTCTCCATCCCGGCCTGCGGCTCACCGCCGAGGACCGGCGGCAGGTGGCGGCGGCCTTGGCGCAGGTCGGACTGACCGGCTTCGAGGAGCGCCTGCCGGGCCAGCTTTCGGGCGGCGAGCGCCAGCGGGTGGCGATCGCCCGCAGCCTCATCCGCCACCGGCCGATCCTGCTGCTCGACGAGCCCTTCGCGGCCCTGGGACCGGCCCTGCGCAACGAGATGCTGGACCTGGTCGACGCCCTCCGCCGCGCCCAGGGGATGACGGTGCTGATGGTCACCCACGACCCCAGGGACGCCAGCCGCATCGCCGCGCGCACCGCCTTCGTGGCGGAGGGCGCGGTGGCGCTGGTCGATGCCACGCCCCGGGTGATGGCGGCGGATCTGCCGGTGATCCGCGCCTATCTCGGCACCTAGCCCGGCAGCAGCTTGAAGGCGGCGTCGAGGTCGGCGATGAGGTCGTCGGGATTCTCCAGGCCGATCGAGACCCGGATCAGGCTGTCGGTGACCCCGACGGCGTCGCGGATCTCCTTCTTGACCCCGGAATGGGTGGTCGAGGCGGGGTGGCTGATCAGGGATTCGGTGCCGCCGAGGCTGACCGCGAGCTTGAAGAGCTGGAGGCTGTTCAGGAACTTGAAGGCCCCCTCCAGACCGCCCTTGATGGCGAAGGAGAAGGTCGAGCCGCCGCCGGTGCAGAAGCGCTGGTAGGCGCTGGCATATTTCGCATCCTGGTTGAAGTCGGAGTTGAACAACCGTTCAACTTTTGAATGTCCGTTCAGCCAGGAGGCGATTTTCCGGGCGCTGGCGGCGGCGCGCTCCATGCGCAGGTGCAGGGTCTCCAGCGAGCGGCCGATCATCCAGCAGGAATGCGGATCGAGCTGCATGCCGAAGGCGCTGCGGATCTTTCGGACCGGCACGATGAGGTCGGCGCGGCCGATGGCGCCGCCGGCGACCAGGTCGCTGTGGCCGCCGACATACTTGGTGAGCGAATAGACGATGATGTCGGCGCCGTGCCGCAGCGGCTTCTGGTAGACCGGCCCCAGCATGGTGTTGTCGACGACGATCAGCGGCCGGCTCTCCTGGCGCTTGCCGATCGCCGCGGCGAGTTCGACGATCAGGTCGAAGTCGACCAGGGTGCAGGTCGGGTTGGCCGGCGTCTCGATGTAGATGATCGGCACCCGGGTGCCGGCGGCCTGGTCCGCCGCCGCCCAGATCGAGGCGCGGTCGAGGCCGTCATGGAAGCCGGCGGTGCGGATGCCGAAGGGGGCGAGGGTGCCGGTCATCAGCGTCTCGGTGCCGCCGTAGAGCGGCTGGCTGTGGATGATGGTGTCGCCGGGCCGGGCGAAGGCGAGGATCGAGGCGGTGATCGCCGCCATGCCGCTGGCGAAGACCGCGGCGCTCTCGCCGCCCTCCAGCACCGCCAGGCGCTCCTCGACGATCTGGCTGTTGGGATGGTTGAAGCGCGAATAGACGAGGCCGGCGCCCTCGCTGCTGTTCGGCACGCGCCTGCCCGCGACATAGTCGAAGAAGTCGCGGCCGTCCTCGGCCGAACGGAAGGCGAAGGTCGAGGTGAGGAAGATCGGCGGCTTCACCGAGCCTTCCGACAGGAAGGGATCGTAGCCGTAGTTCATCATCAGCGTATCCGGGCTCAACTCCCGCCCGTTGATCTCGCGCCGCCGGTAGCTGGACACCATGACCGCAAACTCCTCCGACTGAAGGGGATGAGGCGCGGATGGTAGCAGGAAGCGCCACGGCGTTTGATCCCATTCGGGGCCGGCGGTGGCGGGGCCGGGCTGTGATGCAGCAGGCGCGACACAAGCACAAGGGCCGAGGCCGGCGGAATGACGGGCGGGGCGGCGGATCGCTCGGGGAATGCCAGCGAATCAACGGCTCCGCCCTCAAGCGGGTTCCACCGCACCCTTGACAGCGGCGCGCGGACCCTGTCTAGATTCCCCTCGCTGTATACAGCAAAGGGACTAAATCCGCTGCCACATGGTGAACGCATTGTGTCGGCGGGCGCAGTCGGTCTAGTGTAGCGGCGGCAACAATGGCCCGGCCAACGGGTCTCGCAAACGACGACAGGGAGAGGATCCATGAGCTTATTGAACAGGCGCGCCCTATTCGGGGCCGCGGCCACGCTGGGGCTGATGCTCGGCGGCGCGCTTCTGGCGCAGCCGGCCGGCGCCGAGACCACGCTGACCCGCGGCAACGGCTCGACCATCGGCACGCTGGATCCGCAGGTCAACTTCCTGGCCTACGAGGCCTGGATCCAGGACGACATGTACGAAGGCCTGGTGACGCCCGGCGCCGACGGCGAGCCGGTCCCGGGTGCGGCCGAGAAATGGGAGATCTCCGACGACGGGCTCAGCTACACCTTCCACCTGCGCGACGGGCTGAAGTGGTCGAACGGCGAGCCGCTGGTCGCCCAGGACTTCGTCAACGGCATCATCCGCACCCTCGATCCGGCGACCGCCTCGGACAAGGGCTACATCTTCACCTCGACCATGGCGGTGACCGGCGCCGCCGATTTCAACGGCGGCACCAACAAGGACCCGAAGAGCGTCGGCGTCACCGCGCCGGACGACAAGACCCTGGTGATGAAGCTCGACAAGCCGTCGCCCTTCGCGCTCTACCTGCTGAATTCCTTCTACGTGCCGCCGCTGCACAAGCCGAGCTACGACAAGTTCGGCAAGGACTTCATCAAGCCGGAGAACATCGTCTCCAACGGCGCCTATCACATGACCGAGAACGTGCCGCAGTCGCACGTGACCCTGGTGAAGAACCCGCTCTACTGGAACGCCGCCAACGTGAAGATCGACAAGGTGATCTACGCGATCACCGAGGACGACGGCACCGCGGTGAAGCTGTTCAAGGCCGGCCAGCAGGACATCACCTACGACATCCCCGGCGACCAGGTCGACGCGCTGAAGCAGGAATTCGGCGACCAGGTGCACCTCTCCAACAGCACCGAGACGCTGTATTTCAGCTTCAACCTGAAGAAGCCGCCGTTCGACGACATCCGCGTGCGCCAGGCCCTGGCGATGGCGCTGGACCGCGACACCCTGATCAACAAGGTGGTCAAGGGCGGCCATGTGCTGAACTGCGGCTACGTCATCCCGGTGCCGGGCTATGCCGGCCCGCAGCAGGCCGACTGCTCGATGTCGAAGGATGAGCGGGTGGCGAAGGCGAAGGAGCTGTTCGCCGCCGCCGGCTTCGGCCCGGACAAGAAGCTGAGCCTGAGCATCGAATCCAGCAACAACGATTCGATGAAGAAGATCGCCGAGACCGCCGCGGTGATGTGGAAGCAGGTGCTGGGCGTCGACGCCAAGGTGAACGCCCAGGACCGCGATTCCTGGCTGGCCGCCTTCAGCGCGCCGGGCTGGGACGTGTTCAACGACGACCTGGTCGGCGACTTCGCCGGGCCGGAAACCTTCCTCGCCTACATGGATCCGCGCGCCGAGGCCGGCTACAACTGGCCGAGCAAGGAATACGAGGACCTCTACGACAAGGCGATGGTGATCACCGACAAGGCCGAGCGCTACAAGGTGCTGGCCCAGGCGGAGAAGGTGCTGCTGGATTCCTATCTGGTGGTGCCGACCGCGGCGGCGCCGAGCCGTTCGCTGGTCAGCGACAAGGTAAAGGGCTGGGTCGACAACCCGGCCGGCTGGCACGGAACCCAGTTCATGTCGGTCGAGTAGAGCTGGATCGGGGAGCGGATCGAGCCGCTCCCCGCTCTTCCTCCGGATGCCTGCACAGAAATACCGTCCTGCGGGGTACCCGCTATCGCCGCCTCGCGTAGCGGGGGCTTCGTAGCATGTGGGGCTATGCGATCCGGCGCGCCTTCGGCAGCGTGCCCACCCTGTTCGCCCTGGCGACCATCACCTTCTTCATGATGCGGGTGGCGCCGGGCGGGCCGTTCTCCGGCAACCGCCGCATCCCGCGCGACATCATCGCCAACATCGAGAAGGCCTATCACCTTGACGAGCCGCTGTGGCAGCAGTTCGGCCGCTACATCTGGGGCGTGCTGCATTTCGATTTCGGCCCGTCGATGAAGTATCGCGACTATTCGGTCAGCCAGCTGATCTCCCAGGGCTTCCCGACCTCGCTCGAGGTCGGCATCTGGGCGATGGTGATCGCCACCCTGATCGGCATCGTGCTCGGCATCGCCGGGGCGCTGCGGCGCAACGGGCCGGTCGACTATACCGCCGGGGCGATCGCCATGATCGGCCTCGCCATCCCGATCTTCGTCATCGGGCCGATCGCCCAGATCGTGTTCGGGCTCGACCTGCGCTGGTTCCCGATCGCCGGTTGGGACGGCAGCCTGGCCTACAAGATCATGCCGATCGTCACCCTGTCGCTGCCCAACATCGCCTATGTCTCGCGGCTGATGCGCGGCAGCATGATCGAGACCATCCGCACCAACTACGTGCGCACGGCGCGGGCCAAGGGCATCGGCGAGCGGCGCACTATCCTGAAGCATGCGATGAAGGGCGCCATCCTGCCGGTTGTCGCCTATCTCGGGCCGGCGACCGCCATCACCATCACCGGCTCGATCGTGGTCGAGCAGATCTTCCAGATTCCCGGGATCGGCCGCTACTTCGTCGAGGGCGCCACCAACCGCGACTATCCGCTGGTGATGGGGGTGACGCTGTTCTACGGCGCCATCGTCATCTTCGCCAACCTGCTGACCGACATCGCCCGCGGGCTGCTGGATCCGAAGGTGAGCTATGAGTGACGTGGCGCTGCAGCCGGCGGAGACGCCGCTCGACGAGGCGCCGGTGGGCCTCAGCCCGTTCCGCGCCTCGCTGCGGCGGTTCGCCCAGAACCACCTGGCGGTGGTGAGCTGCGTCATCCTGGTGCTGATCATCCTCGCCTGTTTCGTCGGCCCGTTCCTCTTCCCCTTCAGCTCGGAGGATGCCGACTTCGAGAACCTCTCGGCGCCGATCGATCTCTTCACCATCCATCCTTTCGGCACCGACGATCTCGGTCGCGACCTCACCATCCGGGTGCTGGAGGGCGGCCGGGTCTCGCTCGGCCTCGGCTTCTTCGGCGCGATCATTTCGGTGCTGATCAGCGTGGTCTACGGCGCCACCGCCGGCTATCTCGGCGGCAGGATCGACGACCTGATGATGCGGGCGGTCGACATCCTGCTGAGCGTGCCGTTCATGTTCCTGGTGATCCTGATCAACGTCACGCTGGGCAAGAACAACACCTCGCTGTTCATCGCCGTGGTGGTGACCCTGTGGCTGACCCCGGCGGTGATCGCCCGCGGCCAGGCGGTCAGCCTGCGCGGCCGGGAGTTCATCGAGGCGGCGCGCGCCGGCGGGATGACCAGCTGGCAGATCATCCGCCATCACATCGCGCCCAATTCGGTGAACGTGGTGATCGTCTATTCCAGCCTGCTGGTGCTGGAGATCATCCTCACCGAATCCTTCCTCAGCTTCCTCGGCATCGGCGTGCAGCCGCCGGCGGCCTCCTGGGGCACGCTGATCAACGACGGCGCCTCGCATATCGAGACCGACCCGCGGCTGCTGATGCTGCCCGGTTCGCTGCTGGCGGGGACGCTGTTCTGCCTCAACTACATCACCGACGGGTTGCGCGATGCGTTCGACCCCAATGAGCGCTGAGCCGATGGATATCGCCACCGCCGCGCCGATCCTGGAGGTCAAGGACCTCAGCGTGCAGTTCAAGCTGCCGCACGGCTGGGTGACCGCGGTCGACCGGGTGAATTTCGAGCTGAAGCGCGGCGAGGTGGTGGGCATCGTCGGCGAATCCGGCTCCGGCAAGAGCCAGATCCTGCTGTCGCTGATGGGGCTGCTGGCGAGCAACGGCAAGTCCTCGGGGAACGCGGTCTTCCAGGGCAAGGAGATCCTCAATCGCCCGCCGAACGAGCTCGATCACATCCGCGGCTCGGCGATGTCGATGATCTTCCAGGACCCGATGACCTCGCTCAATCCCTACATGCGGGTGAGCGACCAGCTGACCGAGGTCCTGACCGTGCACCAGGGCAAGAGCCAGAGCGAGGCCCTGGCCATCGTCGTCGAGATGCTGGAGCGGGTGCGGATTCCCGAGGCGCGGCGCCGGGTGACCCTGTTCCCGCACGAATTCTCCGGCGGCATGCGCCAGCGGGTGATGATCGCCATGGCGCTGCTGTGCAACCCGTCGCTGCTCTTCGCCGACGAGCCGACGACGGCGCTCGACGTCACGGTGCAGGCGCAGATCCTGGAACTGATGGCCGATCTCGCCCGCGACCTCAACGCCGCGATCGCCATCGTCACCCACGACCTCGGCGTCATCGCCCGGCTCTGCGACCGGGTGATCGTGCTCTATGGCGGGCGGATCATGGAGCAGGGGACGATCGACGAGACCTTCTACGAGCCCCGCCATCCCTATACCAAGGGCCTGCTGGCCTCGACGCCGCGGCTCGACGAGAAGACCCATGGCGAGCTGTGGACGATTCCCGGCCAGCCGCGGGCGGCGATGGGCGACCTGCCGGGCTGCCCGTTCGAGCCGCGCTGCCCGATCCGCACCGAGCGCTGCAAGGCGGAGATGCCGATGCTGCGCCGCGGCCCGAGCGGGCGCTTCCTCGCCTGCCACATGAGCGAGCCCTGACCATGGCCGAGAACCTGCTCTCCGTCGCCGATCTCAAGGTGCATTTCCCGATCAAGGGCGGCTTCCTCGCCGGCGAGAAGGCGGTGGTGCGCGCGGTCGACGGCGTCAGCTTCGAATTGAAGGCCGGCGAGACGCTGGGCATCGTCGGCGAATCCGGCTGCGGCAAGTCGACCCTGGGCCGCGCCATCCTGCGCCTGATCGAGGCGACCGAGGGCAAGGTGGTCTGGATGGGCAAGGACCTGTTCGACCTCGATGCGAAGACGCTGCGGGCCGAGCGCCGCGACATGCAGATCATCTTCCAGGACCCGCTGGCCTCGCTCGACCCGCGGATGTCGGTCGAGACCATCATCGCCAAGCCGCTGCGCATCTTCCATCCCGAGCTGCCGCGCGAGGAGGTGCGCAAGCGGGTGTTCGAGACCATGCGCCAGGTCGGCCTCGCGCCGAGCATGGCGAACCGCTACCCGCACGAATTCTCCGGCGGCCAGTGCCAGCGCATCGGCATCGCCCGGGCGATGATCCTGAAGCCGAAGCTGATCGTCTGCGACGAGCCGGTCTCGGCGCTCGACGTCTCGATCCAGGCACAGATCATCAACCTGCTGATGCAGCTGCAGCGCAGCCTGGGGATCTCGCTGCTGTTCATCTCGCACAACCTGGCGGTGGTCCGCCACATCAGCCACCGGGTGATGGTGCTCTATCTCGGCAAGGTGATGGAGATCGCCGAGCGCGACGACTTCTACGCCCGGCCGCTGCATCCCTATTCCGAGGCGCTGATCTCGGCGGTGCCGATCGCCGACCCCAGGATCGAGCGGTCGCGGGAACGGGTGATCCTGCAGGGCGACATTCCCTCGCCGATCAGCCCGCCCTCGGGCTGCCGCTTCCGCACCCGCTGCCCGCGCGCCACCGCGCTCTGCGCCGAGGTCGAGCCGGAGATGCGGGATTTCGGCGCCGGCCATTTCGCCGCCTGCCATCACATCAAGGCCTGAAGGCAGCGGCCATGGACAAAGCGGCCATCGCGCCGGAGATCGCGCGCCAGGACGGGTTCCTGGCGCGGCTGCTGCGGGTGCCGCAGATCCTCGGCCCGCGGGTCTCGATCGACGGCGCCTGGGTGGCCTGGATCTGGGCGGGGCTGGGCGAGACGACGCAGCTCTGGGTGGCGCCAGCGGACGGCGGCGCGGCGCCGCGCTGCCTGGTCGCCGACGACTGGGACTGCGACCGCTTCGCCTGGGCGCCGGACAGCCGCTCGATCGTCTATGCCCGCAGCCGCGACGGCGAGGAACGGGTCGGGCTGCACCAGGTGTTCCTCGACGGCCGGCCGGCGCGGGCGCTGACCGCCGACCGGCCGGACTACTACATCCGTGGCGGGCGCATCACCGGCGACGGCAGGACCCTGGTCTTTGCCGCCAATGTCGATCCGGAGACCGGCCGGGAGATCGAGCCCGGCCTCGTCTATGCGCAGGACGTGGCGACCGGGAGGCGGCGGGTGCTGGCGCGGCCAGAGCGGGCGGCCTTCAGCCTCCCCATCCTCTCGCCCGACGACCGGCACGTGCTCTACGAGCGCAACGACCGCGATCCCGCCGGCTACCAGCTGTGGCTGACCGACATCGACGGCAGCTTCGACCGCGAGATCATCAATGTTGGCGACGGCGCGAAGGCGGACGGCTACTGGTCGCCCGACGGCAGCGCCGTGGTGGTGACGGCGGAAGCGAGCGGCCATCGCCGGGTCGGGCTGTGGCGGCTCAACGGCAATACCGTCGACTGGCTGATCGACGATCCCCGGCGGCAGATCGCCGACGCGATCTGGCCGCCGCGTTCGGCGGAGATCGTCATCGAGGAGACGCGGGGCGCGCGCAGCCTGAGCACCCTCCTCGATCCCCGGACCGGGCGGGAGCGGCCCTTCGCCGCGGCGGAAGGGACCCTGTCGCCGCTGGGCCTCGCCAAGGACGGCGCCTGGATCGCGCTCCATTACAGCGCGCGGCACCCGGCGCGGCTGGTGCGGGTGCGGCTGGAGGCCGAGGCCGTCATCCTGGGCGAGATCTCGCGCCCGCCGCAGGCCGATCCGGTGGCGCCGGAGGAACTGGTCGCGGCGGAGGACTTCCGCTGGCGCTCGGACGACGGGACGGAGATCCAGGGCTGGCTCTACCGGGCGCAGGTCGCGGCGGCAGGCGAGGCGCGGGGCACCATCCTCCACATCCATGGCGGCCCGACCTATCACTACGAAGACGAGTTCATGATCCAGCCGCAATACTATGCGCGGCTCGGCTTCAACGTGCTGCAGCCGAACTACCGCGGCTCGACCGGCTTCGGGCTCGACTTCCAGCAGGCGATCAAGCGGCGGGGCTGGGGCGCCGACGAGCAGGCGGATATCCGCAGCGGCGCCGAGGCGCTGATCAAGGCCGGCATCGCCGTGCCGGGCCGGATCGGCATCACCGGCACCTCCTATGGCGGCTATTCCGCCTGGTGGGCGATCACGCATTTCCCCACCGAGATCGTGCAGGCGGCGGCGCCGATCTGCGGCATGACCGACCTGGTGGTCGACTACGACACCACGCGCCCGGACCTGCGGCCCTATTCCGAGGAGATGCTGGGCGGCACGCCGACGACGGCGCCGCAGCGCTTCTTCGAACGCTCGCCGATCCATGCGGTCGGCAACATCCGGGGCCGGCTGCTGATCGTCCAGGGCGCCAACGATCCCAACGTCACGCCGCAGAACGTCGCCGAGGTGCGGACCCGGCTGGACGCGCTCAAGATCCCCTACGAGGTGCTGGTCTTTCCCGACGAGGGCCACGGCATCGCCAAGCCGGTCAACCGCCACCGGCTCTACCGGCGCCTGGCGCAGTTCTTTGCGGACGCTTTCCGGTGAAGACCAATCGCAGCATCGCCGACCTGGCACGGATCTGGGCGCGCTATCCGGTGCTCTGGGCGGTGCGCATCTCCGGCGACGGCAGATGGGTGGCCTGGAGCTGGACCGGGCTCGACGATACCGGGAACGTCTGGCTGGCGCCGACCGACGGCTCGCAGCCGCCGCGGCGGCTGACCGCGGGCCAGGATCACTTCTACGTCAATGCCATCTCCGCCGACGGCGGCAGCCTGATCCTGGCGCAGTCGATCGGCTCCAACGAGCACGACCGGCTGTTCCGCCTGGATGTCGCCGCCGGTACCGCGCCGGCGCCGCTGACGCCGCTGCAGGACGACCACTACGTGTTCGGCGGCGATTTCGCCGGCGACGGCGGCAGCATCGTCTTCGCGGCGGATGTCGACTATGCGACCGGCGCGCCGACCTCGGGCAGCTGGATCTATCGCCAGGACCTGGCGACCGGCGCGCGCAAGGTCCTCGCCAAGGCCGACAGCGTCGCCGGCTTCGCGCCGGAGGTCTCGCCGGACGGGCAGGTGGTGATCTATTCGCGCAGCGACCTGCATCCGGCCGGCGCCCAGATCTGGGCGGTGGGGATCGACGGCGAGAACGACCGAGAGATCCTGAATTTCGGCGCCCGCTACAAGGTGCAGGCGCATTGGACCGGCGCCGGGCGCGAACTGCTGGTGAAGGCGGAGACGCCGACCCATGAACGCGTCGGCGTCTACGACCTCGCCACCGGCGCGCTGCGCTGGCTGATCGACGACGCGGCGCGCAACATCGATTTCGTCGTGCCGGGCCGCGACGGGCGCCGGGCGATGGTGCTGGAATTCGTCGAGAGCCGGATCGCCGCCAAGCTGATCGATCTCGCCAGCGGCGCGGAACAACCCTTCGCCGCGGGCGAGCGCAGCCTGCTGCCGATCGGCGAGCTGCCGGGCGGCGACTGGATCGCCGAGGCCTACGGCTCGCGGGGCGCCCATGACCTGGTCCGGGTCGATCCGGCCAAGGGGGCGCTGCGCAACCTCACCGAGACCGGCCGGCTGATCGCCGCGGCGCCGGAGGATTTCGCCGCGGCGCGGGATTTCCGCTGGCGCTCGGTCGACGGCCGCGAGATCCAGGGCTGGCTCTACGAGCCGGCGGGGCCGAGCCGCGGCCTCATCTGCTGGGTGCACGGCGGACCGACCTGGCACAGCGAGGACTGGGCCAACCCGATCGTGCAGTTCCTGGCCGGCGCCGGCTTCACCGTGCTGGATCCCAACTACCGCGGCTCGACCGGCTTCGGCCATGCCTTCCGCGAGGCGATCAAGGAGGACGGCTGGGGCGGGCGCGAGCAGCAGGACATCCGCACCGGGATCGAGGCGCTGATCGCCGCCGGAAAGGCGACGCGCGGGCGGATAGGCGTCGCCGGCCTCTCCTATGGCGGCTATTCTGCGTGGTACGCGATCACCCGCTTCGCCGACCTGGTCGACGCGGCGCTGCCGATCTGCGGCATGTACGAGCTCGGCATCGACTACCACGCCACCGAGATGCCGCACGGCCGGGCCTATAGCGAGGAGATGATGGGCGGCACGCCGGAGGCGTTCCCGGAGCGCTATTTCAACGCCTCGCCGGCGAATTTCATCGGCAACATCAAGGGCAGGCTGCTGATCGTGCACGGCCTCGCCGACAGCAATGTCTCGCCGGACAACACCACCGCCGCCTGCCGCGACCTGGACAAGGCCGGCATTCCCTACGAGCTGCTGACCTTCCCCGACGAGGGCCACGGCATCTACAAGGCGGGGAACCGGCAGCGGCTGCTGGAGCGGATGGCGGCGTTCTTCGCCGGCGCCTTCAAGCCCTGAGACTCAGGTCCCGGGGGCTCAAGTCTCGGGGGCTCAGGTCTCGGCCCACATCCGCGTCAGGTTGGCGTGCAGGCGGAAGGCGAGATCGGTCTCCGGGGCATTCGGCGCCAGGCCGTTCAGCCGGTTGCGGATGACCGCCAGGTCCGACAGGGCCTCGCGCTGCTTCTCGTCGCGGATATAGGACTGCACCCAGGTGACCGAGACCAGGCGCTCGCCGCCGGTGACCTCGGTCACCTCGTGCAGCGAGTTCGAGGGATAGGCGACCGCATGGCCGGCCGGCAGCTTGATCGCCTGCTGGCCGTAGGGGGTGTGGATGACCAGCTCGCCGCCCTGGTAGTCGGCGGGCTCGCTGATGAACACCGTCACCGAGACGTCCGAGCGGTCGCGCGCCTCGACCGGGCCCATCAGCGCGTCATCGACATGCAGCCCATAGGACATGCCCGGCTTGTAGCGGCTGATCAGCGGCGGGCGGATGCGGTGCGGCACCGCGGCGCGGCGGAAATCCGGGCTGCGGAACAGGGCGGCGACCACCATTTCCTGCAGCTTGCGCCGGGTCTGGTCGGTCTTCGAGATCTGCTCGTTGTGCTTCACCCGTTTCGCCCGGATGCCGGCGCTTTCCTTGCCGTCGACGAACTGGGCGGAATTGACCACGTCGCGGAACTGCTTGATTTCCTCGGGGGTTAGCACGTTCGAAATGCAGGAAATCATCGCTCGATCCCGGATCCTGTGGAAACCTGTCGGGACACAATCCAGCCTCGAACGGCGAGCGTCAAGGCGACAATATGGCCCGAAGCGATCGGGTGCGGGCGGGTGGTGATCAGCGCAGAACCTGGCGCGCCTTCACCAGTTCGGCGGCGAGGAGGTCGATGTCCTCCCGGCCGGTATGGACCGCAAAGGAGGCGCGGACGGTTCCGGCCAGATCCAGGTGATCCATCAGCGGCTGGGCGCAATGATGCCCGGTGCGGACGCAGATCCCGGCGGCGCCGAGCAGCGAGCCGACGTCGTGGGGATGCAGGCCGTCCAGGGCCATGGAAACGATGCCGGCCCGGTCCCGGGGATGCCCGACGATGCGCAGGCCGGGGATCTCCTCCAGCCGGGCGAGGGAATAGGCGGCGAGGGCGCGATCATGGGCGGCGATGCGCGTAAAGCCGATGCCGGCGATGAAATCCAGGGCGGCGGCGAGGCCGATGGCGGCCCCGATCGGCGGCGTCCCCGCCTCGAAGCGGCCGGGCGGGTCGGCAAAGACGGTGCGCTCGAACCGCACCGAGCGGATCATGTCGCCGCCGCCCTGCCAGGGGGGCATAGCGTCGAGCAGCGTCGCCTTGCCGAAGAGGACGCCGATCCCGTCCGGGCCGTAGACCTTGTGGCCGGTGAAGGCGAGGAAGTCGCAGTCCAGCGCCTGGACGTCGATGGCACGGTGGGGGGCCGCCTGGGCGGCATCGACCAGGACCCTGGCGCCGGCCGCATGGGCGAGGCGGATGATCTCCGCCAGCGGCGTCACCGTGCCGATGGCATTGGCGATCGCGGTCACCGCCACCAGGTTGTCGCCGCGCGCCAGCTCGCGGCCGTAGGCGTCGAGGTCGAGGTCGCCCCGGTCGTCGATCGGAATGGCGCGGATCTGCAGGCCGAGGCGGTCGCGCAGCAATTGCCAGGGCACGATATTGGCATGGTGCTCCAGCAGCGTGAGGAGGATGGTGTCGCCGGGCTTCAGGGCGGTGCCGCCATAGCTGTTGGCCACCAGGTTGATCGCTTCGGTTGCGCCGCGGGTGAAGACGATCTCGCCGGGAGCGGCATTAACAAACCGGGCCACCCGCCGGCGCGCGTCCTCGTAGGCCTCAGTGGCGGATTCGCTCAGGGGATAGACGCCGCGGTGGATGTTGGCATAGCCGGTCTCGTAGAACCGGCGCAGCCGGTCGAGCACGACGGCCGGCTTCTGGGCACTGGCGGCGCTGTCCAGGTAGGCGAAGGGCCCGGCCGCGCCGGCGCGGGCGATGAGTGGAAAGGTGCCGGGCGGGACCAAAGGATCGAGATCGGCGTCCGCCGTGCCCGAAGGGATCTTGCCAAGCGCCTCGCCGGGGGTCTGGATGGTCATGCGGCCTCTTTCGGAGCCATCTCGGCAGTGCCAGAATTGCCTGTCAAGAACGGGTGCGAAGTCTAGGCACTCTTGCCTGTTCGCCGAAACAGTGATTTGTTAGTGTACCAATGAATAGCGTTTCACGAAATGAGCCGTTTGAAACAGGGAGGGACTAGATGGGATCGCGGGGACATGGGATTTCGACGGGCGGCGCCGGCGTTTCGCGCCGACAGCTGCTGGTTGGCGCATCGGCGCTGAGTGCGCTGCCGCTGCTGTCGATCGCGGGCTGCGGCAAGAAGCCGGCCGGCGACGTCAAGGTTCTGAATTGGCAGGGCTACGGCACCGACGAGGCGTGGGCGCTCGAGGCGTTCAAGAAGGCCACCGGGATCACCGTGACCCACGAATACTACAACTCCGAATCCGAGATGATCACCAAGCTGCGGACCAATCCCGGCGCCTATGACGTTGTGCTGACGAACTGCGCCTGGAACAGTCTCGCCTCCAAGGAAGGCCTGATCCAGGCGATCGACACCAGCAAGATCCCGAACTTCGCCGATCTCAATCCGGCATTCCGGGATTCCCCGCTGCTGAACGACGGCGGCAAGACCTACGGCGTCGCCTGGGTCTGGGGCATCACCGCGATCGCCTACAACACCGACGTCATGACGACGGCACCGGATTCGGTCAACGTGCTGTGGGATCCGAGCCTGGCCAAGCGCGTCGCCCTGCGCGACGACGGCATCGAGGCGGTGAGCTTCGGCGCCATCGCCACCGGCCAGGACATGAACCATCCGGCCGATCTCGACAAGGTGAAGGCGAAGCTGCTGGAACTCAAGCCGAACGTCGCCACGCTGTGGTCGTCGGAGGACGAGTGGAACAAGCAGTTCTCGGCCAAGGCCTTCGACGTATCGGTCTATTGGAGCGGTTCGGCGCTGCGCAGCAAGACCAACTTCAAGCTGCCGGTCGGCTACATGATCCCCAAGGAAGGCGCCATCGGCTGGTTCGACGGCCTGGCGATCGCCAAGGGCGCGCCCAACGTCGAGGGCGCCCAGCAGTTCATCAACTACATGATCGATCCCAGCTTCTACGTGGAGTGGGAGACCAAGGTCGGCGCGCCGGCCTCGGCGAATCCGAAGGCGATGGCGGCCCTGCCGGACACCGACCCCTCGAAGCCGCTTTACGGCGACAACACCTCGGTCAGCCGCCTGCAGTTCATGGCGCCGCTCACCGATGAGGAGAAGCAGAAGTATTCCGATCTCTGGGCCGAAGTGAAGGCCGAGTACGCGAAGTAGCGGCCGCGACACCGGACTCCCGCCGTTGTCGCAACGGCGGGAGTTTCGATTCCAAGGGGCGCCGTTCATCGCCCGCCAGGGCGACGACGGCAGCAACTGACCCGAGGTGAGAGGGTCGGGGCGGGAGGGGACACAGGATGTTGCCGAAGGCGCGGCAGCGATGGGCCATATTGGGTCTGACCGGCCCGGCCTATGCGTGGCTGGCCCTTACCATCTTCCTGCCGCTGTCGGCGATGCTGTTTTGCAGCTTTCTCGACAAGTCGCCGCTGGTCCCGCAGCCTTCGCAGTTCACCCTGGCCAACTATGCCGCGGTGATCCACAAGTCCTTCTACCTGCCGTTGACCTGGTGGTCGCTGCTGCTCGGATTCTGGGTGACCCTGTTCTGCCTGCTGATCGGCTATCCGGCGGCCTACGGCCTCGCCAAGTCGATCAAGGGCCGCTGGCGCGAGGCGATCTTCCTGCTGATCGTCCTGCCGTTCTGGAGCAATGCCCTGGTGCGTGTCTTCTCCTGGACCATGGTGCTGCGCCCGGGCGGCGTCATCGACCAGGGCATCCAATGGATCTTTCCCGGCGCGCCCGCCTTCGACCTGCTGTTCAGCTATCCGGCGGTGATCATCGGCCTGGTGCATTCCTACCTGCCGTACATGATCCTCACCTGCTACATCTCGCTGCAGGCCATCGACGATTCCCTGATCGAGGCGGCCCGCAGCCTCGGCGCCCCGGCCGCGACGGTGTTCCGCCGGGTGATCTTTCCGCTGAGCCTGCCGGGCGTGCTGTCGGGCGGGGTCCTGATCTTCGTGCCGGTGATCGGCTCCTTCATGGAGCCGCGCATCCTGGGCGGCACCAAGGGTGCCACGCTCGGGATGAACATCGAGGAACAGTTCACCGTGACCGCCAACTGGCCGCTGGGCGCGGCACTCTCCTTCGTGCTGCTCGGCATCGTGCTGGTGATCTTCGGCGCCCTCTATCCGGTCATGAAGCGCCAGGGAGTCTGGTCATGAAGCGATTGGGCGGCATCCTGGTCCGGCTTTATCTCTGGCTGGTGCTGATCTTCCTCTATCTACCGATCGTGGTGATGGGGATGCTCTCCTTCAACCGCTCGCAGCTCTATGAGCTGCCCTTCACCTTCGATCTCGTCTGGTACAAAGCACTGATGGGGAACGATCGGCTGCTTTCCGCCGGCCTCAACAGCGTCACCATCGCATTGCTGAACACGCTGATCGCGACCGCCCTGGGCACGATGGCGGCCCTGGCCTTCGCCCGCTACACCTTCCGCGGCCGGACGCTCATGCAGCTGCTGCTGTTTCCGCCGATCACCATTCCCTGGCTGGTGATCGGCACCTCGATGCTGGTGTTCTTCTACTGGATCTTCCGGCCGCTCGGCCTGCCGTTCCGCGGCCTTCATGCGATCCTGCTCGGCCACGTCGCGCTGTCGCTGCCCTATGTGATCATCGTCGTCGGCGCCCGGCTGGCGGATTTTCCGCGGGCGGTCGAAGAGGCGGCGGCGACGCTGGGCGCGACGCCCTGGCAGACGTTCCGACGGGTCTCGGCACCGATCATCGCGCCGGGCGTGGTCGCCGCGGCCCTGTTCGCCTTCGCGGTCTCCTTCGACCAGTTCGTGATTTCCTATTTCCTGGCGCCGCCCGGGGTCACCACCCTCCCGGTCGAGATCTACAGCTCGATCCGCAAGGGGTTCACGCCGGAGATCAACGCGATCTCGACCATCATCATCGTGGTCTCCATGGGGATCATGCTGGTGACTGCGCGGTTCTACAAGTTCGGGGGCGAGCGGTGAGCACCGTCGAAATCATCGCAGCGGTGAAGCGCTACGGTGCCGTCGCCGCCCTCGACGGCGTATCGCTCAGCTTCGGCGAGGGCGAGTTCTTCGGCCTGCTCGGGCCGAGCGGCAGCGGCAAGACCACCTTGCTCCGCGCCATCGCCGGCTTCGTCGAGCTCGACAGCGGCGAGATCCGCCTCGATGGCACCGATATCGGCCGCACCCCGGTGCACCGGCGCGACATCGGCATGGTGTTCCAGAACTACGCGCTGTTTCCCCACATGACCGTATTCGACAACGTCGCCTTCGGCCTGTCCGTGCGTGGCGCGGCCGACACCGACACCCGCCGCCGGGTCGGCGAGATTCTCGACCTGGTCCAGCTCACCGGACTCGATCAGCGCCGGCCGAAGCAGCTCTCCGGCGGCCAGCAGCAGCGCGTCGCCCTCGCACGCGCCCTGGTGACCCGGCCGCGGGTGCTGCTGCTCGACGAGCCGCTGGGGGCCCTCGACAAGCAGCTGCGCCAGGGCATGCAGATCGAGCTCCGCCGCATCCAGCGCGAGGTGGGCATCACCACGGTCTTCGTCACCCACGACCAGGAGGAGGCGCTGACCCTTTCCGACCGGATCGCCATTTTCGACAAGGGCAATGTCGTGCAGGCCGGCCCGCCGCTGGAGGTCTATGAGCGGCCGCGCAACCGCTTCGCCGCCGGTTTCCTGGGCGAGGCGAATTTTCTCCCCGGCCGGGTGAGCGCGGTCGCCGATGCCAGGGCGCGCATTGCCCTCGACCTCGGCGGGACCGCGGTCTGCACCGCCGCAACGCTGAGGGCCGGCGACCCGGTGCTGATCGCGCTGCGGCCGGAGAAGATCACCCTTGCCCCGGCTACAAAGCCGGGCACGAATCCGGAGAATGGGCTGTCCGGGACCGTGGTGACGGTGGTGTTCTCCGGCAGCAGCAGCACCTATCGCGTGGATGTTGCCGGGCAGATCCTGGTGATATTCCAGCAGAACCGGGCCGCCGAACGGCTGCGCCCGGGCGATTCCGTCGCCCTTACCTGGTCGTCCGAACACAATGTCGTGGTGACGCCGTGAACGCCCTGCCGGATCTGGCCCAGGCGGTGCATGTCGTCGTCGACATGCAGGACCTCTTCGACCGGCACCCGCAATGGGGTTTCGCCGGCCTCCGCGCGGTCCTGCCGCAGGTGACGCGCCTGGCGCGGCACAAGCCGGCGGCGACCTTCTGGACGCGGTTCATTCCGGCGGCGACGGCGACGGCGGCACGCGGCAGCTGGCGCGACTACTATGAGCTTTGGCCGACGGCGACGCTCGCCGCCGGTGCCGATGTCTATGTCGACCTGCTGCCGGAGTTGCGCGCCCTGGCCGTGGCGGAGAACGTCCTCGACAAGCAGGCGTTTTCCGCATTCTCGGCGCTGGGCTTCGCGGAGATGCTGCGCCATCGCTCAGCGACGACGCTGATCCTGTCCGGTGCCGAGACCGATGTCTGCATCTGGGCGACGGCGTTGGACGCGATCGACCTCGGCTATCACGTGGTGCTGGCGCGGGACGCGATGTCGAGCTACTCGCCCGAGGCCCATGCGGCGATCCTCAACGTGGTGGCGCCGAGGTTCACCCCGCAGATTGCGGTGAGCGATACCGCGACGCTGCTGCAGCACTGGCATTGAGCGGCGGATGACCATCTCGCCCGGCCGCCACTGGAATACCTGGGACAGCGTCTATCCGGCGCAGATGACCTATCTGCCGCTGGGCCTCACCGTGACGCCCTGTGCCTTCGCCGCCAGCACCGGCGCCTTCACCGCCTTTCCGGCGACCACTCCCGGCCTCACCCTGGGGCCGCGGACGATCGACGGCGCCGATGTCGCACTCTCGCTCGAACATGCGGGGACACGGCTCGACTGGCGCTACGACAAGCCGGCGGACGAGACCCTGCGCGGCGGCTGGCGGACGACGGCATTCGGCGAATGGGGCCTGCGCTTCTGGGTGCTGCTGGTCCTCCGTCTCGAGCCGATGCTGGACGGCGATCTTGCCACCTGGGTCTACGATCCGGCTACCGGCCTGCTGTCGGCCGCCGCCGGAGACCACCAGATCACCGTGGCCGGGACGGCGCCGCCGCTGATGGCGACATTCCACGACTCGATCGAGGATCTGGAGGCCGAGTTCAGGCGCTTCGGCTATTTCTTTCTGGGTTCCCGCGGCACCGGTGGAAAGGTCGCGGTGCTGCGCTACAACCTCGAGGAAATGCCGGATTTCCGTTTCGCCGTGTCGGTGGCGGGCGCGGAGCTGGCGCTGGCGGCCCTGGCGGCGCCGATGCCGGCACCGCTTGCCAGCGAGGGCGGACTCGACGCCCTGCGCGATCTGGTCGGCTGGAACACCGTCTTCGACCCGATCAACAAGCGACCCTACATGTCGCTCAGCCGCAACTGGGTGGCGCAGAAATTCGGCGGCTTCGGCGTCTGGCTGGACGATCTCTTCTATCATGCCCTGATGGGCGCGCTGTTCGATCCGGAACTGGCACGGGAAAGCATCCGCGCTGTCCTCGCCACGGTGACGCCGGAGGGGAATTTCGCCTGCCTCATCACCGGCCGCGACAACTGGATCGACCGCTCGCAGCCCCCGGTCTGCTCCTTCGTGCTTTGGAAGATCTGGCAGCATACCGGCGCCGACGATCTCGTCGACCTCGCCTATGACCGGCTGCTGCAGAACCACGACTGGTGGTTCCGGCGGCGCGATCCCCGCGGTGCCGGCCTGATGTCCTGGGGCAATTCGCCGGTGGGCGAGGGGCTCTACAAGGGCACCAAGCTCGGCGCCAAGAACGAATCCTCGATGGACAATTCACCGATCCATGACGAGGCCGCCTTCGACAAGGCGAGCTGGTGTCTCGACAGCTTCGATGTCGGGCTCAACAGCCTGTTGGCGCTGGACGGCGAGGTGCTCGCCGATCTTGCCCGGCATCGCGGCGACACCGCGACGGGACAGCGGCTGGCCGATCGGGCGGCGGCCCTGCGCGTGCGCATCAAGGCGCAGCTGTGGGATCCGGCCCGCAAGGTCTTCGCCAATCGCCGCTGGGACGGCGGCTTCGTCCGCAGCATCGCTCCCACCAGCTTCTATCCGCTGCTGGCCGACGCGGCAGACGAGACCCAGCGGCAGGCGCTCCTCGGCTGGCTGGACGATCCCCGGAAATTCGGCGGCAGGCATCGCCTCCCGTCGGTGACCCGGGACGACCCGGCCTATCGCGACAATGTCTATTGGCGGGGCCGGATCTGGCCGCCGCTGAACTATCTGACCTATGGCGGCCTGAAGCGCCAGGGCGAGGACGCCGCCGCGACCGGGCTCGCCGAGGACACGGCGCGGCTGTTTGCCGCCGCCTGGGCCCGGCGACAATGCCCGGAGAATTTCAGCGCAGATACCGGCATCGCCGACGACCAGCCGGATACCGACGTGTTCTACGGCTGGGGCGGGTTGCTGCCGCTGATCGACATCAACGAGATCGTCGATGTGACGCCCTGGGGCGGGTGGGAACTCACCCATCGGCCCGGCGACTGGACCCTGGGGCCGCTGCTCGCCTTCGGCCGGCGGACGACGATCGCGTCGGCCGGGGGCTGGCTGAGCCTGGCCTTCGACGGCAGGGCGGTTTTCGCGACGACGCTGCCCGGGCGCCTCAGAGGAGTCGCGATCGCGGCCGGGAGCCTGTCCTTCGACACCGCCGGCGACGGCCAGGTGCTGCTGCCCGGAATCGACGCGACGCGCCGCGCCGACTATGCTGGCAGGGCGCTGACGCCGCGGCGCACTCCGGAAGGCTTGGCTTTCGACCTGCCGGCGGGCGACGGCGAACAGCGGTTGGAGATCGCCTGGACCGCCTGAAGGGAGATTGATCGCGTGATCGTCGATTTCGGCTCGCTCAATGTCGATCTGGCGATTCCGGTGGCGAAGCTGCCGGCACCCGGCGAGACCGTGCTCGGTCCCGATTACAGCACCGTTCCCGGCGGCAAGGGCGCCAACCAGGCCCTGGCGGCGGCGCGGGCCGGGGCCAAGGTCTACATGGCCGGCCGCGTCGGGCGCGACGGCATGGCGGAGATCGCGCTGGCGGAATTGCGCAAGGCCGGCGTCGATCTGGCGCATGTCGAGACCGACGACCACCCGACCGGAATCGCCGCGATCTGCATCGATCGCAGCGGGCAGAACATGATCATCGTCGCGGCGGGCGCCAATATGAGTGCCATCGAGCGGCAGGTCCCCGACGCGCTGATTGGCCCGGGAACCATCGTCATGCTGCAGATGGAGGTCTGGCCGGCGCAGAACTGGGCCCTGGTGGCGCGGGCCGCCGCGCGCGGGGCCAAGGTGCTGCTGAACGCGGCACCAGCGGGCCCCATTCCAGGCATCGCCCTGGCGGCGCTGGACTGGCTGATCGTCAACGAGCACGAAGCGGTGGCGGTGGCCGCCAGCCTCGGCCTGGGGGCGCTGGAACCGAAGACGGCGGCACGTGCCATTTCGCGCGCGGCCGACATCGCGGTCATCGTCACCCTGGGCGGCGAGGGCGCCATCGCGTTCTCCCCCGAGGGCGACCATGTCATCGGCGCCCTGCCGATCACGCCGGTGGATACGGTGGCGGCCGGCGATGCCTTCGTCGGCGCCTTCGCCGCGGCGGTGGATGGAGGTGCCGATCTCCCCGCCGCGTTGCGCTATGGGTCGGTCGCCGGCGGCTTGGCCTGCCTGGTGCGCGGCGCCCAGTCCAGCCTGCCGACGCGGCAACTGATCGAGGCGCGGCTCGGCGATCTGCAGCCGGCGAAGGTGCTGGCGACCTAGGCCGCGATCAGCGCGAACCTGTCGACATCGACCAGGCCCATATCGGTGATCTTCAGATGCGGGATCGCCGGCAGCGGCAGGAAGGCCAGCTGCAGGAAGGGTTCCGCCAGCGGGCAGCCGAGATCGCGGACGATCCGGCGCAGGCCGCGCAGCTGATTCTCGACGTCCTTGAATCCCCGATCGCTCATCAGGCCGGCCAGCGGCAACGGCATCTCGCCGACGACGTTGCCGGCATGGGCCGCGACGAAGCCGCCGCCGAGCTCGATCAGGCGGTTGACGGCGATCGCCATGTCCGCATCGTCGCTGCCGACGACGCAGAGATTGTGGCTGTCGTGACCGACGGAGGAGGCGAGGGCGCCGCGCGGCAGGCCCATGCCCTTGACGAATCCCCGGCCGATGTTCCGGGTCTTGCCGTGGCGTTCGAGGACGCAGACCTTCAGCACGTCATTGGCGAGGTCGATGCCCCGTTCGCCGTTGCGGTAGGGCAGGGTGAGGGTGAGGAAATCGGTCAAGACCTGGCCGGGGCGGATGCCGATGACCGGTCCGGTCGGACCGGCGGCCGGGGTGCGGAAATCCGCGGCGCTCACCGGTGACCGCTTGATCGACCGGCGCCCCACCGGCTCCGGCATGCGGCGGTGCTCGAAGATCTCCTCGGTCACGATGCGGCCGCCGGCGATCACCGTGCGGATCGCACAGGAGTCGAGATCGTCGAGCAGCAGAATGTCGGCGCGCTGGCCGGGGGCGATCAGGCCGCGGTCGCGAAGCCCGAAGCCGCGCGCTGCCGACCAGCTCGCCAGGCGATAGACGTCGGCCACCGGCGCGCCGGCCTTGATCGCCTGCCGGACGAGATGATCGATATGCCCCTCCTCGGCGATGTCGAGCGGATTGCGGTCGTCGGTGCAGAAGCCGAGGAACGGCGCGGTGGCCGTCGAGATGATCGGCGCGAGGGCATGCAAGTCCTTGCAGGCGCTGCCCTCGCGGATCAGCACCTGGATGCCCTTGCGCAGCTTCTCCCAGGCCTCGGGAAGGCTGGTCGTCTCATGGCAATTGTGGATGCCGCAGGCGGCATAGGCATTGAGCTCGCGGCCTTGCATCAGCGGCGCGTGGCCGTCGATGTGATCGCCCCAGAAGGCCTCGATCTTGTCGAGCACCTCCGGCGCCTTGTGGAAGATGCCGGGCGCATTCATGAACTCGGCGAGGCCAAGGACCTTGGGATGCCGGCGATGCGGCACGAGGTCGGCGGCGGTCAGCCGCGCACCGGCGGTTTCGAGTGGGGTCGAGGGAACGCAGGAGGAGAGCTGCACCCGCAGATCGACGCAGGTCTCCAGGGCGCTGGCCAGGAAGTATTCGAGGCCGGGGACGCCCAGCACGTTGCAGATCTCGTGCGGATCGCAGATTGCCGTGGTGGTGCCGCGCGGCAGCACACAGCGGTCGAATTCTGCCGGCAATACCAGGCTGGATTCGACGTGCACGTGGGTGTCGACGAAGCCCGGCACGGCGACGAGGCCGGTGATGTCGATTTCGCGCAGGCCGCGGTAGTCGTCATAGGTGCCGACGATGCGGTCGCCACAGATCGCGATGTCGCCTTCGGCGATCTCGCCCGTCGCCACGTTCAGGAAGCGGCCGCCCTTCAGCACCAGATCGGCCGCGGCGCGCCCCAGCCCCTGGTCGATGATGCGTTCGATCGTCTGCCGGAGATTGCTCAACCTACCCTCGCAGCCTGCGGGCCTGCAGGCAGCTTATCACGCCGTCTTCGGCACGGGCATCAATTCCGCCTCCAGGGCGGAGACCGTGGTGCGGCCCTCCTGGCGCCACTTATCGAGGAATGCGGAGGCGTCGGCCGCCGGCAGCGGCTTGCTGTAGAAGTAGCCCTGCGCGAAGTCCACGCCCAGCTTGCGCAGCTGGTCGAGCTGCTCCTGGGTCTCGACGCCTTCCGCCACCACGTTGCGGCCGAGGATCTTGGCCATCTGGGCGATGACCCGGACGATCTCGTAGCCCTCCTTGCTGTCGGTCATGCGGATGATGAAAGAGCGGTCGATCTTCAGGGTATGGAACGGCAGGCGATGCAGATGGCTCAGCGAGGAATAGCCGGTGCCGAAATCGTCGATCGAGACCTTGCAGCCCTGCGCGATCACCTGGCGGAGCACCTCGACGGTGCGTTCCGGGTTGTCCATGATCAGGCTCTCGGTGACCTCGAGCTTCAGGCACTTCGCCGGGATGTTGGCGGCCTTGATCGCCTTCTCGATGTCGGCGGCCAGCCCGTCGGCGGCGAACTGGCGCCCGGAGACGTTGACCGCGATCTGCGGCGGGGTGCCCTTGGCGGGCATCCAGGCGGCGATCTGCCGGCAGGCTTCGCCGATCGAGCGGCGGCCGATCTCGACGATCAGGCCGGTGTCCTCGGCGAGCGGGATGAAGTCGAGCGGCGGGATCAGGCCGCGGGTCGGATGCCGCCAGCGGATCAGCGCCTCGAAGCCGAACATCTTGTCGTTCAGGATGTCGATGATCGGCTGGTAGAACAACTCAAGTTCGCCGCCAACCGCCAGGGCGCGGCGCAGGTCGGCTTCCATGTCGAAGCGCTTGACCGCGGTCTGGTGCATCTTGGAATCGAATATCTGCGCCCGGTTGCGACCGTCGCTCTTGGCGCGGAACAGGGCCAGGCTGGCATCACGCAGCAGCTCGTCGCCCCGAGTTCCCACGGATTCCGAGGCGAAGACGTAGCCGATGCTGGCGGTCAGCTCGAATTTCCGGGTCTCGATCTGCACCGGCTTGGCCAGCACCGCCTGGACCGAGGCGATCAGCTGCTCCGCCTGCAAGCGGGCCTGGCCGGCGGCGAAACGCAGGATGGCGAATTCGTCCTCGCCGAGATGGGCGATGGTATCGTCGGGGCGCAGCACCGCCCCGAAACTGCGGGCGAGGCTGATCAGCACCTGGTCGCCGACCGTCTGGCCGAGGGTCTCGTTGATGTGATTGAAGTGGTCGAGGTCGACGATGACGACGATGACGTCGCTCTCGCCACCGCGCTGCCAGAGCTGCAGGGCTTGGTCGATGCGGTCGCAGAGCAGCGCCCGGTTCGGCAGGCCGGTGAGCCGGCTATGGAAGGCGTCGAAGAGCAGCTGCTTCTCGGCCAGCTTGCGTCCGGTGATGTCGGTCATCGAGCCGGCCATCCGATGCGGCTTGCCGGCGCCGGAATCGCCGCGCACCGCCAGGCCGCGGACCTGCATCCAGCGGTCCTCGCCGTCGCCATGGCGGATGCGGAACTCCAGCTCGATCTGGGTCGAGCGGCCGGCGAGATGCGCCTCGATCGCGCCGCGCAGGGTCTCGATATCGTCGCGATGCACCCGGTCGAACCAGTCCTTCGGATCCCCGGTGACGGCGGCGGCATCGACACCGACCATCTGCTGCCAGCGCGGCGAGGTGTAGAGCCGGTCGGCGGCTAGATCCCAGTCCCAGAGCCCGTCATTGGCGCCGCGGGCGGCAAGGGCGTAGCGCTCCTCGCTGACACGCAGTTCCTGTTCCGCCCGGCGCCGCTGCTTCTCCTCGGCGATGATGCGGTAGATCATCACCGCAACGAAATTTCCGATGATGGCGATGGTGGGGAAGACGACGTTCAGGCGGATGCCGCCGGGAAACAGCGCCCATTGTGTTGTCAGCCACCAGCCGATCGTCAGCAGCACGACGCCGAAGGCGCCGGTCATCGCCGGCAGGCGCGCGGCGACGAAGGATATCGCCAGGCCAAGCAGCAGGATGGCGGCGATGTCGATCAGCAGGGCGCCGGCAGGCTGGGTCAGCAGCGGCCCGTGCAGGATCCGATCGATGATCGCGGCGTGCCGCTCGACGCCGGGCAGATCGGTGTCAAAAGGCGTGCGGACGAAATCCTGGAGGCCGATCAGGGTGGCGCCGATCAGCACGATCTTGTCCTTGAAGGTGCCGGGCGGCACCCGGCCGGCGGCGACGTCGGCAAGCGAATAGGTGGGGAACTGGCCATGACGGCCGAGATAGTTGACGATCATCCGCATTTCGTCGTCGCCCGCGACCTGCCGCTCGCCGATGCGGATGCCGGTGCCAATTGCCGCCTGCAGCTGATTGGTCTTCAGGCCGAGATAGGCGGCGGCGGCGGCGACACCGAGCGGCGGATAGAGCTCGTCCGCATAGGGCAGAGCGAGGCGTTCAGTGCGTGGCGCCGAATCGCTGTCCCGGATGATGTTGACGAAGCCGCCCCCGGCGGCCGCTTCGCCCAGGACTGCGACCGGCGCCAGCAACTGGCGCGATACCGGATGCAGATCGGTGGTGCCGTCGGCCCGCGGCGATACGGTGCCATAGGCCCAGTCCTCCACGAATGCCGGGGCCGGTGCGATCGGCTTGGCATCGTCGCCTTCCGACAGGGCGAATCCGAGAATGACATTGCCGGCCTTGGCAATGGCATCGGCGAAGTCCTGGTCGGCTCCGGGCCCGGCGGCGAGGTCGCGCAACCGCCTTGCGCCCTCGGAATCGGCCGGCAGGCCCGCCGCAATTTCGGCGAGGCGCACCTGGAGATCCGCAGCTACCGCCGCCTCGGGTTCGGGAAACAGGAGGTCCATGGCGATCACCTTGGCGCCATCGGCCGACAGGTTGCGGATCGCCGCGGCGAAGACGCGGCGCGATACCGGCCAGCGTCCCAGTTCCTTCATGCTGGCCTCGTCCGCGGCGACGATCACCGTTTCCGGGCCGGGCGCCTCGGCGCCGCGCAGGCGGAAACGGAAGTCCAGGGTCTCCGACTCGAGCCGATCGAGAATCGGCGGACTGATGGCGGGGAGGTACAAGAACGCCGTTGCGAGGGTCACCGCGACAGCAAGCCAGAGCGACGGCCGGCCGAGGCCGAGGCGGGCAGAAGGGCTCATTTCGCCGGCGCCTTAGGCTGGCCCCGGTTAAATTCGCGGATTTTCGCTGCAGCCGCCATCCCTGTCCGAATGCTCCCCAGCCCCGCAGAATGCCACGCGAAAAGTCTTGATTCGAATGCAACTATAATAGGTTAGCCCTGGGCTGTCGTCGGTCAGTTTTGCCTATAACGATTTGTTAATTTTAGGCGAATAGGGTTCAGATACAAAGAATTGCGGCCGTTGTTTATGGGTTTTGTATAGGCTGCAAATATACTTGCACAACAAGTGTCAATCACTTACCATTTTAATAAAGTTGGGTGCGGGTAAGTTAAGTACGGGGCAGTGGGTACTATGATGGACGGGAAGAACGATATCCCGGCCGTGATCGGGGACGAAAACGGGCCGCATGACGGGTCAGATCAGCCTTTAGACCTGTCGGTGACCTTGGCTTTGGCGGATTTGCTGCCGGATGCCAATGGCGAAGTCGTCATCCTCACCGAGGAAGATAATCCTCACCTCAGCATCGTCACTGATCTCCGCATCCTCGAAAGCGGCGTTTCGCCGGACCATGTCACCGCTGGCGGCATCGACGTCGGTGGGCTGCAGTACTGGGTGTTCGAGGACGGGACCCGGCTCTACTACAATCAGGGCCTGTCGATTTCGCTCGATCACGTCGGCGTCTGAACGCCTCCATCCTCGCCGCCGCAGATCTAGTGTCGGGAGGGCTCCTCAGAGAAATCCGTCATCCTCCTCGACGCCCAGGATCTCGCTTATCGGACTGAGCGACGACCGTAACCGCTTGCGATACATCAGCTTTTCCTGTGCGGCTGCGGGGAAGTCCGTGACCACGACAATGCGCTTGGCGATCAGGATGTCGGTCAGGTCCTCGAAGACGCGGATCATGTCGAGATCCGAGCGCTGCATCTCCGGGCGCTGCTCGGCGGGAAGCTCCTGGCCCGCGGACATCGCCCGCACATCCGGATGGTTCAGAGGAAGATATTCCTTTGCCTGCTCGTCCTGTTCCCGGAACAGGGCAGTAACCTGGCCCGCAGCATTACGCTTAACGAATGGCATGTGAATATTCCGTTTGATGGCAGGACAATATATGAACGATTCCAGCAATGTGCTAAAAAAAACTTTCAAACAGCCTAACGCGCTTTAGAAATCAGTGCGCTAGAATGACGAGTTACCGCGGGTGTGAGGGGAAATGGGGCAGGGTCTAGTCGAAGCCGAGACCACGCAGCGCGAGGCGATCAAGCCGGCCGGAATTCCCGACCCGCGGCTCATCCATCGCGTCGTGCAGTTCAAGGGCCGGCGGTATTCCCTGAAACTCGACTACAGCTCCTGGGCGGCGCTGGAGCAGGCGGCGGTGCGGCGGAACATCCGCCTCAACCAGCTCGTCGATGAACTCGCGGTCGCCACCAATCACGAGGGGAATTTCTCGGCCACCGTGCGGGCGCAGTGCTTGGCGGAGCTGAAGACGCAGATCAGCGAACTGGAAGACAAGCTGCGCCTGCAGTCGATGTCGGGCCAGGGCGCCTCCGCCTCGCTCATCGCCGATGCGAGCCCGGCACCCTGTTTCGTGGTCAACGGGCAGAACGCGGTCCTGAAGGCGAATGCCGCCGCGCAGAAGTGGCTGGGCCTGGCTGAGTCGGCGCTGATCGGCAAGGCGGTGGACCAGTATTTCCAGATCAAATCCACCCTGCCGATCCAGCAGATCGTCGAGCAGTTCGGGGCCGGGCGTGCGCAGGTGTTTCCGGCCCGGATCGTCTGCCTGCGGCCCGGTCGCCTGATCATGGCCAAGGCCAATATCTGCCCGGTCCTGCGCCGGTCGGAGAGCGATCTCGTCTACATCATCCTGATCGACGTCGGCTGAGCCCCAGATCCTCCGGTCGCCGCGCCTGAGTCGCGCCGCGAATCCATAGAGATTTGCCGCGCATTTTCGCCAAATCGCGCGGAGTTTGCCCGGTTCGCCCGTGGTTATCCGTGACATTTCAAAGAGATTCCCGATTTAACGTCGCGAAACTGATTAAAAATTTCTAAAAAAACGCATGGAATCACACTATAATATGTCGAAAGTGCCTTCCTTGTCGTTGTTCGCCCAATACCCGCAGGCCTATTCTCGTAACTGGAGCGAGGTCGACTAGGGGTCGTGGAGCGAGCCCTTTTTGAGCCCTGGTCGGCGCAACGACGTTGCATGAGAGGGGAATAAAATGGCCACCGACACCACGAATTTCACGCCGGAAACCGCCGCCACCGAGCACGACGTCGATTTCGATGCGGTGCAGTTGGCCCAGGCCAGTGCGGCCGGCGCGCCGGTCCAGGTGCAGATCCCCGAGGGTCAGAAGGTGGTCCGCGTACCGGTCACCGCCGGCGAGACGATCATCCTGCCGTTCGATACCGAGGCCGTCCTGGCCGGCAAGCTCGGCGACAACGGCAACCTCGCCATCAAGGTCGGCGACGTCACCGTCATTCTCGAAGGCTACACGGCGGCTGAAGGCCAGCAGCCCGTCATCATCGAAACCACCGA
>CAZKDH010000049.1:0-43409 GCA_964551505.1 uncultured Rhodospirillaceae bacterium
CCGCCGCCGCCATCCAGACCGCCCGCCGGGCCGCCGCCTATATCGAGGGCCGCGTCGCGGCCGAGGCCGAGGGTCCGGTGACCCTCGACGAGCTCGCCGATCATTGCGGCGTCTCGCCCTGGCACCTGCAGCGCCAGTTCAAGACCGTGCTCGGGGTCAGCCCGCGGCAATACGACGACGCGCTCCGGGTCCGGCGCCTGAAGCACGGATTGCGCAGCGGCGACGGCGTGGCCGCCGCCACCTTCGATGCCGGCTTCGGTTCCTCGAGCCGGGTCTACGAGCGCTCCGATGCCGCCCTCGGCATGACCCCGGCCAACTACGCCCGCGGCGGCCGCGGCATGGAGATCGGCTATGCGGTGGCGCCCTGCCGCCTCGGCATGATCCTGGTGGCGGCGACGGCGCGCGGCCTGTGCCGGGTCCAGCTCGGGGCGGACGAGGACGATCTCGTCACTGCCCTGGAGGACGAATTTCCGGAAGCCGCCGCGATCGAGCGCGACGACGATGCCCTCGGCAGCTATGTGCGGGAGCTGGTGCGCCGGATGAGCGGCTGGGCGCCGCGCACCGAACTCCCCCTCGACATCCAGGCCACCGCCTTTCAGCGCCGGGTCTGGGAGGAGCTGAAGAGCATTCCCCGGGGCGAAACCCGCTCCTACCGGGAGATCGCCCAGGCGATCGGCCAGCCGAAAGCCGCCCGGGCGGTGGGCCAGGCCTGCGCCAGCAACCCCGTGGCACTGGCAATTCCGTGTCACCGCGCATTGCGTAATGACGGCAGCCTGGGCGGCTATGCCTGGGGAATTGAGCGAAAACAGGCTCTTATTTCGGCCGAACGCGACCAGTCGAAAAAGCGTTAAAACGCGCCTCTGGAAAAAAGGCGTAAGCGGTTGATATTGCCGCGACGGGGCACATAAACTCCCCCGCAACAGTTCCGATCTGCTACTGTTGTGGGATGTGGAAAGCCTTGAAGAACCGCGGAAAAATCGCAAAGACCCGGCTCCTCGCCAAGCTCAAGCGCGCGAGCGCGAAGCGGCAGCGGATGAGCGAGGCCGCGGACCTGCACATGATGGATTTCGCGACCCGCAAGGTGCCCGTCGTGTTCCAGCAGAACACCCGCGCGCAACGCATCATCATGCGTCTGGATTATGGCGCGGCGCGCATCGTCATCGTGCTGCCGAAACGCACTTCGCGCCAAGAAGGCAAGCGATTTGCGTTAAGCAACAAGGACTGGATCGAAGAGCGCCTGCATCAGCTGGCCGAGCCGGTGCCGTTCCGCCATGGCGCGGTCATTCCCTTCCTCGGCGTGCCGCATCGCATCCGCCATCACGCGAATGCGCGCGGCGTCGTCTGGTGCGAGGACGGCGAGATCCATGTGGCGGGCCTGGAAGAGCATCTGCCGCGACGGGTGCATGACTGGCTGAAGGCGGAGGCCAAGCGCGAGATCGAGACCCGCGCCCGGGCCAAGGCGGAACTGGTCGGCAAGCGGATCAAGAAGATCTCGATCCGCGACACCAAGAGCCGGTGGGGCAGCTGCACCAACGAAGGCGAGCTCGCCTTCTCCTGGCGCCTGGTGCTGACGCCGAAGCATGTGCTCGACTACGTCATCGCCCATGAGGTCGCGCATCTGCGCGAGATGAACCACGGGCCGCGCTTCTGGAAGCTCTGCGGCGAGATCTGCCGGTCGATCAACCCGGCCCGCGAATGGCTGGAAGAATACGGCACCCATCTCTATCGCTACGGCCGCTGAGCCCCCCTGTCCCGGCAGTCCCGACGGGACGCATTCCCCCGGCTGACCTGCCGCGCGGCCCCGGGCCGACGCCATCCCCGCCCGACTCCTTCCCGCCCGGCACAGGTTCTGCCGATCCCGGTTGCATTGCCGGGCCGAAATGTTATGTTATAACAACCTGTTTCGACCAGCCTGAAGCCATGACCGAAGCCACAGCCCTCTCCGCCGTCTCTGTTGCCCACGCGCCTTCCGCTTTCGCCGGGAGCGCGGCCTGGCGCCTGGGCCTTGCGGTGGCGGCGGCCCTGGCCATCTGGGGTGCGGTGGAATGGGCACTGTCCTGAAGATCCCCGACCGGAAGTCTCCGGACCGGGCGGTCCCGGCGCCGGCCCTGCGCCTGGAGAACGTCACCGTCGCCTATGACCGGCATCCCGCGGTGCATCACCTCAGCTGCGACTTTGCCGCCGGCAGCCTGACCGCGCTGGTGGGGCCGAATGGCGGCGGCAAGAGCACGCTGCTGAAGGCGATCGCCGGGCTGGTCCCCCTGGCCTCCGGGCATATCGAGCGTTTCGGCCGCGCCACCCAGGCGCTCGCCTATCTGCCGCAGGTGAGCGAGGTCGACCGCGGCTTTCCGCTCCGGGTCATCGACGTGGTCAATCTCGGCCATTGGCGGAGGGTGGGCGCGCTCGGCCGGATCGATGCCGCGGCGCGGGCGACCAGCCTCGCGGCGATCGCCCGCGTCGGGCTGAAGGGCCTCGATCACCGGTCGATCGGCGCGCTTTCCGTCGGCCAGTTCCAGCGCGTGCTGTTCGCGCGCCTGATCGTGCAGGACGCCGCCGTCATCCTGCTCGACGAGCCCTTCAACGCCATCGATCAGCGCACCACCGCGGATCTGCTGGCCCTGGTCGAAGGCTGGTCGCAGGAGGGCCGCACGGTGATCGCCGCCCTGCACGACATCGACCAGGTGCGCCGGCATTTCCCGATGGCCCTGCTGCTCGCCCGCGAGCCGGTCGCCGCCGGCCGCGCGCCGGAGATCCTCAACGATCTCAACCTCGCCCGCGCCCGCGCCCTCGCCGAGGGCTGGCAGGACGATGCCGAGATCTGCCGGGTGCCGGCGTGAGCCTCTACGACCTCCTGGTGGCGCCCTTCGCCGACTATGCCTTCATGCGCCGGGCGCTGGTGGCCTGCTTCGCGATCTCGCTGGCGGCCGGGCCGATCGGCGTCTTCCTGGTGCTGCGCCGGATGAGCCTGATGGGTGATGCGATGTCCCATGCGGTGCTGCCCGGCGTCGCCGTCGGCTTCCTGGTCTCCGGCCTCGATCTCTGGACCATGGCGCTGGGCGGCCTGGTGGCCAGCCTGGCGGTGGCGCTCAGCGCCGGCTTCATCAGCCGGGTGACGCATCTGAAGGAGGATGCCAGCCTCGCCGGCTTCTACCTGATCTCGATCGCGCTGGGCGTGCTGCTGGTCTCGCTGAAGGGCAGCAATGTCGATCTGCTGCACATCCTCTTCGGCTCGCTGCTGGCGGTCGACAATGCGGCGCTGGTGCTGGTGGCGGCGTCGGCGACGCTGACGCTGCTCGTCTTCGCCCTGATCTACCGCGCCCTCATCGTCGAATGCTTCGATCCGGCCTTCCTGCGCTCGGTGGGCGGCCACGGCACCCTGGTGCATCTCGCCTTCCTGGTCCTGGTCGTGGTTAACCTGGTGGCCGGCATGCAGGCCCTGGGCACGCTGATGGCGGTCGGCCTGATGATGCTGCCCGCGGCGGCGGCGAAATTCTGGGCCGGCACGGTCGGCGGACTGGTGCTCTGCGCCAGCGGCCTCGCTCTCGCCGCCTCGCTTTTCGGACTGGTGCTCTCCTACCATTTCAACCTGCCGAGCGGCCCGACCATCGTGCTGGCGGCGGGCATGGCCTATGTCGGATCGCTCGCCTTCGGGACCCAGGGCGGCCTGATCCGCCGCTATCTGCCGGCGCCGCATCTCGAACACTGATTGAAATCCCATTGATCGGCGCCGCGGCCTGCCGCATCATCCGGCCGGGATGGGCGCGGATCCGGCGCCTGAATGGGCGAGGCCTTCACGATGCAGATCCTGGTTATTCAGAACTGTCCGTCATCGCCGGTGTCGCTGGTGGGCGACTACCTGGAAGCCGCCGGTGCCGAGCTGGTGACGGTGCTGCCGCATGACGGCGGCACCCTGCCGGCGAAACCCGATGCCTTTGCCGGCGCCGTCATTCTCGGCGGACCGCAGCATGCCGGCGACGACGAGAAATATCCGGCCTTCCGGCCGACCCTCGACCTGCTGCGCGCCTTCCACGACCAGGCGAAGCCGCTCCTCGGCCTCTGCCTCGGCGGCCAGCTGCTGGCCCGCGCCTTCGGCGAGCGGGTCCGGGTCAACGACCATTTCGAATACGGCTTCCTGCCCATCGACATCACGCCCGATGGCCAGCAGGATCCCCTGCTCCAGGGCCTGGCGCCGCGCCAGCGCATCATGCAGTGGCACGAGGACACCTTCGAGCTGCCGGCCGGCGGCGTTCGGCTGATGACCGGCGAGACCTGCAGGAACCAGGCCTTCCGCTTCGGCAAGACCGCCTACGGCTTCCAGTGCCATTTCGAGGTCTCGATCGACCAGGCGAAAAGCTGGATCGAGAACTTCAACCACGTCATCACCCGGAAGCTCGGCGACAGCCAGGGCATGGAGGCGATCCAGCGCGCCCGCGGCGAACTCGACAAATACGGCCGCAGGGCCAACGATTTCTGCCGCATCGTCACCCAGCGCTGGATCGGGCTGCTGAAGGCGAGCGCCGCGGAACAGGCGGCCTAGGCCCGCCGCCCGCAACAATCGGATAGCACCGAAGCGGCCGGGCGCGCAGATTGCCGGCGTGCAATCTGCCGGAGATTCCCCGTGGCTCAGCCGATCCCCCCAATAGCGCAGCCCCGCCAGATGTCCGGCGGCGACTGGGTGCTGCTGATCGTGCTGTCCGTCATCTGGGGCGGCTCGTTCTTCTTCGCCAAGGTTGCCGTCGCCGAGGTGCCGCCGCTGACCATCGTGCTGTGCCGCGTCGCCATCGCCGCCGCCACGCTGCAGATCGTGCTGCAGCTGACCGGGATCGGCATGCAGGTCGAGCGGCGGTGCTGGCGGGATTTCCTCGTCATGGGGCTGCTCAACAACGCCATCCCCTTCAGCCTGATCTTCTGGGGCCAGAAGGAGATCGGCAGCGGCCTCGCCTCGATCCTCAATGCGACCACGCCGCTGTTCACCGTCGTCGTCGCCAACTATTTCACCCGCGACGAGCGGGCGACGCCGCTGAAGCTGCTGGGCGTGGCGCTCGGCATCGCCGGCGTCGCGGCGATGATCGGCCTCGACCTGCTGGCGGGCCTGGGCGCGCATGTCGCATCGGAACTGGCGGTGGTCGGGGCGGCGATCTCCTATGCCTTCGCCGGCATCTTCGGCCGGCGCTTCAAGGGCCGCCCGCCCCTGCAGGTCGCCGCCGGGCAGCTGACCGGCAGCAGCCTGCTCATCCTGCCGCTGGCCCTGCTGGTCGACCGGCCCTGGACCCTGGCGATGCCCAGCCCCGGGGCGACCGCTGCCATCCTCGCCATCGCCCTGATCAGCACGGCGCTAGCCTATGTGATCTTCTTCCGGATTCTCGCCCGCGCCGGCGCCACCAATCTTCTCCTGGTGACGTTCCTGATCCCGGTCAGCGCCCTCGCCCTCGGCATCGCCTATCTCGGCGAGACGGTGACCGCGCATCACGTCATCGGCATGGGGATGATCGGCCTCGGCCTCGCCGCCATCGACGGGCGGCCGTTCCGGTGGCTGCGGCCGCGGGCGGCCTAGGTCGCAGCGCCGTCTAGGCAGCGCTCGCGGTCTTGGCGGATCCGGCCTCGGACGCCGCCTGGGCGTCGATCGCCGCCTTCAGTTCCAGCAGGCGCTCGGATTCCTCGACATGCAGCTTCTCGATCAGGCGGTTGTTGACGACACAGATGCCCTTGCCGGCCTGGCGCGCCTCGGCCCAGGCCTCGACCACCGCCCTGGCGGCGTCGAGTTCCTTGGCATTGGGCGCGAAGCAGCGGTTGGCGGTCGCCACCTGCTTCGGGTGGATCAGGGTCTTGCCGTCGAAGCCCATGTTACGGCCCTGCTCGCAGGCATAGGCGAAGCCCGCCTCGTCCTCGAGATCCAGATAGACGCCGTCCAGCACGTCAAGCCCATAGGCGCGCGCCGCCAGCACGATCAGCGACAGCGCGCCGAAGACGCCGTCGCGATTCGGCGTATGGCGGGCGCGCAGCTCGCGGGTGAGATCCGAGGTGCCGGCGACGATGCACTGCACCCGGGCATTGGCCCCGGCGATCGCATCGATGTTGAGGATGCAGCGCGGCGTTTCCGCCATGATCCAGATCGGCATGCCCTTCGGCCCGCCCGCCTGGTCGAGGATCTTCACCGCCGCCTGGACGTCGGCCGGCGACTGGATCTTCGGGAACAGCATGGCATCGGCGCCGCATTGCGCCAGCGCCGCGACGTCCTCGGCGCCCCAGGGCGTATCCAGGGCATTCACCCGGACGATCACCTCGCGGCTGCCGAAGCCGCCGGCCTTCGCCGTGTCGGCCACCTGGCGCCGGGCCTGGGCCTTGGCTTCCGGGGCGACCGAATCCTCGAGATCGAGGATGACGCCGTCGACCGGCAGGCTGCGGGCCTTTTCCAGGGCGCGGAGGTTGCTGCCGGGCATGTAGAGGACGGAACGGCGCGGCCGGATCGGCATGGGCGAGCTCATCATTCGGGTTTCGCAAACGCGATATCGCAATTGCTAACACAAGGCCGAAATTGTCTGCAAACGAATTTTTATATCCTGAAAGCGGCACCACCAGGCGCCCTATGCCGCAAAGACGCGGTTTCGCCGGCCCGCTCGTGGTGGCGGGGGAAAGGATCTGTTAATGTCTTTGCATTATGGTCCAGCGGTCGGAGCCGGTCGCCGGAGCGTCCCCTCTTTTCAGGCGGGCGATCCAGGCGGGACCAGGGAGAGCGAGCATGGACGTCAGCGCAACCAGCACCATTTCCACCGCCATCGAGGGTCTGAAGAAGGCCCAGTCGACGGTCGAGGACGCCGCCCAGAACATCGCCGGCGGGTCGCTCGATCCGGCCGACATCGTCTCCCTGAGCACGGCCGCCCTGAGCTTCAAGGCCAATGCCGCGGTGATCAAGACCGAGAACGAGGCGACCAAGTCGCTGCTCGACATCACCGCCTAACCGGATCGGCAGGGACACAGCATGGATATCGCCTCGGGCGGCCTCGCCGCCTCGCAAATCGCCGCCGGCCAGCGCGCCCAGCAGGTCTCGATCGCCGCCCTGCGCTCGGCCCAGCTTCAGACCCAGTCGATCGTCAACGTCCTCTCGCAATCCGCGGCCCCGGCCAAGAGCGTCCAGCCGGCGAACAGCCCGGCCCAGGCCGCTGCCGCCGACAGCGGCGGCAAGCCGGCGGGCAACCTGCAGCGCGGTTCGCTGGTCAATATCCTGGCCTAGCGCCGCCATCCGCCCATTTCAGCCTGTCTCCCGGCTCGATTTCCGCTAGGATCGAGCCGTTTTCTGTGGGGGACCGGCCTTGTCGATACCAGCCCGATTCGAAGATGCCATGGCCGCGGCCGAGGCCGGCGACCTCGATGGCGCGAAGGCAATCTGTCTCAACCTGCTGGATGCCGATCAGGACAATGCCCCGGCCCTGCATCTGCTCGGCGTCATCGCCTATCAGACCGGCGCCAAGGCGGAGGTCGCCCTCGACATGCTGGAGCGTGCCATCGCGCTCGATCCGGAGCAGGCGCAGTATTTCAATAGCCGCGGTGCCCTGCTTTACGACCTGGGGCGGAACGGCGATGCCGAGCGCTCCTTCCGGCGCGCGGTCGAGCTCAACCCCGCCGACCAGGGCGCCTGGAACAACCTCGGCAATGCCCTCCTGCGCCTCGACCAGGTCGAGCAGGCGGAGATCTGCTTCCGCCAGGCGCTGAACGCCACGCCGGCCCCGGTCAGCGCCATCAACAATCTCGGCATCGCCCTGAAGCGGCGCGGCATCCTGGACAAGGCGCTGACCTGCTTCAGGGAGGCGGTTCGCCAGGATCCGGATTTCCTCGATGCGCATTTCAATCTCGGCGAACTGCTCTACCAGCTCGACGACATGACCGCGGCCGAGGTGCATTTCCGCCGCGCGATCGCCATCGACCCGGCCTGCGCCCCGGCGCATGCCTCGCTGGCGCAGTGCCTGCACGACCAGCATCGCCCCGAGGAATCCCTGGCGGTGCTGAAGGCGGCGGCGGAGCAGCTGCCCGACGACGAGGATCTGCAGTTCGCCCTGCGGCTGCAGCTCTCCAGCATGGTGCCGGCCTGGCATATCCCGATGATCAACGACGACGAGCGCAACGAGGCCTATGCGCGCGCCCTGAAGCGCGCCGTCCGCCCCGACAGCGTCGTCCTCGAGATCGGCACCGGCTCGGCGCTGGTGGCGATGATGGCGGCCCGCGCCGGCGCGCGCCAGGTGGTGACCTGCGAGGTGCTGCCGATCCTGGCCGAAGTCGCCGAGGAGACCGTGGCGCGCAACGGCCTCGCCGACCGGATCAAGGTGGTGGCGAAGAAATCGACCCAGCTGCGCCTCGGCGAGGACCTGCCGGAACGCGCCGACGTCTTCGTCTCCGAACTGATCAACATCGGCATGCTGGCGCCCAACATGCTGCCGATCATCCGCCACGCCCGCGAGAACCTGGCGAAGCCCGACGCCGTCGTCATCCCGGCTGCCGCCGTGGTCTGGGGCGCGCTCGCGCAATGCGATCACCTGGCCCGGGTCAATCCGGTGCGCAGCATCTGCGGCTTCGACATGGCGGCCTTCGACCGCTTCCGCTCGCCGGGCTACACGCCGATCGACCTTGCCGCCGACCCGCACCGGCTGCTCTCCGACCGGTTCAACGCCCTGGACTTCGATTTCCGCACCAACATGAAGGAGATGGATGCCCAGGGCCTGGTGGTGGTGGCGAAGGAGGCCGGGATCTGCCACGGCGTCGCCTTCTGGTTCGACCTCATCCTGGACGAGGATACGATCTACAACTCGGCCAGCCGCAGCCGCACCAACCACTGGAAGCAGGCGATGCAGTTTTTCCCGCAGCCGGTCGCGGTGAAGCCGGGCGACCGGCTGGAGATCGTCGCCGGCTACGACAATACCCGGATCTTCTTCAACCTGCTCGGCAAGGCCTGAGCGAGCGAGGCGGCGATGAAGGCACGCGTCAAGTGGATCGAGGGCAAGAGCTTCCTCGGCGAGAGCAATTCCGGCCATGCCGTGACCATGAGCGCCCCGACGGCGCCCGGCGCCGCCACCAACGCGCCTTCGCCGATGGAATACCTGCTGCTGGGGACCGGCGGCTGCACCGCGGTCGACGTTGTGATGATCCTGCAGAAGGGGCGGCATGACATCCGCGACTGCGAGATCTTCCTGGAATCCGAGCGGGCGCCCGAGGATCCGAGGATCTTCACCCGGATTCACATGCACTTCAAGGTCACCGGCAAGGGCCTGAAGCCCGAGACGGTGCAGCGGGCGATCGATCTCTCGGCGGAGAAATACTGCTCGGCCTCGATCATGCTCGGCAAGACCGCTGCGATTACCCACGATTTCGAGATCGTCGAGGCCCCCTAGTTCGTCTTGCTCTCTAGTTCGTCTGGCCCCAATCCTCGGGCAGGTCCTGGATATCCGGCGGCACCACCAGCTTCGGTTCGAACATCATCGAGCGCTTCTGCGCCGCCTCGACCTGGTATTCGGTCATTTTCGCCGCCACCGCATCGCGCAGCTTCATGATGTCGTCGCGCTTGGCGCTGTTCGGCAGCTTCGCGGCGGCGATGTTGAACCACATATAGGCCTTGCCGAAATCCACCGACGTGCCGAGGCCCTGGTCGTAGATCTGCGCCGTCAGTTCATAGGCGGTGAAGCAGCCCTGGTTGGCGGCCTTCTCCAGCCAGAGCAGGGCCTGCCGGTAATCGAGGGGCACGCCGAGCCCGTAGAAATGCGCATAGCCGACCAGGACCTCGGCGACCGGATGGCCGATCCGCGCCAGCCGCAGGAAGACCGGCATCGCCTTGACGTAGTCCCCTGCCACATAGGCCCGCCAGGCGTCGTCGGCGCCGACCTCCAGCGGATCCCAGGTCCGGGTCTCGTCGTTGACCGTGACCGGGCGCTTGCAGGCCTGGGCCTCGCGGGTCTCCTGGGCCAGCGCCGCCGGCTTCGGCACGTCCTGGGGCGACCCCTGGGGGGCCTCCTGGGCGGCGGCAACCCCGACCAGGCGCGCCCCACCCCATGGAACCGACGGGGACAGCAGGGCGACAGCGAGGAGGGTGAGAATCCGGAATGGGAACCGCATGTCCGGAAGTTTACCATTGTTTGCCCGACTTTCCAGGTCGCAGGGCCGGCTTTCCGCTTCACAATCCGGCGAGACACCGGCTTTTTTGCCGGCGCCCGCCGGTGAATCTACGGGCCGGAACGGTTTGGCGCTTGCGCCCAGGAGGTCCGCAGGCCAGCATGCGCCCTCAGACGGGATCCCGAAATGACTGACCGGCCCTTCGATCCGACGGCTCTCCCCGGTGCCCGCCCGCGCCACGGCGCCTGGCGGCGAATCCGGCGGCTGATCCGGCGCCTCCCCATCCTCGAGACCAGCTTTGCCGCCTATTACTGCGCCCGCGACCGAGGGACGCCGCTCTATGCCCGCGTCGCGCTGTTCGGCGCCATCGGCTATTTCATCATGCCCTTCGACCTCATTCCGGACTTCATCCCGGTCGTCGCCCATATCGACGATGCGGCGGTGATGCTGCTGGCGGTCCGCTCGGTCACCCGGCACATCACGACCGGCCACTACGCCACCGCCCGGCAGCGCCTGGACCGCTTCGCCGAATAGGTTAATGGCCCTTGCGGCGCCGGTTTGCCGGGGCCATATCCTCCCGTCATGGGCAAGGAAATCATCGTCTTCGATCCGGAGAAATACGAGCGCGACCGGGCGCGGGTCGGCGGCGGCCTCTGGCCGAAGCTGAAGCGGGTCGCGCGCCGGCTGCCGTTCCTCGACGACCTGCTCTCGGCCTACTACTGCGCCGTCGATCCGGAGACGCCGCGTCCGGTGAAGGCGGTGCTGATGGGCGCCATCGCCTATTTCGTCCTGCCGGTCGATATCGTGCCGGATTTCATCGCCGTGTTCGGCTTCACCGACGACGCCACGGTGCTCTATGCCGCGATCCGCACCGTGCTGCCGCATATCAAGCCGCGGCACAAGCAGGCGGCCGGCGCGCAGCTCGATCGGCTGCTGCAGGACTGATCCCGGGCGGCCGGACCTCAGGCCTCAGGCCTCCGGCCGCTCCGCCACCATCGCCTCGCTCTTCACCGCGTCCGCCCGGGTGGAATGCTTCAGCACCGATTCGCGCTGGGCGATGTAGATGGTGCTGCCGACGATGATGCCGGCGCCGAGATAGGTCCAGAGATCCGGGTATTCCAGGAAGAAGACGATGCCGATGGCGCCGGCGAACAGCAGGCGCAGGTAGTCGAACGGCGCCACCGCCGAGGCCTCGCCGGCGCGGAAGGCGAGGATCCACCAGTACTGCGACAGCGCCCCCGAGGCGCCGATCCCCATCAGCAGCAGCCAGTCGCCCGGCGTCGGCCAGCGCCAGAACCACAGCGCCAGCGGGAAGGAAAGGGCGACCGCCGCCAGGCCGAAATAGAACAGCATGATGAGCGGGGTCTCGCTCTCCGGCAGGCGCTTGACGATGGTGATCAGCAGGGCGATGGCGAAGGCGTCGCCGAGGGCCAGGATCGCCCAGGGCGAGAAGGCGTCGGATCCCGGGCGGATCATGACGATGACGCCGAGGAAGCCGATGACGGTCGCCGCCCAGCGCCGCCAGCGCACCTCCTCGCCCAGCACCAGCACTGCCAGCACCACGGCGAAGAGCGGCTTGGTGAAGCTGAGCGCCGTGTAGTTCGCCAGGGCCAGCTTGCTGATGCCGATATAGGCACAGATCATCGAGAAGATGCCGAGGAGCCCGCGCCACATGTGCATGCCGAGATGCCGCGTGTGCAGGGCGGCGACGCCCCGGCGCAGGACGAAGGGGAGGAGGACGACAAAACCGAACAGGGCGCGGAAGAAGGCGATCTCGAAGCCGCTGAGGTCGCGGCTGGCCAGTTTCACCATCGAGGCCATCACCGAGAAGCCGAGGCCGCAGAGCGTCATCCAGATGGCACCCTGGACATTGGGCGGGAAGCGGCCGAGCAGCGGCGTCAACGCGGCACATCCCGGTCGGCGTCGGCGGGCGTCGCCGCGGGATCGGCGCTGATGTCGCTGGTCAGGGCCGCCGTCGCCAGCGCCGCCGTGGCCGGCCCCGCCGCCGAGCGCGACAATGTCGCCTCGCGATGGGCGATGTAGAGGCCGGCGGCGATGATCACCGCCGAGCCGACCAGGGTGTAGCCGTCCGGCGTCTCGGCGAAGGCGAAATAACCGATGATGGCGGCGAAGATCAGGCGGACGTAGTCGTAGGGCATCACCGCCGAGGCATCCGCCAGCGCAAAGCCGCGCACCCAGCAGAGATGCCCGAGGGTGCCGAAGAGGCCCATGCCGATGACGAAGGGCCAGCCGGCCAGGCTCGGCCAGGACCAGTAGGGCAGGGCCGGGACCAGCGACATCGGCGTCAGCAGCAGGACCATGTAGGTGACGATCGCCTGCGAGCCTTCGGTGCGGGACAGGTCCTTGACGATCATCGAGACGACCGCCGACAGGAAGGCGCCGGTCACCGCCAGGATCTCGCCCAGGCTGAAGCTGGAGACGCCCGGCCGCATGATGATCAGTACGCCGATGAATCCCGCGATGGTCGCCGACCAGCGCCGGAACCGGACCTGCTCCTTCAGCACCGTCGCCGCCAGCAGGGTGGCGAAAAGCGGGGCGGTGAAGGACAGCGAGATCGCGTCGGCGAAGGGCAGCATGGCGAGCGAGGTGAAGCCGCAGAGCATCGAGATCAGGCTGATCACCGCGCGCAGGGTGAACCAGCCGAACCGCCCGGTCCGGAGGCTGCCGAGCCCGTGGCGCGCCAGCCAGGGCAGCATGAAGACCAGCCCGAAGAGGTTGCGCCAGAAGGTGACGACGAAGCTGTCGAGTTCCGTGCTCAGCTGCCGGGCGCAGGCGCTCAGGATGGCGAAGCACAGACTGGCCGCCACGATCAGCAGGGGTGCCAGGGCCGGATTGGTGACCAGATGGCCGGGCGAATGGCTGGCGGGATGTCTCAAGCGGATGTCGGGTTTTGTGTTGTCAGGAAACCTGCCGACCGGGAAAATGCCGACGAAATAGTGTAGAACTCCGCGACGGCGGTGGCTACGGCCAGTTTGCGCGGCGGCCCATGCGCTGGCAGCGGGGCAGCCGCGGCGGGAGGATGGCGGTTCGGGCGAAGCCCCGATCCGCCGACGGATGTGGGAGGGACGAATGACGGCACCGCTCTGGCGGCCCAGCGCGGCGGCGATCGCCGCCGCCAACATGACCCGGTTCCGGGCCCAGGTCGCTGCCGAGTGGCAGGTCGATCTCGCGGACACGTCCGCGCTCTGGGCCTGGTCGGTCGCCGAGATCGAGAAGTTCTGGCTCTCGGTCTGGCGCCATTGCGGCATCCTCGGCGACGGGCCGGGCAAGACCGTGCTGAAGAATCCGGGGCAGATGCCGGGAGCGGCGTTCTTCCCCGATGCCCGGGTGAACTACGCCGAGAACCTGCTGCGCTTTTCCTCCTGGAACGCCCATCGCGACGCCATCGTCTTCTGGGGCGAGGACAAGGTGAAGCGCCGCATGACCCATGGCGAGCTGCTGGATGCCGTCGCCCGGCTGGCGCAGCACCTGAAGTCCCTCGGCCTGCAGCCCGGCGACCGGGTGGCGGGCTTCGTGCCCAACATGCCGGAAAGCGTCATCGGCGCCCTCGCCGCCGCCGCCATCGGCTGCATCTGGTCCTCCTGCTCGCCGGATTTCGGCACCCAGGGCGTGCTCGACCGCTTCGGCCAGATCGAGCCCAAGGTGCTGCTGACCGCCGACGGCTACTGGTACGGCGGCAAGAGCCACGATTCCCTGGCCCGGGTGGCCGAGGTGGTGGCGCAGCTGCCCAGCATCCGTCAGGTCCTGGTCATTCCCTATCTCAGCACCCGGCCGGATGTCTCCAGGGTGCCGAAGGCGCAGCTGCTGCCCGACGCCCTGGCGGCGCAGCCCGGCGGCGAGATCGCCTATACCCGCGTCGCCTTCAACCATCCGCTCTTCATCATGTATTCCTCGGGCACCACCGGCGTGCCGAAATGCATCGTCCACGGCCATGGCGGTACGCTGATCCAGCACCTGAAGGAGCACCGTCTGCATTGCGACCTGCAGCCCAACGATCGGGTGTTCTACTTCTCGACCTGCGGCTGGATGATGTGGAACTGGCTGATCTCGGCCCTGGCCTCGGACGCGACCCTGCTGCTCTACGACGGCTCGCCCTTCGCGCCCAGCGGCAACATCCTCTACGATTTCGCCCAGGCCGAGCGCTGCACCCTGTTCGGTACCTCGGCGAAATACATCGATGCCTGCCACAAGGCGGGCATCGCGCCGATCAAGACCCACGACCTCTCCAGCCTGCGCCTGCTGACCTCGACCGGCTCGCCGCTGGCGCCGGAAAGCTTCGACTACGTCTATGCCAAGGTGAAGCGGGACGTCTGCCTGTCCTCGATCTCCGGCGGCACCGACATCATCTCCTGCTTCATCCTCGGCAATCCCACCGGCCCGGTCTGGCGCGGCGAGATCCAGATGCGCGGCCTCGGCATGAAGGTCGAGGTCTGGGACGACAACGGCCGGCCGGTCAAGGGCGAGAAGGGCGAGCTGGTCTGCGCCGCGCCCTTTCCCTCGATGCCGGTCGGCTTCTGGAACGATCCCGACGGCAAGCGCTACCGGGCCGCCTATTTCGAGCGCTATCCCAACATCTGGCACCACGGCGACTACATCGAGCTGACCGAGCACGACGGCATCATCGTCCACGGCCGCTCGGATTCGGTGCTCAATCCGGGCGGCGTGCGCATCGGCACGGCGGAGATCTACCGCCAGGTCGAGCAGCTCCACGAGGTGGTGGAGAGCATCGTCATCGGCCAGGATTTCGACAATGACGTGCGCGTGGTGCTCTTCGTCCGGCTGCGCGAGGGGCTGCAGCTCGACGATGCCCTGCGCGATCGGATCCGCAAGCAGATCCGCGCCAATACCACGCCGCGCCACGTCCCGGCGAAGATCCTGCAGGTCGCCGACATCCCGCGCACCAAGTCCGGCAAGATCGTCGAGCTCGCGGTGCGCGACGTGGTGCACGGCCGGCCGGTGAAGAACAAGGAGGCGCTGGCCAATCCGGAGGCGCTCGATCTCTACGCCAACCTGAAAGAGCTGCAATCGTGAAATTCCAGGTCAATCCGCTTCTCGCCGGCGTCGGCGTCCCGCCCATCGCCGAGGCCGTCGGCTGGATCGAGGGCCGGAGCTTTCCGGCCGACCGGCCGCTGATCGACGTCAGCCAGGCGGTTCCGGGCTATCCGCCGCCGCCGGCACTCACCGACCACCTGGCCGCGATCGTCCACGAGCCGCTGACCGCGCGCTACACCGACATCGAGGGCATCCCGCCGCTGCGCGCGGCGCTGGCCGCCGATCTCGTCCGGGTCTATGGCGGCCACCTGGCGGCGGAGAACGTGATGATCACCGCCGGCTGCAACCAGGCCTATTGCCTGGCGACCCAGGCCCTGGCTCGCGCCGGCGACGAGATCCTGCTGCCGCTGCCCTACTACTTCAATTACCAGATGTGGCTCGACATGAGCGGCATCAGGGCGGTGCATCTCGCGGCCCGGCTCGAGGTCGGCGGCGCCGCGGATCTCGCCGAGGCGGAACGCGCGATCGGCCCGAAGACCCGCGCCCTGGTGCTGATCTCGCCCAGCAATCCCACCGGCCACGTCTACCAGCCGGCGACCATCCGCGCCTGCTACGAGCTCTGCAAGCGCAGGGGCATCGCCCTCATCCTCGACGAGACCTATCGCGATTTCATGCCGCATGACCAGGCGCCGCACGACCTCTTCCGCGATCCGGACTGGGCGGAGACGCTGATCCACCTCTACAGCTTCTCCAAGGTGTTCTGCCTCACCGGCTATCGCGTCGGCGCCCTGGTCGGCCATCCCCGGCTGGTCGCCGAGGTCGCCAAGGCGATGGACTGCCTGGCGATCTGCGCGCCCCGCATCGGGCAGCTGGCGGCGCTGCACGGGCTGCAGCATCTCGGCGCCTGGCGGGCCGGCAATACCCGGCTGATGCGCGAGCGGCTGGGCGCCCTCACCGCGGCCTTCGCCCGCAACGACCTCGGCTACGAGGTGATGAGCGCCGGCGCCTTCTTCGCCTATGTGAAGCACCCGCATCGCGGCCTCAGCGCCATGCAGGTGGGCCGGCGCCTCGCCGACCGGCAGAACATCCTGGCGCTGCCGGGCAGCATGTTCGGCCCCGGCCAGGAGGCCAACCTGCGTCTCGCCTTCGCCAATGTCGATGCGAAATGGATGCCCGAGCTCGCCGCCAGACTCGCGAAGGATGCAGCGGAAGGCTAGACCCGCTCCGCGCACCAGATTGCGAGGCGGGATCCGGCCTTTATCGCGGCGGTGAGCAGCGGATAGGCCGGGGCCTGTTCGGCGCCGTGGGCGAGGCCGGACTCCCGGTGGTGCTGCTCGTCGGTGCGGAACTTCTCGATGGTCTCGCGCAACGGCGTCTCGTCGCTGCCGAGCTTCTCCGCCTGTTCCCGGTAGTGCTGGTCGATCACCTCCTCGACCGCGACGGTGCAGGCCATCGCCGCCTTGGGGCCGATGAGGGCGGTGGCGGCGCCGAGGGCATAGCCCGCCAGGTGCCAGACCGGGTGCAGGGCCGAGGGCCGCGCCCGCCGCTCGACCATCAGCTTCTCGAAGGTCCGCAGGTGCTCGAGCTCCTGCTCGTACATCCGGCGCACCGCCTGGGCCTCGGGCCCGGTCTTCAGCACCGCCAGCTGGCCCTCGTAGATCCGCTTGGCGCCGTATTCGCCGGCATGGTCGACGCGGATGATGCGGTCGATCAGTTGCGCCTTGGTGGGATCGCCGGGCAGGCGGTCGGCCGCAGTGCGGGCGGGCGCGGTGCGGGCGGGCGGCGTGGCATTGCTCTCGGCCGGCGGCGGCGTCTCGGTCATGTGTTGGTCGTCCGCGTCGCGCCCCAGAAGGCGAAGGCCGCCAGGGCCAGGGCATAGAGCATATTGTAGCCCGCCATGGAGAGGCCGAACAGCACGAAGGCCGGCTCGTCGCAGCGGGTGAGGGGGGCATTCATGATGGTCGCGGTCAGGTCCTCGATCGACTGGCCGCTGCCGCTCTCGCCGACGCAGGCATCCGAGCCCGCCCACCAGCTTTGCTCGACGCCGACATGGAACAGGGCGATGCCCGCCACCGTCAGCAGGGCGATGCCGGTCAGCGCCAGCCAGATCCGCCGCGGCTTCGGCTCGTAGCTGTAGCGCACCGCGACGCAGCCGACCGCGATCGCCGCCCAATAGCCGTAGCGCTGCAGGTAGCAGAGGTGGCAGGGGGCGAGGCCGGCGCCGTATTGCGCCAGCCAGGCGACGCAGAGCGCCGCAAAGGACAGGGCCACGGCGATCCAGGGGACCGCCCGGCCTTCGATCAGGGTCTTGTGCCGCTTGCGCATGGTCTAGCCAATATATTTCAGGGCGACGAAGCCGCCGATCACGATCGCGAGAAAGGCGGTGGTCACCAGGGTCAGGCGCTTCTCGACGAAATCCCGGATCGGCGGGCCGTAGACATAGAGCAGCCCGGCGACCGCGAAGAAGCGCAGCCCGCGGGTCACGATCGAGGCCAGGATGAAGGGGAGCAAGGCGAAATGCGCGACGCCGCAGGCGATGGTGATGATCTTGTAGGGGATCGGCGTCAGCCCCTTGATCAGGATGATCCAGACCCCGTAGGTGTTGAAGGCCTCGATCGAGGCCTGCATCTTCGCCTCCAGCCCGTAGGCGGCGACGATCTTCACCCCGACGGTCGCGTAGAGCTCATAGCCGATCCAGTAGCCGAGCAGGGCGCCCAGCACCGAGGCCGCGGTGCAGACGCCGGCATAGAGCCAGGCCTTCCGGCGGTCGGCCAGGACCATCGGCATCAGCATCGCATCGGGGGGAATCGGGAAGAAGGAGCTCTCGGCGAAGCTCACCGCCGCCAGCGCCCAGAGCGCCTGGCGGTGATGCGCGAGGTTCATCACCCAGTCGTAGAGACGTCGCAGCACGCGGCGGGGAATCCCTGAAAAGTGAAGGCCGCGCGAGTGTTAGCAGGAAGGACCCGCCCTGTCATGTCCCCCCGGGTAGGCCCCCGATTAGGCCCCCGGTTTGGCCCGGCAGAGGGGCGCGGCGGCGGCTAGTGCATGGTCAGCAGCTCGGCATTGCGCCAGCGCGGCGCCTGCAGCATCTCGCAGCTCGCCACCTCGACCGAATGCAGCTTGCCGTCGAGGTTGCGGCTCCAGAAGTCGAGGAACTTGTGCAGCACGGGGAATTGCGGGGCGAGGTCGTATTCCTGCCAGACGAAGCTCTGCAGCAGGCCCGGGTGATCCGGCATGTGGTAGAGGATATGCGCCGTGGTCAGGCGGAAGTGGTTCAACTGCAACGCCAAGCTGGACATAAAGAACTCTCCATCTCAGTTCACGTCACGGTATTAACCTTACCCGTAGGATCGACCCAAAACCTTAACATTTTTTGAATCTCACAACAAATTCAAATGGTTAGCACTCGTTAGCCGGGATTGCTGCCGGCCCCGCGACGATTCAGCGGTGGATTATCTAAAGAATCCGACCCCTTAGCCCTTGACGGGGCGGGGTGATCGGCCTACATCGCTGGCACTCGTCGAAGGTGAGTGCTAACGACCCCTGCAAGCGGTCGAGCCGCAGGATCCCGAGACGATCTTCAGGGTCGCATAACTTTCAGAAATCAACGGAGGATCTCCAATGAAGTTCCGCCCGCTCCATGACCGCGTGCTTGTCCGTCGCATCGAAGGCGTCGAGAAGACCGCCGGGGGCATCATCATTCCCGACACCGCCAAGGAAAAGCCGCAAGAGGGCGAAGTCATCGCCGCCGGCGCTGGCGTGAAGAACGAAGACGGCAAGCTCACCCCGTTGGACGTGAAGGCCGGCGATCGCATCCTGTTCGGCAAGTGGTCCGGCACGGAAGTGAAAGTCGACGGCGAGGACCTTCTGATCATGAAGGAATCCGACATCCTCGGCATCATCGAGGGCACGACCGCCGCGAAGAAGAAGGTCGCCTAGTCGTCTAGGCGCCGCTTCGTCCCGAGAAACACTGGAAGGAACCTGAGATAGGGCAGCTAAAGACGTACGCTTTTCCGGCGCCGCCCGCGAGCGCATGCTGCGCGGTGTCGACATCCTCGCCAACGCCGTGAAGGTCACCCTGGGTCCCAAGGGCCGCAACGTGGTGATCGACAAGGCCTTCGGCGCTCCCCGCATCACCAAGGACGGCGTCACCGTCGCCAAGGAAATCGAGCTTGCCGACAAGTTCGAGAACATGGGCGCGCAGATGCTGCGCGAAGTCGCCTCGAAGACCAACGATCTCGCCGGCGACGGCACCACGACGGCGACCGTTCTCGCCCAGTCGATCGTCCGCGAAGGCGCCAAGGCCGTCGCGGCCGGCCTGAACCCGATGGACCTGAAGCGCGGCATCGACGCGGCGGTTGAAGCCGTGGTCGAGGACGTGAAGAAGCGCTCGAAGAAGGTCTCGACCTCGGAAGAGATCGCCCAGGTGGGCACCATCTCGGCCAATGGCGAGAAGGAAATCGGCGCGATGATCGCCAAGGCGATGCAGAAGGTCGGCAACGAGGGCGTGATCACGGTGGAAGAGGCCAAGGGCCTCGAGACCGAGCTCGAAGTCGTCGAGGGCATGCAGTTCGACCGCGGCTACCTGTCGCCGTACTTCATCACCAATGCCGAGAAGATGACCACGGAGCTCGAGAATCCGTACATCCTCCTGCACGAGAAGAAGCTCTCCAACCTGCAGGCCATGCTGCCGGTGCTCGAAGCCGTTGTGCAGTCGGGCAAGCCGCTGCTGATCATCTCGGAAGACGTCGAGGGCGAAGCCCTGGCGACCCTGGTGGTCAACAAGCTGCGCGGCGGCCTGAAGGTCGCTGCGGTGAAGGCGCCGGGCTTCGGCGATCGCCGCAAGGCGATGCTGGAAGACATCGCCATCCTGACCGGCGGCCAGGTGATCTCCGAAGATCTCGGGATCAAGCTGGAGAGCGTCACGCTCGACATGCTGGGCCGCGCCAAGAAGGTGGTGATCGAGAAGGAAAACACCACCATCGTCGACGGCTCCGGCAAGAAGAAGGAGATCGAGGGTCGCTGCAACCAGATCCGCGCCCAGATCGAAGAGACGACCAGCGAGTACGACAAGGAAAAGCTGGCCGAGCGTCTGGCCAAGCTGGCCGGCGGCGTCGCGGTGATCCGCGTCGGCGGCGGCAGCGAGGTCGAGGTGAAGGAGCGCAAGGATCGCGTCGATGACGCGATGCACGCGACCCGCGCCGCGGTCGAGGAAGGCGTCGTCGCCGGTGGCGGCGTGGCCCTCCTCTATGCCTCGCGCTCGCTCGACAAGGTGAAGTACGACAACAACGACCAGAAGGTCGGCATCGACATCATCCGCCGGGCGATCCTGACCCCGGCCCGGCTGATCGCCGAGAATGCCGGCGTCGACGGCGCGGTGATCTCGGGCAAGCTGCTCGAGAGCAAGAACACCAACTGGGGCTACGACGCCCAGAACGGTGAGTTCGTCGATCTGGTGAAGGCCGGCATCATCGACCCGACCAAGGTCGTGCGCTGCGCCCTGCAGGATGCGGCTTCGGTCGCCGGCCTGCTGATCACCACCGAAGCGATGATCGCCGATCGTCCGGAGAAGAAGGCGGCCCCGATGGGCGGCCCGGGCGGCGGCGGCATGGGCGGCATGGGCGACATGGACTTCTAAAGTCCGACGCTCCGCCGAACTGTCTGCGGAATGGCGGGCGGCACCTTCGGGTGCCGCCCGTTTTCTTTTGCCGGCGCCCCACCCGCAAGGTCGGCGCCCCCGCCCGCGGCATCGCGAAAATTTCTCTCGAATGCCGGAGAGTTTTGAGACTGCAATCCGCCGCCAGTGCATTCCTCGCGGAATGCACTGGCAGTCATGCAGAAGGCGCGGAACAGCCTTCGCGGAAAGCGCGCGGCGTTTAACCGACGCTTAATCCCGGGGCCCTATCAATGCGCAAATTGCGCCATTGATCCAGGTCAATGCCGAGTTCGGTCGGGCCCGCGCAGCCCGCAGACGTTGTCATCAGAAAAGCAGGGAGAGCTTGATGCTCGGGACGCGGATTTCCATCGCCGGCAAACTCATGCTGGGCTCGGTCACCAATGTCGTGCTGGTGCTGGTCCTCGCCGGCCTCACCTATTGGACGGTCGATCGCCTGCGGGCGATGCAGGACGACGGCGCGGTGACCGCGCAGCACGCCACCCGCATCACCGAGGCCTCCTATCTCGGCGCCCAGATGTACCAGGTCATCGCCGATGCCGAGATCAACCGCGACCTGCCCACCACCGCCAAGGACTGGGCGGCGCAGAAGGCGGCGGCCGAGGACGCCCTGACCAGGATCGCCGAGGCCGCCAGCGAAGAAGCGCAGAAGACCGCCCTCGACACCGCCCGCAAGGACTATGCCGAGGTCGTCCGCCTGTTCGAGCAGGAGATGCTGCCCAAGCTGCAGGCGACGCCGGAGATGACCGGCGAGATCCGCGACCTCGACGGCCGGATCGACGAGACCGTCGCCGCCTTCGCCACCGCCCTCAGCCAGGTGCGCGACGTCGAGATCAAGCATGCCGCGGCGCTCGACACCGAGTTCGACGCGGTCGGCGTCGACAGCACCCTGATCAACATGGCGGTCGCCGGCTTCGCCGTCGTCGTCGCCCTGGGCGCCGCCTTCGCCTTGGCCCGCAGCATCACCCGGCCGATCCGCGGCATGACCGCCGCCATGGGCCATCTCGCCGCCGGCGACCGGACCACTGCCATCCCCGGCGGCGAGCGCCGGGACGAGATCGGCGAGATGTCGAAGGCGGTCCTGGTCTTCAAGGAGAACATGCTCGAGGCCGACCGCCTGCGCACCGAGCAGGAGGCGCAGAAGCGCCAGGCCGAGGCGGAGCGCCGCCGGCTGATGCACGACATGGCCGACCGCTTCGAATCGACGGTGGGCGAAGTGCTGAAGGGCGTCACCAGCTCCTCCACCGAACTGCAGGCCACCGCCCAGGCGATGTCCGCCTCGGCCGAGGAGGCCTCGCGCCAGTCGACGGTGGTCGCCGCCGCCTCGGACGAAGCCACCCAGAACGTGCAGACCGTCGCCTCTGCCACCGAGGAGCTGTCCGCCTCGATCCATGAGATCGGCGCGCAGGTGACCGAATCCACCTGCATCGTCGGCGATGCGGTCAGCCAGGCCAACGACACCAATGCCAAGGTGCAGAGCCTGGCCGAGGCCGCCGCCCGGATCGGCGACGTGGTGCGCCTGATCAACGACATCGCCGGCCAGACCAACCTCCTCGCCCTCAACGCCACCATCGAGGCGGCCCGTGCCGGCGAGGCCGGCAAGGGCTTCGCCGTGGTCGCCTCCGAGGTCAAGGTGCTGGCGACCCAGACCGCCAAGGCGACCGACGAGATCACCGCCCAGGTGCAGGCGATCCAGCAGGCGACCCAAAGCTCGGTCATTGCCATCCAGGGCATCGCCCAGACCATCAACCGGGTGAACGAGATCTCCACCGCCATCGCCTCGGCGGTCGAGGAACAGGGCGCCGCCACCCAGGAGATCGCCCGCAACGTCCAGCAGGCGGCCCAGGGTACCACCGAGGTCTCCTCCAACATCGGCAGCGTCACCCAGGTCGCCCAGGAGACCGGCGCCGCCGCTACCCAGCTGCTCTCCTCCGCCGGCGAACTGGCGCGCAACGGCACCCTGCTGAGATCCCAGGTCGACGACTTCCTGCGCGAGGTCCGTGCCTAGGACGGGGAACCGATGCCGGAATCGTCTGCGGACCGCCTATTGGCCGGTGCGGGCGGCCTGGGCTAGCATCCCTGCCGCAACTGCAGGCGGGCTGCCCATGCGCGTCCTCATCGTCCATGCCCATCATGAACCGCAAAGCTTCAATGGTGCGCTGACCCGCACCGCGGTCGCGGCCTTGGCCGAGGCCGGCCACGACGTGGTGGTTTCCGACCTCCACGCGATGAATTTCGATCCGGTCTCCGACCGGCGCAACTTCACCACCGTTGCCGATCCGGAACGGCTCAGCCAGCAGGCCGAGGAACGCCACGCCAGCGCCGTCGACGGCTTTGCGCCGGACCTCCAGGCGGAGATGGACAAGCTGGCCTGGTGCGATCTCCTGATCTTCCAGTTCCCGATCTGGTGGCTGGGATTGCCCGCCATCCTCAAGGGTTGGGTCGACCGCGTCTTTGCCGTCGGGCGTGCCTATGGCGGCGGGCGCTGGTTCGACCGCGGCTGGCTTGCCGGCAAGCGCGCGATGTGTTCGGTCACCCTGGGCGGCGATGCCCAGGCCTATTCCGGGCACGGTCTCTACGCCGATATCGAGAGCATCCTGTTCCCGATCCACCGCGGCATCTTCGGTTTCGTCGGCTTCGCCGTGATCGAGCCCTTCGTGGTCTATGCTCCCGGTCGGATCACCGCGGCGGAGCGCGACTTGGAACTCGCCCGCTACCGGCAACGCCTCCTCGACCTCGACAAGGCGCGCATCCTGGACATGCCGCGGACCGCCGACTACGACGGCTTCGTGCTGAAACCGGAAAAGCGCTGACACCCGCGCTCTTCCACTACCCGCAAACCCGCCCCGCCCGCGGACTTGATCCCCGGACTTGATCCCCGTCCCAGCCCGGCCACCTGCGCCGCAGTCCGCGCGCTAAAAATTCGTGGGTGGCCGGGCCAAGCCCGGCCATGACGAATGAAACGATGCATCAACCCACGCCGTCATGCCCGGGCTTGGCCCGGGCACCCACGAGTTCCTGCGGTGCGCCAGCACCGCGTCTCCCAAACCCAGTCCGTCACCCGCGGGCTCGACCCGCGGGCCCATGCCGCCCGCGGCGATTGAATATCCGGGCGAATCTTGCAACTATGCTCGTTGTTCATGGTGCGGATCGGGGTCATCGTCGATGTCCGAGGCCGAAAGCGGAATCCTGTGCAGCAGCTGCGGCGCCGGGAACCAGGTTCCAGCGGCGATGGAAGGTACGCTCACCTGTCGAAGCTGCGGCAGGCCGTTGCCGAATCCCGCGCGTCCGCCATTGCGTCTGGTTGCGGACAATCCCGCCGTCGGCCACGCACCGGCGCCGCCCATCCGGCCCGCGATCTCCAGGCAGACATCCTTCGTCATCGCGCTGGGCCTCGCCTTCGGCGCCATTGCCGGCACGCTCCTCTTCACCCTGCAGCAGCACGGTGGGTTTCATCTTGTGGCGGACCTCCTGCGGCCGGCACAGGAGCCGCCCGCCCGCCGGCCGGTGGCGCAGACGCCGGGCCTGGTCTTCAACCGCTCCGGCCACAATGTCGAGGCGCCATTCAAGATCGTGACCCTGCCCGGCGCCAACTACTTCGTGAAACTGGTCAACCGAAAGACCGGCGCAGACACGATCGGAATCTATGTCGTCGGCGGCACGCCCATCGAGGTCAAGGTGCCTCCCGGCTCCTACGAACTGCGAGTCGCCACGGGCGATGCCTGGTACGGCGAGGGAGAGTGGTTCGGCAACGAAACCCAATTCCAGGCCTCGCACGATGTCTTTGATTTTCAACGAACGGATAACGGCACTTCTGGATTTACTGTCGAACTCTTCGATAAGCCGAACGGCAATCTCGAAATGCACCCCATCCGCGCCGCGGACTTCTGAACTTGCCGTCATGGCCGTCCCCGGACTTGATCCCCGTCTCAGCCCGGCCACCCACGAGTTCCCGTGGTGCGCCGGCACCAGCACCGGCCCGGCCGGAACCGGACCGCCCATCTTCGGTCTGGCAGGGGCGGTCAACTGCGCTAGAATGGACCCTGCTGTGTGTCGGAACGGCGCATGGGAAGGAGATGACGCAGGAATCCGTGTTCCGCCGCTTGTCGGCAATCCTCGCGGCCGATGTCGTCGGCTATTCGCGCCTGATCGCCGCCGATGAACTCGGCACGCTGGCGCGCTTCCGGAAGGTGCGGGCGGAAATCATCGATCCTGCCGTCGAGCGGCACCATGGGCGTCTGGTCGGGACCGCCGGCGACAGCCTGCTGGTCGAGTTCACCAATGCCCTCGCCGCCGTGGAATGCGCCATCGCCTGCCAGCAGGCTTTGGCCCACGCCAATGCGGCCGAGGCCGACGCGCGCCAGATCGTCTTCCGCATGGGGGTCAATCTCGGCGACGTCATCGTCGCCGACGGCACCATCCATGGCGATGGCGTCAATGTGGCCGCCCGGCTCGAGAAGCTGGCGCCGCCCGGCGGGCTCTGCATTTCCCGCAGCGTCTTCGAGCAGGTGAAGGGAAAGGTCGCCGCCGTCATGGCGGATCTGGGCGAGCAGCAGTTTCACAATATCGCCGACCCGGTCAGGGCCTTCAGCGTACAGCCGTCGCCGCCGGGTGCTACCGATGCTTCCGCCCCGCCGGCAAAGGCCGTCCTGTCGCTGCCCGACAAGCCCTCCATCGCGGTCATGCCGTTCCAGAACATGAGCGGCGATGTCGAGCAGGAGTATTTCGCCGATGGCGTGGTGGAGGAGATCATCACCGCGCTGTCGCGGATCAAGCTGCTGTTCGTGATCGCCCGCAACTCGAGCTTCGCCTACAAGGGGCGCGCCGTCGACGTCAAGCAGATCGGGCGCGAACTGGGCGTGCGCTACCTGCTCGAAGGCAGCGTGCGCAAGGCGGGGAACCGGGTGCGGATCACCGGGCAGCTCATCGATGCGACGACGGGGGCGCATCTCTGGGCCGACCGGTTCGAAGGCACGCTGGAGGACATCTTCGACCTGCAGGACCAGGTCACCGCGCGCGCCGTCGGTGCCATCGCCCCGCGGCTGGAGCAGGCCGAGATCGAGCGGGCCACGGGAAAGCCGACCCAGAGCCTGGATGCCTACGACTATTATCTCCGCGGCATGGCGGGGCTGAACCAGTGGACACGGGAGGGCAATCACGAGGGCCTTCGCCACTTCCTGCGCGCCGCCGAGCTCGATCCCGGCTTCGCCTCGGCCTATGCCATGGCGGCGCAGTGCTACTCCCAGCGCATGGCCGGCGGCTGGGCGGAACGCACACCCGAGGAGGCCGCCGCAGCGGAGCGGCTGGCCCGAAAGGCGATCAAGCTCGGCCAGGACGACGCGCTTGCCCTGGCGACCGGCGGCTTCTGCCTTGCCTATCTCAACGGCGACATCGATGCCGGCTACCAGTTGATCGAGCGGGCCCTCGCCCTGAACCCCAACCTGGCGGCGGCATGGTATTGGAGCGGCTGGATCAAGATCTGGCTCGGCCGGTCCGAATCCGCGATCGAGGACCTGACGCGCGCCATGCGCCTCAACCCGCAGTCGCCCAGCGCGTTCAACATGCGGGTCGCCATGGCGGCCGCGCATTTCATTGCCGGCCGCGACAGCGAAACCCTGTCATGGGCCGAGGCGGCGATCCGGACCCGGCCCGATACCATCGGCGCGCTGCGCTACCTGACCGCCAGCTATACCCTCACCGGACAGCCGGAGAAGGCGGCACGCACGATGGCCCGGCTGCGCGAGATCGATCCCGACTGCCGCATATCCAATCTTGGCCGCCACGTTCCCTTCCGCCGGCCGGAAGACGCGACCCGGCTGGCCGGCGCCCTGCGCCAGGCGGGCATGCCGGAGTGACCGACACGCGCCGCCCCGCCGGGGCAGCGCCGCTGCCGGTGCGGTTCAGTCCTGCGGGTCGGGGAGGCGGAGGGGAAGGTCCTCTTGGTCCTCGAGGTCGTTCTCCCGCTGCTTCAGGCTGTTGCTGCGGCGGTCGATCTGCGGCATCGGCTTGTCGGCGCAGTTGGTGACGGCCGCGGTCTTGCCGAAGCAGCCGAGATTGGGGCCGGTGGTGGTCATGCGCTCCTGGTCGCTGCGCAACTGCTGCTGCTGCAGCCTGAGCTGGCCCTCGGCCGCGGATTGCCGGCGCTTTTCCGCCCCGATGGCGTTCAGCGTACCCATCGGCACCGGCGCCCCGGTATAGCTGGAGCCGGTGCCGTAGAACTCCTGGGCAGCGGCGGGCGCGCTGCCCGGCCCGGCGCCTGCCAGCCCCAGGATCATCGCCAGAAGGGGGAAAAATCGCATGTCCATATCCTCCTCTTGGGATATGGGCGGCCGGTCCGCCGGGTTCCAGCGGCCATGGCGTTAACTTGTATATACAAGTTAACGGCGGAATCGGGAAAAACGCCGGCGCGGTCCGCGAACGGGCGCCGGAAAGAACCACGTCCGCACCGTGAGTCCACCGTGTCTGCACCGGCTGCGCTCGGTGGATTTTGTGGTGAAAAACGCGGTTTTCCGTGGTCAGGCCGCGGCGGAATGCCGGATCCGGATGCCGGGAACGAGAATCGTCACCGTGGTGCCGCGGTCCGGGGCGCTGTCGATGGCGAGGCTGCCGCCCATCAGCTCGACATAGCGGGTGGCGAGCGACAGGCCAAGCCCGGCGCCCTCGTATTTCCGCGCCCAGGTGCCGTCGACCTGGCTGAACGGCGCCAGCGCCAGCGGGAAGTCCTCGGTGCGCATGCCGATGCCGTGATCGGCGATGACGAAGCGGCAGTGGGTGTCGTCGGCATGATCGACGCTGAGCCGCACCTCGCCGCCGTGGCGCGAGAACTTCACCGCATTCGCCAGCAGATGGGTCAGCGCCTGCTGCAGCTTGCCGCCGTCGGTGCGCAGGACCGGCAGGTCGGGTTCGAGCTCGAGGGTGAGGTGGATCTCGGCCTTCTGCGCGCGCTCGCGCAGCGCCGCGGTGACGTCGCGGGCGAGGGCGCCCGGATCGACGTCGCCCTGCTGCAGCTCCTGGCTCCCCAGCTCGAGCTTGGCGAGGTTGAGGATGTCGTCGATCATGCCGAGCAGCTGCCGGCCGGAATTGCGGATCTCGCCGACATAGTCGCTGTAGCGGGCGTTGATCGGCCCGAAGGTCTGGCCCTGGATCAGCTCGGCAAAGCCGATGACCGCATTCAGCGGCGTGCGCAGCTCGTGGCTCATGCCGGCGAGGAAATGCGATTTCGCCTGGCTCGCCGCCTCGGCCCGCGTGATGCTGCGGGTCAGCGCCAGGGTCTCCGCGTGCTGGCGCTGCAGCAGCCGGTCGCCGTGCCGCACCAGGGCGACCAGGGCGGCATAGACCAGGCCGGCCGCGCCGAAGCCGACCACCGCCAGCCAGATCTGCACCCGGTTGATCTCGCCGACGAAGCCGGTGACGTCGTTGTAGACCTCGAACACCCCGGCGACCTCGCGTCCGGTCTCGTCGCGATAGATCGGCACATAGCTGGAGAGCAGGTCGCGATCGACGATGGCGCCCTCGAAGGTGCTGAGCGTGTTGGCGTGGGCGAGCTCGCTGGCGACGATGCCGCGGAGCGCCGAGGCGACGCCCTCGTCATGCATCTTGTCCTCGCCGATCTGGCTGCGGGCGGTGGAGAAGATGGTCATCCCGTCGAGGCCGTAGATCTTCACCTTGACCACCGGCGCATCGCGGACCAGGGTGCCGATCGTGCGCGCCAGCACGCCGATCTCCGGGCGGGTGCGCAGGGTCTTCGGGTCGGCCGCGGTCAGCTGCTCGAGCAGCGGCTGCTGGTGTTCCCAGAGCACGTTGGCCAGCAGGCGCGCGATGTTGACGTTGCTCTGCTCCACCTCGGCGGTCAGCTGGCGGATGGCCCAGCCGCGATAGAGCAGGCTGAGGCTGCTCGCCACCAGCAGCAGCACGATCGCCGCCACGATCGCGAAATTCCGCGTCAGGCGGAATCGCGGCGCGGCCTGGGCCGGTCGGCGTCTCATCTCGAGGCGGCTCTCATCGACATTGGCGGTACTCGTTTTTCCCAGGCCAAATCTAGGAAATCGCCGTTAAAGGCCCCTTAATTTCGCGCCGCCGGCCCGCACAGCGGGGTTGCGCGGCGGCCAAATCCACAGCCCGTGAAAGGATATGCCGGCGCGGCGCGCGGTCGCGGCTAAATCGCCGGGATCATTGACTTAAATCAAGCCATCGCGGGCGGCGATGGGCAGAATGCCGGCATGACCGACAGTCTCCTTGCCAAATACGACCGGGCGGTGCCGCGCTACACCAGCTATCCGACGGCGGCGCAGTTCCACCCCGGGGTCGACGCCATCCAGGTGGCGGCATGGCTGGCCGCGACCGATCCGGCGACGCCGCTTTCCTTCTACCTGCACGTGCCGTTCTGCAAGCAGATGTGCTGGTACTGCGGCTGCCATACCCGGGTGGCGGCGCGCTACGAGCCGGTCCGCCGCTTCGCCGAGCGGCTGACCGAGGAGCTCGAGCAGACGGCGCGGATCTTCGGCGGTCGCCGCCGGCTGGCGCAGATCCACTGGGGCGGCGGCACGCCGAACATGCTGGCGCCCGACGACTTCCGTCGGCTGATGATGGCGATCGGCCATCTCTACGATATCGAGCCCGGCTGCGAGATCGCCCTCGAGCTGGATCCACGGCTGATGTCCGGCGATCTGCTGCGGGCCCTGCGCGACGGCGGGGTCAACCGCGTCAGCCTGGGGGTGCAGGATTTCGACGCCGAGGTGCAGGCGGCGATCAACCGCGTCCAGCCCTATGACGAGGTGCGCGCCGCCATCGACGCCCTGCGCGGCATCGGCATCGGCGGCCTCAACCTCGATCTCATCTATGGCCTGCCGAAGCAGACGCCGGCCGGCTTCCGCCGGACAGTCGAGCTTGCGCTCTCGCTCGATCCCGACCGCCTCGCGATCTTCGGCTATGCGCATGTGCCCTGGATGAAGGCGCATCAGCGCCTGATCGACGAGGCGACGCTGCCGGACGCGGCGCAGCGCTTCGCCATGGCGGAAAGCGCCGCCCGGCAGCTCATCGCCGCCGGCTACCGGCGCATCGGCCTCGACCATTTCGCCAAGTCGACCGACGCCCTGGCCCTGGCGCTGGAGGATCGCAGCCTGCGCCGGAACTTCCAGGGCTATACGGCGGACCCGGCCGAGACCCTGGTCGGCTTCGGCCCCTCGGCGATCAGCGCCCTGCCGCAGGGATTCGCCCAGAACCTGGCGGAGACCGGCGCCTGGTCCCAGGCGGTGGCGAAGGGCCATCCCGCCATCGCGCGCGGCGTCGCGCTGACCGGCGAAGATCGGATGCTGGGCGCCATCATCGAAAGGCTGATGTGCTTCGGCGAGGTCGATTTCGGCCGCGTCGCCCTGGAACTGGGCGCCGCCGGCTACGGCTTCCGCCTGGAACGCGCCCGCCTCGCGCCGCTGGTCGCCGACGGGCTGGCGGAACTCCGGGGCACCCATCTCCGGGTGACCGAGCGCGGCATGCCGTATCAGCGCATTGTCGCCGCGGCCTTCGATGCCTATTTCAACAGCAGCCCGGCCCGCCACAGCCGCGCGGTCTAGTTCCCTCTGTCAGGAAACCGTCATGAACGAGATCAAAGTCTGGGACGTCTTCGTCCGCGCCGCCCACTGGCTGCTGGTACTGGGGTTCGCCGTCGCCTATCTCTCGGAAGGCGACCCGATCTGGCTGCACAGCTGGGCCGGCTACATCATCGCCGGCGTGGTGCTGCTGCGCGTGCTCTGGGGCCTGGTCGGTACCGAACACGCGCGCTTCAGCAGCTTCGTGAAGACGCCGGCCACGGTCGTTGCCTATCTCCTCGATCTGGTCCGCTTCCGCGCCAAGCGCCATCTCGGCCACAGCCCGGCCGGCGGGGCAATGACGCTGGCGCTCCTCATCCTGCTGGGCGCCACCGCCGGCTTCGGCATGGCCGACCTCGCCATCGCCAAGGGCGAGGGTCCGCTGTCCTACTGGCTGCCGCAGACCGTCGCCGCGGGTGCCGGCACCGGCGGCGACGATGGCGAGGGCGAGGGCGAGAGGATCCGCGGTCCGTTCAAGGAGGTCCATGAAGTGCTGGCCAACATCACCCTGGCCTTCGTCATCCTGCATCTGGGCGGCGTCGCCCTGGCCAGCCTCGCCCATCGCGAGAACCTGCCGCGCGCCATGGTGACCGGGCGCAAGCGACCCTAGCCCGCCTCTCCAAACCATCTGCCCGGGTTCGCCGGCGCGGCGTCCGTCTGCGGGCTTGCGCGCCGCCGCCGGCTCGGAGAGTATTGCCCGCAAGCGGGCCGGGAACCCGCGCGGGAGCAGGTGGCACATGCGACGCGGCGGGGCGGAGATGCGGCGGGCGGTTGCGGTCGGCGTCTGGGGCCTGCTGACGCTGCTGCCGCCGGCCTTCTGCAGCCGCAACGCGGCGGCGGAGAGCCTGCAGCAGATCGTCCTCGGCCCCAAGCAGCTGGAGATCGTCAGGCTCGAGGACGGGTCCGCCGAGGCGCGGATCGACGGCACGGCCGTCGCCAGGAATGCCTTCATCGAAATCGAATCCGCCTTCACCGGCGCCGGCGGCGGTGCCGCGCTGCTGCTGGTCTCCGACGGCGGCAATGGCTGCGCCGGACAGTACCAGGTGATTTCGGTGGATGCCGCGGGCGCCGTCGCCAGCACCGACGTCTTCGGCGACTGCGCGGACACGGCGGTCGGCACCGCCGGCACCGACAGCCTGGAGATCCGCTTCCCGCCGGTCGCCGGGCAGGACGGGGCGCTCTATCGCTGGTCCTTCGCGCGCGGCCTCGAGGGACCGACGCCGCTGCCCTTCCAGCCGAAGCCGGGGACCGGCTGGGCGGAGGCGCCGGCGCTGGATGGCGCCTATCCCTGGGAGGCCCTCGACAATGCCGCCGTCTTCGGCGCCTTCAAGCAGCTGCTCGGCGCGGATTTCCCGGCCTTCGTCGACGATTTCGGCACCGCCGACCGGATGCTGAAGACCGCCGATGGCCTGATCTACGGCACCTGCTTCAACAACGAGGGCGAGACCTCCAGCGACCTCTTCATCGCCATCGACCCGGCCGGGCAACGGGTCTTCGCCGCCCGCAAGCCCGGCGATGCCGATGCCAGCTTCTACCCGCCGGAGGCGGCGTGGCCGGCCAGCCTGCAGGCGAAGCTGAAGGCCTGGCCCTAGGAGCGCCGGCGGCGGCGGCGGCCGCCGTCCTCGTCGCCGGTGGCGGCGAGCTTCGGCGCCGGCAGGTTCACCGCCTTGGCCAGGTGCGGATAGGGCGCGGTCTTGTGCGGCAGGGCCATCGCCTCGACGAAATGCGCCTGGAAGCGCGGCTCGACCGCGGTCTCCACCTTCTCGACCTGCTTCACCACGCGCACGATCTCGTCGCGCGCCTTGCGGTTGAGGAGGGCGATGCGGGCGCCGGTGCCGGCGGCATTGCCGGCGCTGGTCACCTTGGCGAGGTCGCAGTCGGGAATCATCCCGAGCACCATGGCGTATTTCACGTCGATGTGGCTGCCGAAGGCGCCGGCGAGCGTGATCCGGTCGAGCTTGTCGATGCCCATGCGGTCCATCAGCAGCCGGGCGCCGGCATAGAGTGCCGCCTTGGCGAGCTGGATGGCGCGAACGTCGTTCTGCATGATCTTCAGGGTGGGCGAGCCGCTCTCGGCCGAGCCTTCGTGCAGCAGGTAGGAGAAGGTGCGGCCCTCGGGCTCGATGCGCCGCGACTTCGCCGCCATGGCGCCGTCGATGACGCCGTCATAGGCGAGGATGCCCGAGAGATACATCTCGGCCAGGCATTCGATGATGCCGGAACCGCAGATGCCGGTGACGCCGAAGGCCTCGGTCTCCCTGGCGAAGTTCTTGTCGTCCGACCACAGGTCGCTGCCGATCACCTTGAAGCGCGGCTCCAGCGTGACGCGGTCGATGCGCACCCGCTCGATGGCGCCGGGGGCGGCGCGCTGGCCGCAGGAGATCTGCGCGCCCTCGAAGGCCGGGCCGGTCGGCGAGGAGGCCGCCAGCAGCTTGTGCCGGTTGCCGAGCACGATCTCGGCATTGGTGCCGACGTCGACGATCAGTGTCATCTCGTCGGATTCGTGCGGCGATTCCGAGAGGATGACGCCGGCGGTATCGGCGCCGACATGGCCGGCGATGCAGGGCAGCACGTAGATGCGGGCGTTGGGATGCACCTTGAGGTCGATCTCGGAGGCCCAGATCTGCACCGGGCCGTCGGTGGCCAGGGCGAAGGGCGCGCCGCCGAGCTCGATCGGGTTAATCCCGAGCAGCAGGTGGTGCATGATGGGGTTGCCGACGAAGGTGCATTCGAGGATGTCCTCGACGCTGCAATTGGCCTCCTTGACGCAGGCCTGGACCAGGTCGTTGAGCGCCTCGCGCACCGCCTTGGTCATCTCCCGGTCGCCGCCCGGATTCATCATCACGTAGGAGACCCGGCTCATCAGGTCCTCGCCGAAGCGGATCTGCGGGTTCATCAGGCCGGAGGAGGCGATCACCTCGCCGCTGGCGAGATCGCAGAGATGCCCGGCGATGGTGGTCGAGCCGACGTCGACGGCGATGCCGTAGGCCTTGTCCTGGAAACCCGGCCAGACCGCGGTGATCTGCTTGCCGAGATGGACGGCGACGGTCACCGTCCAGTCGCCCTTGCGCAGGGCCTGCTGCAGGCCCTGGATCGCGCGCACGTCGCAATCGAGCCCCTCCAGCTTCCACTGCGCCTTCAGGGCCTTCTCCAGGCGCTGCAGGTCGCCGGTCGGGTCGTGCATATCGGGCTGCTCGACCTCGACGTAATGCAGGGTGATGACCGGGTCGAGCTCGATGGTGCGCATCTCGGCGCGCTTGCGCACCACCTGCTTGTGCACCTGGCTCTCGGCCGGCACGTCGATGACGAGGTCGCCGAGCAGCTGGCAGGAGCAGGAGAGGCGGCGCCCGGCCTTCAGCCCGCGCTTGTCGGCATAGCGCTGCTCGACGGTCGAGAAGTCGCTGAGATGGTCGCCGCGCGAGGTGACGCCGAGCTTGGCGAACTCGCCTTCCGAGACCACGACCTGGCAGCGGCCGCAGATGCCGCGCCCGCCGCAGACCGAATCGATGTCGACGCCGAGGGCGCGGGCGGCCTGCAGGATCGGGGTACCGACCGGGAAATGGCCGCGCTTGCCCGAGGGCATGAAGGCCAGCAGCGGGCCGTCCCCCGCGCCATGGCCGTTGCCGTTGGCCTGGCCGTTCTTGTCGCTCGCCGTGATGTCCGCCGTCATGATTCAAACCCGATCTTCAGTGTGGTCTTTCCAGGCCAGAAAGCACGAACCCCGGCCCCGGCTTTCCCGGGAGTCGGGGAGCAGGGGCCGGGGCAGGTGGCCATCGCGCGGGCGGCCCCCGTTCGGGCCGCGCGCGCCATGCAGAAGGTCTCAGGCACTCGCCGTTTCCGGCGCCGCCCCGCCCGGGGTGCCGCCGCCGGTACCACCGCCGCGCCGCCGGCCGCCGCCCTCGCGCCGGCCACGCTGGCCGGCCATCGGCTCGCCTTCCGGGGTCGGCTCGCGGAACTTGCGGATCCAGTGGGCGCAATGCGGGTCGTGACCCATCAGCGTGTCGGCGCCCCAGATGCCGGTCATCTCCTCGATATGCAGCGGATTCATGATGGCGCTGGTCATGCCGGCGCCGATCGCCATCGACAGGAAGGCCTGATTGAGGCCGTGGCGGTTGGGCAGGCCGAAGCTGATGTTGGAGGCGCCGCAGCTGGTATTGACCTTCAGCTCCTCGCGCAGCCGGCGGATCAGCCGGAAGGCGGCGTTGCCGGCCTGGCCGAGGGCGCCGATCGGCATCACCAGCGGGTCGACGACGATGTCGGAATGATGGATGCCGTAGTCGGCAGCGCGGTGCACGATCTTCTTCGCCACCTCGAAGCGCACGTCGGGATCCTCGGAGATGCCGGTCTCGTCGTTGGAGATGGCGATCACCGCGGCGCCGTATTTCTTCACCAGCGGCAGCACCACCTCGAGGCGTTCCTCCTCGCCGGTCACCGAGTTCAGCAGCGCCTTGCCCTTGTAGACGGCGAGGCCGGCCTCGAGGGCGGCGACGATCGAGCTGTCGATCGACAGCGGCGCGTCGGTCAGCGACTGCACCAGCTGGATCGCCTCGGCGAGGATCCGCGGCTCGTCGGCCATCGGGATGCCGGCATTGACGTCGAGCATCTGCGCGCCGGCGGCGACCTGGGCGAGCGCGTCGGAGCGGACCCGGCTGTAGTCGCCGGCCGCCATCTCGGCCGCCAGCAGCTTGCGGCCGGTGGGATTGATGCGCTCGCCGATCACGACGAAGGGGCGGTCGAAGCCGATCACCACTTCCTTGGTGGCCGAGCTGATGACGGTATCGGTCATTTAGAAAAGTCCTTTCACTGATTGACGGCCGCTTTCGGCTCGACCGCGGCGGGAACCGCCGGGCGGGCCGCGCGACGCGGTTTCCGGTTATGCATGACACCCGAGGCCTGGATGATCTCGTTCACGTATTCCTCCTGCCGGTAGGCCATCACGTGAACACCCGCCACGCCCTCGATTTCGCTGATCTCCTGGATGAGATCGATGCAGAGCTGCTTGCCCTCCGCCTTCTGGTCCTTGGCCTTCTCGATCCGCTCCAATACCGGTTCCGGGATATGCACCCCGGGCACGTTGTTCTTCATCCAGCGCGCGGTCTTCGCCGAGGGCAGCGGCCCGACGCCGATCAGGAAGAACGCCTTTTCATGCAGGCCCTGCTCGCGCACTTTCTCCATGAACTTGCGCAAAAGCGGCACGTCGTAGCAGTACTGGGTCTGGATGAACTGCGCCCCGGCGGCGATCTTCTTGGCGATGTGCTGGGCGCGGTATTCCAGCGGCGGCACGAAGGGATTGGCGGCGGCGCCGAGGAACACCTGCGGCGGCGTGGTGAGCTTGCGGCCGGAGAGGAACTGGCGCCGGTCGCGCATGCCGCGGATGCAGTCGAGGAGCGAGGTGGAATCGAAGTCGAAGACCGGCTTGGCCGCCGGCTGGTCGCCGGCCTGCACCCCGTCGCCGGTGAGGCAGAGGATGTTCTGCACGCCCATCGCGGCGGCGCCCAGCACGTCGCCCTGGATGGCGATGCGGTTCCGGTCGCGGCAGGAGATCTGCATGATGACCGCATAGCCGGCGCGGGTCAGCAGCGAGCAGATGCCGACCGAGGACATGTGGCAGTTGGCGCCGGAGGCGTCGGTGGCGTTGATCGCGTCGCAGACCTCGGAGAGCACCAGCGCGCGGTCGTAGACGTCACGCGGGTCGGCGGAATCCGGCGGGTTCAGCTCGGCGGTGACGGCGAAGCGCCCGGAGCGCAGGATGCGCTCGAGCCTGCCGCCCGAGGAATGGCCGGGTAGCGAGGGCAGCGGCGCCGCCGGATCGAAATGGGTGAGGTCGCTGCTCATGCCGCCTTGCCTGCATTGTCCGAAGCCGGTTTCACCGCCGCCGGCTTCTCGGCAAACGCCGGCTTGGCGGCCGCGGCGGGCGCCTTTGCCGGCTTCGGGGCGAACTCGCCGACCTGCTTTTCCATGCGCACGACGCGGAGCCAGGAGGAGCGGCCCTTCAGCGCATTGTCGACCGGCTTCTGCACGTCGAGGATCTTCGCCGGGTCGGCCGCGCCCGGGGCGATCCGGCCCATGCGCTCGGCGCCTTCCCAGGCCTTCACCCAGACGCATTTCATCTCCGGCTTCACCTCGCAATGGCCGTTGGGGCGGACGCCGCCGCAGGGCCCGTTGCGGAGGTTCTTCGGGCAGTTCATCGGGCAGGACATGCCGGTCGAGGAGAGGGCGCATTGCCCGCACATCTGGCAGTCGAAGAGGAAGCCCTTGGTGGCCTTCTCGAAGACCTGGAAGGGGCGCTCGACCTTGTCGTAGCCGATCCGGTTCCACAGCGGATGCAGGGTGACGAGCAGGCGCTCGAAGCCCTGGTAGAAGCGGTTGAGGCCGCGGGCATGGCGCACCGACCAGAGGCGAACGGCATACATCGGCTCAGGCCCCCGTCCGCGCGGTGTCGGCGGGATCGCCGGCCAGCCCGCCCGTTTCCACCAGCGCCTTCAGCCGGTCCTCGGTGAAAGTTGCCTCGAGCTCGGCCGCCGCCTTGTCGGCCTCGGCCTGCAGCTCGTCGCCGACGGTGACCGGCGCCGCGCGGCGCCATTCCGCCAGGTAGGAGTCGGTATCGCGCAGGTTGGCGCGCATGGCGGCGCGGTCGATGGCCTTCTCGAAGCGCTCGGTCAGCTGCACCTTGGCGGCATCGCGGCCCTTCTTCACGATCACCTGGGCGGGGATGTCCCGCCAATAGACCACCGTCAACTGCGCCATCTTCGTCCTCGAACCCGTCTGTCTGTTCAGTGTCCCGCCGCGGCGGCCGCCATGAAACGCTGCAGCTCGCCATAGCCGGTGAAACGATACTCGAAATCAAGCCCCATTTTCGCCGCCGCCGCCGCCGCCTTCTCCCGCAGCCGCGGATCCTCGATCTGCGCCAGGTAGACCATCCGGCGGTAGTTGCCGAAATAGGCGTCCCTGAGGTCCGGATGCCGGTCGATGCCGAGGCCTTCCCAGATCAGGCGGTCGAAGTGCCGGACCATGTAGTCGGTCAGGAAGAAGCTGCCGAGCTCCTCCTCCATCAGCCGCTCGAAATCCGTCCGCCCGGCGTAGAACTCGTAGCAATGCGGCCCCTCGATCCGGTCGACGCCCTCGTCCCGCAGCACCGCATCGAGCATCCCGCCGGTGCCGCAATCGCCATAGAGCACCAGGATCCGCGCGTATTTCCGCTTGCCCGCCCGGATCTTCCGCCGCACCCCTTCCGGGATCTTCTCCGGCCGGTTATGCCAGATCGCCGGCAGGCAGGTGACCGCCAGATCGTCGCCCCAGCCATGGGCCGCCGTCAGCGCCACGATCTCCTTTGCCAGCGCCCCGCAGGCGATCAGCAAGGTGCCGTGCTTATGGCCGTCCTTGGGCTGGGTCACGATCTTCCTCGTTTCGGTCCAATCCTTAGGCCCGGCCCCGGTTTCGGGCTGTTATTGCGACGACTGAGGATAGCTGAATAGCGACCCGGCGCCCTGTCGCAAACTGAACTCTTCTCACCGAGCGATGCGGTGGGCTCATGAGGCGAGCCAGCGGGCGTCGCGTTAACTTTTAGTGGGCCGGAACCGGCGGGAATTGGCGGCTGGAGTTATTGGTAAGTAGGTGCTTACGCAATAGCCTTCACCAGCTTCTTCGCCTCGGCCTCCGCCGCCTTGGCCTGGGCGGCGAGGCCGCGCTGCTTCTTCAGCCGGGCGAGGCGCCGCCAGTTGTAGGGGCTGGCGGGGCGCTGCTCCAGGCGCTCGCTCAGCAGCGCCTCGGCGAGGTCGTTGTCGCCGGCGCGCAGGGCCGCCTCGAGCAGGGTGCGGTTGATGACGTCGCGCTGGGCGTGGCTGCCGCCGAAATGATGGGCGCGGGTGCGGATCGGCATCAGGTGATCGACCGCGGCCCGGTAGTCCTGGCAGGCGAAGGCGAAGAGCGCGCGGCAGACCGGCAGGCCGACGTCGCGGGTCATCATCACGTTGGTGATCCCGGCGCTGTCCGCCTCGGCGGCGAGGAACTGCTCCTGCGCCTTCAGGCTCGACTGCAGGCTGTCGAGGTCACCGGTCGCGGCGAAGCACAGCGCCGCATGCATGTCGTTGAAGGCGTAGAAGGTGTCCGCCGCCTTGGCCCGCCAGACCGCGGTCAGCGGCTGCCAGCGCGGGCCGACGTCGACGCCGTTCAGGTGCAGGCGCCAGAGCATCGCGGCGGCGTCGAGCAGTTCCATGGCGACGTTGTTGGAGCGCTCGTTGAAGATCACCGAATCGTAGAGGTCCAGCGCCTGTGCCGGCCGCTCGGCATCGAGGTTGTAGAGCGCCAGATGCCAGCAGTTGTGGACGTTGAGGAAGTTGTCGGCGATCCAGTCGCCGCGGCGCGCCTCCAGATAGGCGATGCCGTCCTTGATCCGGCCCTGCATCTCCAGGCAGTGCGCCACCGCGTGGATGCCCCAGACGTCCTTCGGGTTGCGCTCCACCGACAGGCGGCCGGTTTCCTCGCCGCGCTGCCACTGCCCGGCCTCCTCGAGGCCGAAGCCGTACATGCCCATGATGTTGCCGAAATGCCGGTCCTCCGCCACCCATTGCGGCAGGGCGCGGGCGATGCGATCGCGCAGGTTGACCGCGTTGCCGGTCAGAAAATCGATCTGGTGGCCGACCAGCAAGGCGAGGAGGTCACGCGGCCAGCGGATCGAGAGCCCACCCAGCACCCAGCCGGCGCCGATCATGTCGCCGGCCACCCAGAGCTTCAGCGCCTTCACGTGCAGCGCCTCGCGCTCGTTCGGGTCGGCGTCGGGCAGCAGGGCGCGGATGTCGCCCATCACCTCGCGGGCGACGATCGCATCGCCGAGCTCGGTGCTCAGCAGCCGGAGATAGCCCTTGAGGACATGGCCCAGCAGGAAGCCCGGATCCGCCGCCACCGCGCGCTCGGCGGTCTCCAGCGGATTGGCGGTGAACAGCGACAACTCGTCGACCGCCCGGTCGTAGAGCTTGAGGGCGGCCCGGCTGGCGGTGGAGACGGCATTGCCGTGCTGGTCCTTGAGCGCCATGAAGTTCCCCTCTTCTCGCCCCGCCCCGACCCTTGCCGGGGACTGCCCGAAGTGTCGCAACGACCCGGACCGACGGCAAGCTGCAAATCCGGGCGAAAAGCTGCAGAATGCCAGGTACCGGGGCCGGAAGAGCCCGCCCGCAGGAGTCCGGGCCTAGGCCGTCTTGCGCTTGCCCTTGCCGATCTCCTTCAGCGCGTGGTCGATCCAGGCGACGGTCAGTTTCTCCTGCACCCGGTTCTGCGCCAGGCGCGAGCGCAGCGAGGCGAAGTCGACCTTGTCGAGGTCCTGGTCCTGGTTGAAGCAGGAGAAGACCACGGTCTCCTTGCCGGTGACCGGGTCCTTGTGCGCCTGCAGGCACTGGGCGCAGATCTCCTTCATCATGCACTGCATCGGGCTGTTGATCGAGCCGATCGCGCAATGGCTGGGCTTCAGGTACTTCTGCAGCACGCCGTGCCGCGCCCGCGCCACCGCCGCCATCATGCCGTCCGAGCCGATGGCGATGATGCGGTCGACGTCCTCGAGCTTCAGCGTGGTCTCGCCGAGCTTGCCGCCGGCATAGGCCAGCATGGTCTCGACGATGTTACCGACATGCGCCTTGTCCTGCGGCCGATTGGGCTGGAAGCCGGGCGCCTCGTCGCTGGTCCAGACGACGACGTCGGCCGCCGCCTCGATATCGGCCACCTTGTAGCGGTCCTGCAGCTTCTTGTAGCCGGCGAAGTACAGCACCTTCGAGCCGGCGGCGCGCAGCGCGCGGCCGATCGAGAACAGCACCGCATTGCCGAGGCCGCCGCCGGCCAGGAGCACCGTCTCGCCCGACGGCGTCTCGGTCGGCGTGCCGGTCGGGCCCATCAGGATCACCGGCTCGCCGATATTGAGCCAGGCGCAGAGATCGGAGGACCCGCCCATCTCCAGCACGATCAGGCCGACCAGGCCCTGCTGCACGTCGGTCCAGGCGCCGGTCAGCGCCAGGCCCTCCATGGTGAGCGTGGTATCGGCGGTGCGCGGCGAGAGGGTCTCGAAGTTCTGCAGCCGGTAGAACTCGCCGGGCTCGAAATTGGCGGCGGCCTGCGGCGCCTCGATCACCACCTCGACGATGGTCGGCGTCAGGCGGTTGACGGCGCGGACCCTGGCGCGGAAGCGGCGGTTCAGGTCAGCCAGGAAGGCCGAGGCATCGGTCGAGGCCACCTGCGGCAGGCGCTGCAGGGCGGCCTGCACCACCGGCCAGCCCTTCTTCGCGCTGCCCATCGCCTTCACCACGTTGCCGGCGAAGGAGGGATGCAGATCGCCGAAGAAGCTCACCGAACGGCCGTCGGCGCGATATTGCGTGATGACGCGGACCTCGTCGGGCTTGGCCAGCTTCTGCGGCTTCACCACCACGTTGTCGTCGTCGACCGCCTGGAAATACTGGCCGTCCAGGGCGAAGTTCTTCTCGTCCTCGCGGGCCAGCACGGTATTCGGGCGGGTGCCGGCGGCGACCAGCACGGCGCGGGCGGGCAGGCAATGCTCCTTGCCCTCTGCATCCTTCAGCCGGATGCATTCGGCATGGCCGAAGGGATCGGTGTCGATCGAGACCGGCGAGAGGTTCTCGGCGAAGCGGATGCCCTCCTCCAGCGCCTTCTCCACCTCCTCGTGGTTCAGCGTATAGGAGGGCGAGTCGATCAGGCGCCGGCGATAGGCGAGGGTGACGCCGCCCCAATGGTTGATCAGGTCGGAGAGCTTCGGCTTCTCGCCGGCCGCCTTGGCGCGGGCGCGCTCCTGGCGGATGGCGCGGGCATGGTTGATGAACTCGTCGGCGATCTCGGCCTCGGCATCGGACCATTCGGTGCGCACTGCGGCGGCGCCGAGCTCGGCGGCCAGGGTCTCGTAGCGGGCCAGGAACTTCTCGACCTGCAGCGGGTAGTAGGCCATCGCCTCGGTCGCGGTGTCGATCGCGGTCAGGCCGCCGCCGATCACCACCGCCGGCAGGCGCAGCTGCAGGTTGGCGATGGAATCCGTCTTCGCCGCGCCGCTCAGCTGCAGCGCCATCAGGAAATCCGAGGCCATGCGCACGCCGCGGGCGAGGCCGCCCGGCATGTCGAGCAGGGTCGGCTTGCCGGCGCCCAAAGCGAGAGCGACATGGTCGAAGCCCATCGCCCAGGCCTGGTCGAGGGTGAGCGTGCCGCCGAAGCGCACGCCGCCGAACATCGCGAAGCTGCGCCGGCGCTCCAGCAGCAGGCGGATGACCTTCAGGAAGTTCTTGTCCCAGCGCACCGTGATGCCGTATTCGGCGACGCCGCCGAAGCCGGCCATCACGCGGTTGCCGAGATCCTCCTGCAGCTCCGTGAAATCGCGGATCGGGCGGAACGCGATGCGGCTGCCGTCGGCCTTGACGCCGGAGATCTCGCCGGGCAGCGGCTCGATCTTCAGCCCGTCCATCGCCACCACGGTATGGCCCTGGTTCAGCAGGTAATGCGAGAGCGTATAGCCGGCCGGCCCCAGCCCGACCACCAGCACCTTGCGCCCGGTGGCGGGATGCGCCAGCGGCTGGCGCAGGTTGAGCGGGTTCCAGCGGGTCAGCAGGCCGTAGATCTCGAAGCCCCAGGGCAGCTCGAGGATGTCCTTCAGCGTCCGGGTCTCGGCCTGGGGGATGTCGACCGGCTCCTGCTTCTGGTAGATGCAGGCCTTCATGCAGTCGTTGCAGATGCGATGGCCGGTCGCCGCCACCATCGGGTTGTCGACGGCGATGATGGCGAGCGCGCCCAGCGGCTGGCCGTTGGCCTTGGCGGTATGCATCTCCGAGATCTTCTCGTCCAGCGGGCAGCCGGCGAGGGTGACACCGAAGGTGCTCTTCTTGTAGCCGCCGTCCTTCTCCTTGAGGCCGGTCGAGCAGCTGTCCTTGCCCTGGTTGTGGCACCAGATGCAGTAGTTCGCCTGGTCGAGGGCACCGCGGAGATCGGTGCCGGAATCGGTGAGGGCGAAGCCCTCGCGGCGCCGGAGGTCGGCATCGTCGAGCTTGTACATCGGCACGCCGTGCCGGGTCTCGCTCGCCAGATGGACCAGGTGCAGCGGATCGATCTTGCGCGGCGCCTTGAACAGCACGCCCTTGCGATGCAGCTTCCTGCCGGCCTCGCTCTGGGTCGCCCAGGCGGCGTAGCGGACGGCGCGGTCGATATCCGCCGCATGATTGGCCTCGTCGGCCGTCCAGGCCTCGACATGGCGGGCGAAGGTGAGCTCGTCGAAGGCGCCGCCGAAGGCCCGGGTCAGCTCGGCGCGCAGGGCATCGGCATCGAAGCCGGCGGCCTCCTCCGGCTTGTGCGCCTTCAGGGCGCGGCGCTGGACGAAGAGGCGCTTGACGCTGAACAGGGGGGCGAGATCGCTGTGCCGCGCCTGCAGGGCGCCGAGTTCGGTGCGGATGCCGAAGAGCCCGCCGATGAAATCCTCGAGATGGCCGGCGAGATCGAGGATGAGCTGGGATTCCGCCTTGTCGCCGAGGCTGGCGGGTGCCGCCCGGGCCGCGAGCAGGCGCCCGGCCAGCCCTTCGTCCGATTCCTTCAGCGCGTCGAGGAACAGCGCATCCAGCCGGGCGAGGCCGGACGGCTCGTAGAGGTCCGCGAAGCGCAGGCCATGCGCCAGATCGAGGTGAGCAGGATTTAGCTCGGGCATCAGCGCTCTTCCAGAATTACACAAAATCTCACGGGAAATACCGGCAGGAACCGCGCGATTTCTTAGCCGCCATGCAGCGAATAAGCAAGCGATCCCGAGGGTTAAAATAACACCGCAGAGTTGTTTAACAAGCATGCCGCCTGTCCTCCGGCAGCGCGGATGCTGGCGGCATCGATCCGATGCTTGGGCATTTCGATCTGGATTCCAAAGAGTTGGCGGATCGCGATTCCGCCGAGCCGAGAGCCAAATAAACGGGGGCGCCCCGCCTATCCACGGCCGGATCCGGGAGAAGCCGGTGGCCGGCGGGGCAGTTCCGGGTCAAGAAGGGCCGGCGCCGACCCGGCCGATCCTCGGCCTCGGGCGGAAGCGC
>CAZKDH010000050.1:0-1697 GCA_964551505.1 uncultured Rhodospirillaceae bacterium
TCGACGCGGTTTCGGTGACGGGTGGCCACCTGGGCGCAGGGCTTGGCGTGGTCGAACTCACGGTCGCGCTCCATCATGTATTCGACACGCCGCATGACAAGCTGGTGTGGGATGTCGGGCACCAGACTTACCCGCACAAGATCCTGACCGGCCGCCGCGACCGCATCCGTACGCTGCGCCAAGGCGGCGGCCTGTCGGGTTTCACCCGGCGAAGCGAAAGCGTCTACGATCCGTTCGGCGCCGCCCACAGTTCGACATCGATCTCGGCCGGGCTTGGCATGGCGGTCGGAAGCCAACTCAAGGGCGAACATCGCCATGTCGTGTGCGTGATCGGCGACGGCGCGATGAGCGCCGGCATGGCCTACGAGGCGATGAACAACGCGGGTTCGATGAAGACCCGGCTGATCGTCATCCTGAACGACAACGACATGTCGATCGCGCCGCCAGTGGGCGCCATGAGCGCCTATCTCTCGCGGCTCCTGTCGTCGCGGTCCTATCGTTCGGTACGCCACATGGCGAAGGAGATGGCGAAGCTGTTTCCGAAAACACTGGAACGCACCGCCAGGCGGGCCGAGGAATACGCGCGCGGCTTCGTGACCGGCGGTACGCTGTTCGAAGAACTGGGCTTTTATTATGTCGGCCCCATCGACGGCCACAATTTGACCCATCTTCTCCCGGTCCTCAAGAATTTGCGCGACACGGAAGAACCTGGCCCTGTCCTTGTCCATGTCGTGACACAGAAGGGGCGCGGCTATCAGCCGGCCGAACAGGCGGCCGACAAATATCACGGCGTCGGCCGCTTCGACGTCATGACCGGCCAGCAGGCGAAGCCGAAGACGATGGCGCCCAGCTACACGGGCGTGTTCGCCGATGCGCTGATCAAGGAGGCCGAGGCGGATGATCGCGTTGTCGCCATCACGGCAGCCATGCCGTCCGGCACCGGGCTCGACAAGTTTGCCGAACGCTTTCCGGACCGCTGCTTCGACGTTGGCATCGCCGAGCAGCATGCCGTCACCTTCGCCGCCGGCCTTGCGACCGAAGGGTTGAAACCGTTCGTCGCCATCTATTCCACCTTCCTTCAGCGCGCCTATGACCAGGTGGTGCATGATGTTGCCATCCAGAGCCTGCCGGTACGCTTTGCCCTGGATCGCGCTGGGCTGGTCGGCGCCGACGGGGCGACCCATGCCGGCAGCTTCGATCTTTCCTATCTCGGCTGCCTGCCGGATTTTGTCATCATGGCGGCGGCGGACGAGGCGGAACTCATGCACATGGTGGCGACTGCCGCCGCCATTGATGACCGGCCTTCGGCGGTTCGCTACCCGCGCGGCGAAGGGACGGGCGTTCCCCTGCCGTCGCGAGGCCAGGTGCTGCCGATCGGTCGCGGGCGCCTGATCCGCGAGGGTACGACGGTTGCGATCCTGTCGCTCGGCACCCGCTTGCAGGAATGCCTCAAGGCGGCGGACGAGCTTGCACAGCTTGGCCTTTCCACGACCGTGGCCGATGCGCGCTTTGCAAAACCGATCGACGCCGATCTTGTGCGCCGCCTGGCCGCTGAGCATGCGGTTCTCGTGACCGTCGAGGAAGGCTCGATCGGCGGCTTCGCGGCCCAGGTGTTTCACTGTCTCGCAGCCGAAGGGTTGCTCGATGCCGGCGTCAAACTGCGCCCGATGGTGCTGCCGGATCGGTTCATCTAGCAC
>CAZKDH010000051.1:0-13345 GCA_964551505.1 uncultured Rhodospirillaceae bacterium
ACCGACCGCCATGTCGGGCCCGAGCGCAACCTGGTGCGGGTCGAGGGCGAGCCGATCGGCCATGTCACCACCGGCGAATACGGCTCGCAGATGCTCTCGCTGGGCGGCGTCAACCACCTCACCCATGGCGGCAAGAAGGAGGGGCGGGTCACCTGCGATGCGCTGCTCAAGCTGTGCAACGGCGAGGCGGTGGAGATGGCGGTCGATGCCGGCGCCAGCCTCACCGTCCAGGCCGGCCGGCCGCCGATCATCAACGGCCATCGGGAGGAGCGGATGCGGGTCGGCTGCGGCTCGGCGACGATCGGCATGTTCGCCAAGCAGTGGTACGGCAAGGTCGACGAGGTGGTGGTGGTCGACGACCACATCACCGGCGTGCTCTCCGAGCACCAGGCGGGGAAGGTCCTCGGCGCCCGGGATACCGGGATCCGCCTGCGCGGGCGGAAATCGACGCCGGGGCGCTATTTCCATGTCGCCGAGCCGGGCAGCGGCTGGGGCGGCACCGATGTCGCCGATCCGCTGCAGATCATTGAGGGCTTCAACGCCAAGGTCGCCTGGCCGGGCCTGCGCATGCTGATGGTGAGCACCACCGGCGAGCAGCATGCCTATTACGAGCTCGACCAGGCCCTGAAGCCGGTCCAGCGCGAGCTGCCGGCCAGCCTTGCCGAATCGGTCGCACGCGTCGCCGAGAACTGCGAGCCGGCGCTCTCGACGGTGCTGTTCATCGGCGGCGCCGGCGGCTCGCTGCGCGCCGGGGTCACCGAGAATCCGGTCCGCCTCACTCGCTCGGTGAAGGACGCGCTGACCGTGGTGACGGCGGGCGGGGCGCCGGTCTATGTCTGGCCGGGCGGCGGCATCACCTTCATGGTCGACGTCACCCTGCTGCCGGAAAAGGCCTTCGGCTACGTGCCGACGCCGGCGCTGGTGGCGCCGATCGAGTTCACCCTGCGGCTGGAGGACTATGCGGCGCTGGGCGGGCACATGGATCACGTGCGGTCGCTGGAAAGCGTGCTGCAGGAACAGGGCAAGCGGGCGGTGGACCGGATCGGCGACAATCCCTGGCCGCTCGCCCCCGCGGCCCCGAGGCGCTAGGCGATGCCGCGCTCTCTCTCGCAACGGCTTCCCGACGGACGCCTGCACCTGCAGGACGGACCGATCGACCTCATCATCGAGGCCTTCGGCGACGCGGCGGAGATCGCCGGTGCCTATGTTGCGGCGGAGCGGCGGTTTGCCTCGGTACTCGACGAGCTCTGCGGCGAACTCGGGCTGCTGCGCGCCGAGGCGGGTACCGCCGGCCGGCCGCGCGGCGTCGTCGCCCGGCGCATGCTGGATGCGGTGCTGCCCTATGCCGCCGACGGCTTCATCACGCCGATGGCGGCGGTGGCCGGGGCGGTGGCGGAGGAGATCCTGGGTGCGATGCAGGCGGCGGCGGTGCTGTCGCGGGCCTATGTCAACAACGGCGGTGACATCGCGCTGCATCTTTCACCCGGAACGCGCTTTGCCGTCGGCATGGTGGACCGGCCGGACCGGCCGTCGCTGTTCGGCACGGCGGAGATCGCGGCTGGGGATGCGGTGCGCGGCATCGCCACCAGCGGCCGGCGCGGACGCAGCTTCTCGCTGGGGATCGCCGATGCGGTGACAGTGCTGGCCGGAAGCGCCGCCGCGGCCGATGCGGCGGCGACGGTGATCGCCAATGCGGTGGACCTTCCCGGGCATCCGGGGATCGCACGCCGGGCGGCGGCGGATCTCGATCCGCAGAGCGATCTCGGGCAGCGGCCGGTGACGGTCGCGGTGGCCCCGCTCGCCGAGACCGAGGTCGAGCGCGCGCTGCTGCGCGGCGCCGCGGCGGCGCAAGAGCTGCAGGATCGCGGCCTCGTCGCGGCCACCGCCCTGCACCTGCAGGGGCGGACGAAACTGGTCGCGGCGGGCGGGACCCGCCGCATCGCAGCAAGGCAAGAGGTGTTCCATGCCGTCGGTTGAAGTCAGAAAGCGTGTACTCCTGGTCGAGGAGATCCTGCACGAGGGCGGGCCGTCGGCGCCGGTCCCGCCGCGCCGGGCCGCCGCCCTGGCGGTGATCCGCAATCCCTTCGCCGGCCGCTACGAGCCGCAGATCGAGGGTTTCATGGAGGACCTGAAGCCGCTCGGCCTGGCGATGGCGCGCCAGCTGGTCGCGGCGCTGGGCGGCGCAATCGGCGCGATCGAGGGTTACGGCAAGGGTGCCATCGTCGGCGAGGCCGGCGAGCTCGAGCACGGCGCCCTCTGGCACGTGCCCGGCGGCTATGCGATGCGGGAGGTGCTGGGCGGCGCCAAGGCGATCGTCGCCTCGACCAAGAAGGTCGGCGGCATCGGCTGCCGGCTCGACATCCCGGTGACGCATATCAACGCCTCCTACGTGCGCAGCCATTTCGACGCGATGGAGGTCGGGGTGAGCGATGCGCCGCGGGCCGACGAAATGGTGGTGGTGCTGGTGATGACCACCGGAGCGCGGGTGCATGCCCGGGTCGGCGGGCTGAAGGCATCGGAGATCAAGGGAGAGGACGGATTGCGATGAAGGCGAAGATCCGCAAGATCGTGACGGTGGTCGAGGATACCCACAGCGAGATGGGCCGGCCAGTCAATCCGCCGACGCGGCGGGCGGCGGCGATCGCCGTCATCGACAATCCATTTGCCGGCCGCTACGCCGAGGATCTCAGCGATCTGATCGACATCGGCGAGGAGCTCGGCCAGCTGCTCGGCGAGCGCGCGGTCGAGGCGCTGGGCATCGATCCCGCCAGGGCCGAGAGCTACGGCAAGGCGGCGGCGGTGGGCGAGAACGGCGAGCTGGAGCATGCCGCGGCCCTGCTGCATCCGAAGCTCGGCGCCCCCTTGCGCAAGGTCCTCGGCAAGGGCGCCGCCCTCATCCCCTCGTCGAAGAAGCGCGGCGGGCCGGGCGTGGCGCTGGACATCCCCCTCGGGCACAAGGATGCCGCCTTCGTGCGCAGCCATTTCGACGGGATGGAGGTGCGGATCAACGACGCGCCGCGCGCCAACGAGATCATGATCGCCGTGGCGGTCACCGATTCGGGGCGGCCGCTGCCGCGGGTCGGCGGCCTGACCAAGGATCAGATCAAGGGCGAAGACGGTCTGCGATGAGCGGCAACCGGCCGATTGCCGACGATGATCCGGCAGACGCGGCTGCGCCGCCGGAGGACTACGTGCTGGAGGAGCAGGTCGGCTTCATCCTGCGCCAGGCGACGCAGCGCCATACCGCCCTGTTCGCCGCCGCGATGACCGACGACCTGACCCCGACCCAGTTCGCCGCCCTGGTCAAGCTGCGGAGCGAGGGTCCCTGTTCGCAGAACCGCCTGGGGCGCCTGACGGCGATGGATGCGGCGACCATCAAGGGCGTCATCGACCGCCTGACCAAACGCGGCTTCACCCAGGCCGCCTCCGATCCCGGCGACGGGCGGCGCCTGGTCGTCGCCCTGACGCCCGAGGGCGTGGCGGCGGCGGATCGCGTCATCGCCGCCGGCCGCCGCATCACCGCCGCCACCCTGGCGCCGCTCTCCGCCCTGGAGCAGCGGCGCTTCCTCGATCTGCTGAAGAAGCTGCGCTAGAAGCAGGATCTAGCCGTTGACGATCGCCGGTATGCGCGTCGCCGGCGGCGTGTTCCGGCTGCGCTGGGTGCGGACGATGCCGTCGATGACGGTCATGCCGATGCCGGGCAGGTCGCCCAGGCGCACGCTCTCCAGGAGGTCGCGACCGGCGGAATGCTGGGCCTTGTCCATCAGCACGAAATCGGCGGCGCGGCCGACCTCGATCAGGCCGACGTCGAGATCGCGCATCCGCGCCGTGTTGCCGGTGGCGAAGCAGAAGGCGATCTCCGCCGGTACCTCGCCGATGCTGGAGAGCATGGCGACCATGCGCAGGATGCCAAGCGGCTGCACGCCGGAACCGGCCGGGGCGTCGGTGCCGAGGATGACGCGCTGCAATTCGCCGAGCGCCTTGGCGGTGCGCAGGGTCAGCAACGCCGCCCGCTCGTTGCCGTTGTGGACGATCTCCAGGCCGCGCTTGCAGCTTTCGCATAGGCAGACGATCTGGGAATCGGGGAGGGCAGTATGGCCGCCATTGATATGGCCGATGATGTCGGGATCGGCTTCCAGGATGACATCCTTGTCGATCAGGCCGGAGCCCGGGATCGAGGGCCCGCCGGTATGGATGGTGCTCTGGATGCCGTATTTCCGCGCCCAGGCCACCATCCGCTTGGCGTCCTCGCCGGACTTCACGCCGCCGAGGCCGACCTCGCCCAGCAGCTTCACGCCGGCGGCCGCCATCTCCCTGAAGTCCTCCTCGACCATGCCCTGCTCGATCACCGGGGCTCCGGCATGGACCTTGACGCCGCTCGGCCGCGCATTCGCGAAGATCCGCTGGGAAGCGATCGCCATGGCCTTCAGCCCGACGATGTCCTTCGGGCGGCCCGGCATGTGGACCTCGCCGGCCGAGATCATGGTGGTGACGCCGCCGTGCAGGCAGGAATCGATCCAGCCCAGCTGGTTCTGCCGCGGCGTCCAGTCCCCGGCGACCGGATGCACGTGGCTGTCGATGAGGCCCGGCGCCAGGGCCGCGCCGGCGGCGTCGACCAGCACCCCGGCATTGCCGGTGTCGAGGTCCTTTTCCCGGCCCACCGCGGCGATGCGGCCATCGACGACGACCACCGTATCCGCCGCCAGGATCGGATTGTCGATGTCGCCCGAGAGGAGCAGCCCGATGTTGCGGATAACCAGCTTGCCGGCGCCGCCGCCCGCTGCAGATTCCTGTGCCATTCGATCCTCCCGCGCCGCCGGGCCTGGCCTCGTTCCTGCGGCGTTCGCCCCGATCGTCGAGGCAGTATACGAAGGCGGGGAGGCTTGTCCATGCGGCGATTGCGGTCATGAGAGCGGTTGCAGAACCCGCAGGAGACGCCTAGATCTGAGAGCGGATCCGACAGCGGATGTGGCAGGGAGACAGGGATGAAGATCGACCTCACCGGCAAGCGCGCCATCGTCACCGGTTCGACCGGCGGTATCGGCTATGCGATCGCGCGCGGCCTGGCGGCGGCCGGGGCCACGGTCGTTCTCAACGGACGCCAGGAGGCCTCGGGGCGCGCGACCGCGGCGCGGCTGGTGGCCGAAGTGCCGGGTGCGAAGGCGACGGCGGTGGCTGCCGATCTGGCGACCGCCGCCGGGGCCGCCGCATTCATCGCCGGCGCCGGCGCCGCGGATATCCTGGTCAACAACATGGGGATCTACGAGCCGAAGCCCTTTGCCGAGATCTCCGACGCCGATTGGCTGCGCCTCTTCGAGACCAATGTGATGAGCGGCATCCGGCTGTCGCGGCACTATCTTGATCGCATGCTGAAGGCGAACTGGGGACGCATCGTCTTCATCTCCAGCGAATCCGGTGTGCAGATCCCGGCCGAGATGATCCATTACGGCATGACCAAGACCGCCCAGCTCGCGCTGTCGAGCGGGCTGGCGCGATTGACGGCGGGCAGCGGCGTCACAGTGAATGCGGTGCTTCCGGGGCCAACCCGGTCGGACGGCGTCGCCGACTACTTCGGGAAGCTGGCGGCAGAAAAAGGCCTGCCGACCGCCGAGCTGGAGGCCGGGTTCATCGCGACCCATCGGCCGACCTCGCTGCTCCGGCGCCTGGCAAGCGTCGAGGAGGTCGCCAATATGGTGGTCTATGTTTGTTCGGAGGAGGCGGCGGCCACCAATGGCGCGGCGCTGCGCGTCGATGGCGGCGTCGTCAATTCGATTCTCTGACGGGAGTGGCGGGATGAGCGAGAAGATCGAGCGCAGCGATGCGGAATGGCGGGCGCAGCTCAGCGAGGAGCAGTACCGCGTGCTGCGCAAGCACGGCACCGAGCGGCCGCGTTCCAGCCCGTTGGAGCAGGAGCACCGCGCCGGCGTCTTCAAATGCGCCGGCTGCGGAAGCGCCCTCTATGGATCGGCGACGAAGTTCGAAAGCGGCACCGGCTGGCCGAGCTTCTGGGAACCGCTGGAGGGGGCGGTCGAGACCTCGGTCGACCGCAGCCTGTTCTTCAAGCGCATCGAGGTGCATTGCCGGCGCTGCGGCGGCCATCTCGGCCATGTCTTCGAGGACGGGCCGGCGCCGACCGGCCTGCGCTATTGCATGAACGGCATCGCGATGACCTTCGACCCGAGTTGAGACTCGGAGCCGGCGGTCGTCCCGCCCGTGCTTCCGGGGCGGCCACATATGCGCTTGATCAATCGCCGCCTTACGGGGTACTGAACATCACCGCCCCGGAGACAGAAGTCCAGATGCCTTTCCCCACGGCGCGCCGCGCCCAGACAGCCAGACCTGCACGCCGGACCTGCCGGGCGCTGCCGACGGCGGTCCCGCCGCGATGACCCTGGCCAGCGCCAGCGGATCGCGGATCGCCTCGATCGGCGAATGCATGATCGAGCTCTCGGCCACCGCCGAGGCCCCCGAGCTGCGCCGGCTCGGCTTCGGCGGCGACACCCTGAACACCGCCACCTATCTGGCCCGCCTCGGCGTTGCCGTCGACTACGTGACCGCGCTCGGCGACGACGGCTACAGCGCGCGCATGCTGGCCGGCTGGCGCAGCGAGGGCATCGGCACGGCCCTGGTCCAGCGCCTGGCCGGCCGGGTGCCCGGCCTCTACATGATCGATCTCGAGGCCAGCGGCGAGCGGCACTTCTCCTACTGGCGCGACCGGGCGCCGGCGCGGGAAATCTTCAGCAACTCGCAGACTCCGGAACTCTGCCGCAGCCTGATGGATTTCGACTGGATCTTCCTCTCTGGCGTCAGCCTGTCGCTCTATGGCGGGGAGGGACGGACTCGCCTGTTCGACCTGCTGCGGGAGTTCCGGAGCAAAGGCGGCAAGGTCGCCTTCGACAGCAATTTCCGCCACCAGGGCTGGCCGTCGATCGCGGAGGCGCGGCAGGAATTCCGCCGGCAACTGGCGGTGACCGATCTCGCTTTGTCGAGCATCGACGACGAGACCGGCCTGCACGGCGTCGCCGACGGTGCGGCGGCACTGGACCTGCTGCATCGCTGCGGCGTGCCGCTGGCGGTGATCAAGCAGGGCGGGGCGGGCTGCCTGGTCTCCCGCGGCAATGGCGCAACCCTGGTGCCGGCATGCCGGGTCGAGCGCGTCGTCGACGCGACCGCGGCCGGCGATTCCTTCAATGCGGGATTCCTGGCGGCGCTGCTGCGCGGCGATCCGCCGGAGGCGGCCGCGCGCTTGGGCCACATCTCCGCGGCGATCGTGATCGGCCATCGCGGCGCCATTGCCCCGCGAGACGACTATCTGGCCGCGCTCGGCGCGGCGCTGAAGAGCGAGACCTGACCATGGCGCAATCCCCGATTCCCCCGAACGCCCGAGACGCCGGGCCCGGCTTCGACGCGGCGGCAACGGCGGCGGCGCTGGGCCGGATCGACGGCCTCGTCGTCGACGGCCTCACCAAGGGATTCCCGGGGCATCTCGGCCCCACCGCCCTCGGCGATATCGGCGGGCTTGGCCTGAACATCCTGCGCGGCGACACACCCTTCCCGGCCGCGGTCATCCATCGCTCGGCGGTGGAGCACAACGGCAGATGGATGCGGCAGTTCCTGGATTTCACCGGCGCCGATCTCGCCCCCCACGGCAAGACCACGATGAGCCCGCATCTCTTCGCGCTGCAGGCGGAGAACGGCTGCTGGGGTCTGACGGTGGCGACGATGCAGCAGGCGACCGTTGCGGCGGAGGCGGGCTGCCGCCGGATCCTGATGGCCAATCAGCTGGTGTCGCGGGCCGACATGGCCGCCCTGAAGGCTTTGCAGGCGCGCCACCCGGCGCTGGAGTACTTCTGCTACGTCGATTCCGCGGCCGGGGCCGAGCGCCTCGCGCGGCTTGCCCGGGAGCATGGGCCGGCGGCGCCGATCCGCGTCCTGCTCGAGATCGGGCATGACGGCGGCCGAACCGGCTGCCGAACGGTTGCCGAGGCCGAGGCGACGGCGGCGGCGGTGATCGCCTCGGCGGGACGGCTGGTCCTGGCGGGACTCGCCTGTTTCGAGGGCCTGGTCAAGTCCGACGATCTGGGCTCCGCCGCGCAGAAGGTCGGGAAGCTGATGGATTTCCTGTCGACCGTCGCCGCGGCGGCGGACCGGCTCGGCGCCTTCGCCCGCGACGAGATCCTGCTGAGCGCCGGTGGCTCGGCCTTCTTCGACATCGTCATGCGCCGGCTGACGGAGATCAAGCTCTCCCGCCCGACCCGCGTCGTCATTCGCAGCGGCTGCTACCTCACCCATGATTCAAAGTCCTACGACCTAGCCTTCGACGACATCCTGCACCGCATTCCCGAGAGCTGGCGCCGCCTGGGGCGGCTGCGCCCGGCGCTCTTCGTCTGGTCGATGGTGCAGTCGCGCCCCGAGCCGGACCTAGCCATCGTCACCATGGGCAAGCGCGACGTCTCCTTCGACGTCGATCTGCCGACGCCGGTCCTGCATTTCCGGCCGGGCACGGCGACCGCGCCGAAGCCCATCGGGACGGACTGGACGATTTCCGGCATGAACGACCAGCATGGCCATCTGCGGCTGCCGGAGGGCGCGGACGTGGCGATCGGCGATCTCATCGCCTGCGGTGTCTCGCATCCCTGCACCACTTTTGACCGCTGGCAGACGATCTATCTGGTCGATGACGCCTACGACGTGACCGGGGCGATCCGGACGTTCTTCTGAGGTGCGGCCGATGCCCGCCTAGTGCACGGCGGCATACATGATCTTCTCTTCCGTCGCTTCCGCCGGCGAGAACTCCTCGACCATACGCCCCTGGCGGCAGACGAGGATGCGATCCGAAAGGTTCATGATCTCCGGCAGGTAGGAGGAGATGACGATCACCGCCAGCCCGTCATCGGCCAGGCGGTTGATCAACTGGTGGATCTCGGCGATGGCGCCGACGTCGACGCCGCGGGTCGGCTCGTCGAAGATGACGATCCGCGGCTTCTGGATCAGTCCCTTGCCGATCACCACCTTCTGCTGGTTGCCACCAGAGAGCTCGACGACGCGGGCATTGTCGTTGATCGCCTTGACGTTCAGCTTTCCGGTCCATGCCTTCGACAACTCCTGCATCTCGCGCAGGCTGACATAGGGCCGCCGTTCCAGCCCGGCGGCTAGCAATCCGGCATAGAGGTTCTCGGCGATCGACATGGTCTCGAAGAAGCCCTCGACCTTGCGGTCCTCGGTGACATAGACGATGCCGTCGCGCACCGCCTCGCGCGGCACGTAGTAGCGCACCGGCCGGCCGTCGAGCTCGATGTCGCCGCCGCGCAGGAAGTCGCGCTTGTAGATGCCGGACACCACCTTGAAGGTCTCGGTGCGGCCGGAGCCGATCAGGCCGAAGACGCCGGTGATCTGCCCCTCGTAGATCGAGAACGAATTGTTGCGCACCACGCTGCTCATCGAGATGTCCTGCACCGACAGGACGCGGGCGCCCGGCACACGCTGGCCGCCTTCGCCGCGGCGGTTGCGGTAGAGCTCGTCGGAGAGCGTGCGGCCGACCATGGCGCGGACGATCTTCTCGCGGTCGAAGTTCCGGGTCTCGTCGGTGACCACCAGTTCGCCGTCGCGCAGGATGGTGATCCGGTCGGCCTGGGCCAGCGCCTCCTCCAATGCATGACTGATGAAGATGATGGAGACGCCGCGCGCCTTCAGGCGGCGCATCAGGGCGAAGAAATGCCGCTTCTCCTCGGGCGTCAGCGAGGCCGTCGGCTCGTCGAAGATGATGACTTCGGCATTGTGATGCACGGCGCGGGCGATCTCGACCATCTGCCGCTTGGCGGCGCCCAGGCTGGCGACCGAGGCGGTCGGATCGACCGGAAAATTCAGCGACTGCAGGAACTGCTGGGCTGAGATGTAGATGCCGCGCAGCCGGTTGAGGAACTTCTCCTCGCCGAGATAGAGGTTCTGCGCCACCGTCATCGACGGTACCAGGCTGGTCTCCTGGAACACCATGGCGATGCCGGCGCTGAGCGCCTCGAAGGGCGACTTGAAGCTTACCGGCTGGCCGCGATACAGCATGGCGCCCGAGGTCGCCTCGACGACGCCTGCCATCACCTTGGTCAGGGTCGACTTGCCGGCGCCGTTCTCGCCGAGCAAGGCATGGATCTCGCCCCTGCGCAGCTCGAAATCGACCTCGCGCACCGCCGGAACGCCGCGATAGGCCTTGGTCACCTTGCGCATCTCGACGACGGTTTCCATGGCTCAGCCCTCCCCGCCGGACGCGGCGCCGATATCGAGGACGACATCGCCGCCCTTGGCACCGGCCAGGACGCGGCCGGCGAATTCCGCGACCGAGGTGACGCCATGGCGCTTGCCGTTGGCCCGGCTGTGAAAGCTTGCGGTCGGCCGCAGCCTGGCATCCAGCTTGACCACCAGCCCATAGGAGCGCGACGGCGACCAGGGCTTGTGGATGCCCATGGTCTTCACGCCGCCGCATTGCAGCGGCTCGAGGAAGCTGGATTCCGAGGCGAGGGCCGGGGCGATCCAGCAGTCGCGCGGCACCTCGCGCATCATCTCGCGGCGATAGGTGCCTTCCAGCAGGGTGAACTCGATCAGCCGGTTGCGCGGCGCAAAGAGCGCCAGCCAGGAGCCGCCATCGGCGGCCGGCGCCAGTCGCGCCGGGTAGCCGGGGAGCTTGCTGAGCAGGGGTTCCAGCCCGCCGCCATGGGCCGGGATCCCCACCAGGCGGTGGCGCCAGCTCTCGGAAACGATGACGCCCGGACCGCCCGGCAGCACCAGCAGGCCGTTGGGGAAGGCGAGATTCCGCGCCAGGCAGGTCGGCCGCCCCGAGGCGAGATCGAAGCGCCATACAGAGCCGGCGGCATTCTTCTCCATGAGGTCGACGGCCCAATCGCCGGCGCGGTGGCGCGCCGATCCCTGGCAGACGTAAAGGTTGCTTCCCGCGGGGTCGAAGGCGAGGGCGGTGGGGCAGGCAAGGCCCTCCGGGGCGGCGAATTCCCGCGTCTCGCCGTCTTCGGTCAACAGCTGCAGCCGGCCGTCATCCAGGGCGATCGCCAGGGGCCCGCCGGGCAGCGCCGCCAAGGCGGTCACCGGCTGGTCGAAGCGGGTGACCTCGCCGGGCGCGCCGGACGTGCCGGCCTCCAGCGCCAGGACCCGGTTGCCGGAGGAGAAGAACAGATATGTGCCGTTGCTGCAGAGATTGTCGGGCGCTGTCGCCTCCAGCAGCACATCGGCGTCCTCCAGCGCGGTATTGGGTTTCAGCGCACCGTCCATCGGCGGGATGGTGACGGTCTTGCCGCGGAAAAGGTCGAGGAGCGGATCGAGGATCATCGGCCCGCCTCCGGATCCGGTCCCCAATAGGAGCGAGGCCCGGTCCATTCCGGATCCGCGCTGGGGATGCGATAGCGGCCGATCCGGTTGTTGAGGATGCCGCCGACATAGAGCCAGCCCTTATGCTCGCGCATCGATGTCACCATCGGATGCGAAACGCCGGTGAGGTCGCCCAGGGTCTCGATGATCCGCCCGCTTTCGTCAAACTTGACCACGCCGCCGGTATTGATGTTGGGGAACAGCCATTCGTCCAGCGGCAGGCGCCGGGTCATGCGCGTGCGCATGCCGGGGTGGCGCAGGGCGAGATCGAAGCTTGGCGTGCGCATGCCGAGCCACGCCATCCAGTAGGTGCCGTCGGAAGCACGGTTGATGTTGTCGGGATAGCCCGGCATGTCCTTGATGACGCATTCGACCTGGCCGGCCTTCGGTCCGTCGAACCAGTAGCGGTGTACCCGGCAGGCCCAGGACTCCGCCATGAACAGCGACTTCCCGTCATGGGCGATGCAGACGCCGTTGGCGTAGCGGTACTTGTTGAGAATGGTCGTGGTCTTGCCGGTCCTGGGATCGTAGCAGAGCAGGCGGCCGGTCGGCCGGCTCTCGATCGAGTCAAGCGCCCATTCATGGGCGTCGTAGCGGGTGGTGGAATCGGTGAAGAAGATCCGCCCGTCCGGCGCGACGTCGCAGTCGTTGGGGTCGCGCAGCCGCGCATCGTCGACGATCGAGGTCCAGGAGCGCTTGGTCTCGGCCGAAAGCTTGGTCACCTCGCCCGACCGGGAGATCGAGTAGAGACCCATGGCGCCGACACAGGAGATCAGGTTGCCGTCCCGGTCGAAGGCCAGCCCGAGCGGGAAGCCGCCGGTATGGGCGAAGACCTCCGAGCGCTTGTAGTCGGGCGCAAAGAACCGGATGATCTCGCCGTGCCGGGTGCCGCAATAGAGGTTGTCGTCGCGGTCGAGAGCGACGTCCTCCGGGCCCTCCAGTTCGCCGAGCCCGATATACTCGGTCTGGGCCAGGCGGTTATCCAGCGCATAGGGCGTGCCGGAGTCTGGCAGGGCCGACTGGGTCTCGCCCATCCGGTGATGGATCGGCGTCACATAGACCTCATCCAGCACCTTGTGGCGGTTCTTCAGCCAGCGGATGTCGAGGGTCACCGCCGCGCCCAGCATGAGGCCGAGCACCATCTGGTTGGTGCCGGTGCCGAAGCCGAGGCGGATGAGGCCGTTGGTCATCACCAGCACGATGATCGCGCCCATGATGCCCTTGGCGATCGACCCGCGGCCGCCGCCGAGGCTGTTGCCGCCGACCACGGCCGCAGTCAACGCCATGATCTCCAGCCCGGCGCCGGTTCCCGGCCCGGCGCCGCTCAGGCGACAGGCGATGAGGAAGCCGGCAAGGCCGCAGCACAGGCCGGAGATGACATAGGTGAGGAACACCGTCTGCTTCACCCGGATCCCGGAATTGAAGGCCGAGCGGCGCGACCCGCCGACCGCCAGGATGTGCCAGCCCGGCCGCGAGCGGGTGATGGCGATATGGGCGATCACCGCTATGACCATGGCCGCCAACACGCTGATCGAGAAACCGTAGACCGTGCCGTCGCCGATGAAATCCCAGAGATCCGACGACATCATCGAGGACTGGATCTGGGTGGCATAGTCGACCACCAGGATGTCGAACACCGCGCGGCCGATGATGAAGGTGACCAGGGTGGTCAGGAAGGCGCGCAGGCGCATGTAGCCGATGAGATAGCCGTTGATGCTGCCGCAGACCAGGCCGGTCAGCAATGCCGACGCGAAGGCGACCCAGACCGGCTGCTCGAAGATGAAGAAGCTGGCGACCGCGGCGAAATTCGCCAGGGCGAAGATCGAGCCGACGGAAAGATCGATGCCGCCGCCCAGCATGACGACGGTGAGTCCGGTGACGACGATGGAGAACTCGCCAAGCTGCCGGGTGGAATCGCTCAGCGACTGCGGCTTGAAGAAGCCGTTGATGGCGGTGCCGAACCCGACCACGGTGA
>CAZKDH010000052.1:0-53754 GCA_964551505.1 uncultured Rhodospirillaceae bacterium
AAACTCACTCCACCATCAGTCAATTTGAGTGGCTGCAGTGTGCGGATCTGCGACGGAGGCAAGCAGCTTCTTTCTGCAGGTGCAAAGGCGGTCGGCTGCTGTCGCTACTGCTTAATCGGCCGCGGACAATCGTGCACCCTCGAAGGCACGATGCATTATGGAACGTCGGTGGCCGAGGAGGCGAGGGCTACTGCGCCGATGGAAGTTCCGGATACAGGCTCTGCAGCCGCCGATAGACGTCCCGCCACAGCAGGTATTTGGCATCCAGTGCCCTGACGGCGTCTGCGCGGGGTTCGAAGGTCCGACCCGGCGCAGCATAGCGCGCGATGTCGGACCAGTCGTTCAGGACGCCCGTCCCCATGCCTGCGACAAAGGCGGCACCCAAGGACGATCCTGGATGCCGGTCGATCCTGGTGACCGGCCGGTCGAGTGTGTCGGCTGCGATCTGCAGCCAGAGGTCGCTGGCTGCACCTCCATCTGCGGCAAAGACCCTCCCGACGGCCAAGCCGCATTCCAGGAAGGTCTCGACGTGATGCCGAAAACCGAAGACCACGCCCTCGAGTGCAGCCCTCCAGACGTGGGAAATGTCGTGGTTGAGGCCGAGGCCGACCAGGGTCCCACGGGCGTGGGGATCATTGAGAGGCGTCTTCTCGCCGAGGAAATAGGGCAGAAAGAGGACGCCGCTGTCAGGCGAAACACCGGCAGCACGGCCATCGAGCCACTGATGGATGGACTTGCCGGCTGCCTTGGCGGCCTCCTGCTCTCCGCCTGCCCAGTTCCGGACGATCCAGTTCAGGAAGCTGCCGCTCGACGCCATGCAGCCGTTGGGGAAAAAGAGGCCAGGCACGATGTGGTAGTCGATGAACAGCCGCCGATCGGTGACCGGACGCTCCGACGACAACAGGATGTCGCCGGCGCCGCCGAATTTGAGGACGAGGTCCCCGTCCTGCGATGCGCCGCAAATGAAGGCGGATGCGACATGATCGGCGCAGCCGGCCACCACCGGCGTGCCCAGCTTGAGGCCGGTGTGTGCCGCGGCGGCTGGAGTGACGGCCCCGACGACGGCCTCACTCCTCCCGATCGGGGGCAGCAGCCTCTCGGGGATGCCGGCAAGGCCGATCAGCCTGTCGTCATAGGCGCCGGTCGAGATGTCGACGAAACCGGCCTCCAATGCCCAGTTGTGCTCGACCTGGAGGCTGCCGCAGAGCCTGCTGGTGATGTAGTCCGACGCGCCGCAGACCTGCAGCTCCTGGGAAAAATGTTGCGGCTCGTTGTCCCGAAGCCACATCAGTTTCGGCCCCACCAGCTGCTGACTGAAGCCGGTTCCAGAAAGCCGGAGGAAAGTGCCTTCATCCATGCCCAGGCGAAAGGCATCGAGTTCGCGCGTCGCCCTGGCGTCGTTCTGCTGGATGCTGCGGCGGAGGGGGAGGCCGTCCCGATCCAGCAGAATGACGGTCGGCAGCATGCCGGTAACGCCAGTGCCGCGGATCTGGTCCGCATCAACGCCGCTTTTCGTCAGCAGCCCGCGGCAGATTTCGCCGCAGTTCCGCCACCACTGCTCCGGATCTTCCTCGGACCAGTTGGGGTGGTCGGAATAGAGCGTTACCGGCCGGCTCTCGAGCGCAAGGGTCTTGCCGGCATCATCGATGATGATGCCGATGGTGGACGTCGTGCCGATGTCGAGCCCCAGCAGGTAGCGCATAGCGCCGGGGATTTCAGCGGATCTTGCCGACTTTGTCCATGAAGCGCTTGACGCGGGTGGCATCCACGGCCTTCCAGGTATCGCCATCCACCTTGAAATGGGTCCCGACCACGGCGCCGTCGCCGACCCGCAGGATGTCGGCGACATTGTCGATGTTGACGCCGGTATTGGCGAATACCGGCGTGTCTGGCAATGCCTCCTTGACGATCTTCAGGTTGGCCGCATCCACCGCCTGCCCCGTCATCGGTCCCGAGACCAGAACGACATCCGCCAACGACGAGAAGACGGCGCTTCTTGCCCGGGAGGCAATCGGGCGATCGCCCATCGGGGAAGCGAATTCTGCATTGATGTTGAACAACAGCTTCAGGTCCTGCCGCCCGCAATCGCTGCGCAGCCGCACGGCACTCGCCGCATCGGGGGCCCAGACGCCCATGTCGGAATCGTAGACCCCGGTGAAGATCTCGCGGGCGAAGCGGGCGCCGCTGGCAATGGCCAATCCGACGGTGGCGACAGGGTCCCAGAGATAATTGACCCCGAACGGAACCTTGATCAGCCGCTTCAGTTCGCCGACCGCAAAGGACATGGCGGCCAGCGACTGCGGGGATGCCTTCAGGAGGTAAGGACGGTCGCCCTCATTGCCGAACATGACCGCATCGACACCACCGGCCTGCAGGGCGCCGATGTCTGCAGCGGCGAGGTCGATGATCTTCTGCATGCCTCCGTTCCTGTCGTAGAGCGGAGAGCCCGGCAGCGGAGCCAGGTGGATCATGGCGATGATGGGCTTGGCGTTTCCGAAGGTTTCCTTGAGCATGTTCTGATCTCTACGATTGATTTCGGTTCAGGCGCCGGCAGGGGTGCCGACGAAAGGCCGGTCGAGCACATTGCCGGTCGCCGCGTCGAAGACATGGAGTTGCGAAAGGTCGTAATGGAGGGTAACGTCGACACCAGGCCGCGCCACGAAGTCCCGCGGCATCCGCGCCATGATCTCGGGACCGCCTCGTCCGCCAAGTTCCGCCACGAGGATGACCTCCGGCCCGAGAAGCTCCACGGCCACGGTTTGCAGGCTGACGGCGGCAGCATCCCGCCCGACCGGGGCCAGATGGAAATCCTCGGGCCGCAGTCCGACGGTGACGCGCTGGCCGGAATGGCTGGAATAACCATTCCGCAGGCTCGCCGGTACGGCCAAACGTGCCGATCCGATTACGGCCTCCAGGTTGCCCCCACCCGACGCGTCCAGGCGCCCCTCCACCAGGTTCATCGGCGGGCTCGCAAGGAAGCCGGCAACGAAGGTATTCACCGGGTTCCGATAGACCTCCAGCGGCGCGCCAACCTGGACGATGTGGCCGTCCTTCATGATGCAGATCCGCTGACCCATGGTCATCGCCTCGACCTGGTCATGCGTCACGTGGATGATGGTAGTGCCAACCTTCTGGTGCAGCTTGATGAGTTCCGTGCGCATCGCCGCACGCAGCTTGGCATCCAGATTGGAGAGCGGCTCGTCGAGCAGGAAGGCCTTGGGCTCGCGCACGAGCGCCCGGCCAAGGGCCACGCGCTGGCGCTGGCCGCCGGAGAGCTGTGCCGGCGTTCGGTCGAGCAGCGTTTCGATCCCCAGCATGCCGGCAATCGCGGCGATCCGCCGTGCGATCTCCGCGCGGTCGACGCCCCGCAGCTTAAGTCCGAAGCCGAGATTTCCGGCGACCGTCATGTGCGGATAGAGGGCATAGTTCTGGAACACGATGGCAATATTGCGGTCGGCAGGATCGATGTCATTGACCCTCTGTCCATCGATCAGGATGTCTCCTCTGGAGATCGATTCGAGACCGGCCACCATGCGCAGGGTCGTCGACTTGCCGCAGCCTGATGGCCCCAGGAAAATCATGAACTCGCCGTCCTTGATGTCGAGGTTGACATCCTCGACCGCAACGACGTTATTCGCATAGATCTTGCTGACGTTCTTGAGCTCAATGCCGGCCATTCATTCCGTCCTCAGTAGATCGATCGCATGTAGCGGTAAAGATAGGCCGTCAATGCCAGGATTGCCGTCAGCAGAATGATCGACATCGCCGATGCCTCGCCGATGTTAAGGCTGACAAACGCCGTGCGGTAGATGAAGTAGCTGACGAGATCCGTCGCCGTTCCGGGGCCGCCACGGGTCATGATGTAGATGAGGTCATAGGTCTTGACCGCGAAGATCAGGCGGATCAGCAGGGTCACGATGATCACCGGCCGCATCAACGGCAGGGTGATGTGGATGAAGCTCTGGATTGCCGATGCGCCGTCGACGCGCGCGGCCTCATAGGGTTCCTTCGGCAATGCGGAGAGGCCGGCCAGCAGCAGCACGATCATGAACGAGACCTGGTGCCAGATGTCGACCAGGATGATCGTCCAGATGGCGATCTTGGTGTCGCCCAGCCAGTTCACCGGGCTGATCCCGATGGTGCTCAGGAGATAGTTCACGATCCCCAGATTGGGGTGCAGGAACATCCGCCAGATCAAGCCGACGATGACCGGGTTCATCAGCAGCGGGCAGAGCAGGATCGCATAATAGACCGGCTTGAAGCGCTCGACCTTGTTGAGCATCAGCGCGACGGCAAAGCCGATGACGAATTCCAGCAGAACGACGCCGACGACGAAGCGGCTGGTCAGCCAGATGGTGTGGCGGAACTCGGAATCCTCCAGCGCCGACCTGAAGTTCGCAAGTCCGGTGAAGGTATCGAAATTGGGCGCGATCAGCGTGTAGTCATGCAGGCTGGTGAACAGGGCCGAAAGCACCGGAAACAGCACGATCAGGAAGAGGACGGTCAGGCTGGGCGCAGCCAGGGTCCGGCCGAAGCGGCGGTTCCGCCGATCCGCGACCGTCGCCCTGGTTGCCCCAGCCATCGTCACTGTAGCCGCCCTCTTCCCGTCGTTACCCGCTACTTCAGCTTGCCGTCCTTCTTGGCAAGCTCGGTCATCTCGGCCTCGATTGTCGCCAGGGCATCCGCCGGCTTCTTCTCGCCGGCCACCGCCAGGCTCAGCTCGCGGCCGAGGATCTCGACCAGCTGCGGCGTGTAGGTGAAGACCGGGAAGTTGTGGCTGGTGAGCAGCATCTGCTTCAGGGCCGGGTAGTAGGGGTACTTCGCATTCAGGTCCGCATCGTCGAAGACGTCGGTGCGGGTCGGTGATCCGCCGGCCAGGGCCCGCTTCTTGGTCGTCTCCTTGGATTCCACCCACTTGATGAACTTCCAGGCGTCTTCCGAATTCGGGCTCGACTTCGGAATGGCCCAGCCCCAGGCGCCGTTCAGGCTGCCGCCCTTGTCGGCGGTGACGCCCGGGACCGGCATGATCTCGACCTTGCCGACCACGGCCGACTTGCTGGGGTCGTCATAGGCGGTGCGGAAGAAGTTGTAGGTGATGTAGCTGTAGGCCTTGCCCTGGGCCATGACGTTGAAGGCCTCGTCGAAGCTGAAGCTGGCCGAGCCGACGGGGCCGTACTTGTTGATGTTGTTGGTGTACTGCTCCAGCGCCTTCACACCCATCTCGTTGTTGAGCGTCGCATGCCAGTCGGCATCGTGATACTCGCCGCCATTGGCGAAGAGGTAGTTCGACCACTCCATGGCGATCGGATCCGGCCGCAGGCCCTGGTTCACCACGCCGTACATGCCGTCCTTGGTGAAGAACTCGACCTGCTTCAGGTATTCGTCCCAGGTTTCCGGCTTGCGCAGCTCGATGCCGTATTTCGCCTTGAAGTCTGCCTGGTTCTTGGCGTCGGCCAGCAGGTCGGTGCGATAGGTCAGGCCCATGGCGTAGTTGTAGAACGGCAGCATGTAGGTGGTGCCGTCGACCTTGCCGACCAGGTCCATCAGGGCCGGGATATAGACCGAGGTATCGATGTTGTCGGCCTTGATCCGCTCGTCGAGGGGCTGCAGCCAGCCGGCCTTGGTGAATTCGCCGACCCAGTAGAAATCGACGACGATCACCGAATAGCTGCCCTTTGGGGCGACCAGCTGGGGCACCAGCTTGGTGTGCATCTCGGCGTAGTTGACGACTTCCAGATTGACGTCGATGCCGGTTTCCTTGGTGAATTCCGGCACCAGCTGCTTGACGAATTCGGTGTCGGGAACGCCTTCCATCAGGATGTTCACGGTTTCGGCGGCGGCGGTGCCGGCGAAGGTCACGGCCATTGCCGAGCCCAGAAGCAGTTTCTTGATCATCGTCCAACCTCCCTCATATTGACCCCGGATTGAAAACTGCGACCCGTCACTTCAGGGCACCAAGCGACAGGCCTTTGATCAGGTATTTCCGCAGGAACGGCAGCAAGGCGAAGATCGGCAGCAGCGAGACCACGGTCGCTGCGGCCAATGGCGCGATCTCGACGCCGGCATGGGTCTCCATGCTGGCAAGTCCGATGGGCAGGGTCTGGGTGTCGGCGCCGCTCAGGACCAGGGCGAAGAGAAACTCGTTCCAGCTCAGGATGAAGCCGAGCAGCCCGGCGGCGAGGATGCCGGGAGCCGCCACCGGCACGGCGATCCTGATGAAGGCCTGCCACCGCGTGGCGCCGTCGATGCGGGCGGCTTCCTCCAGGCTCACGGTGTCGCCCTCGAAGAACGAGACCAGCATCCAGGACAGGAAGGGCAGGCTGATGGTGAGATGGGCCAGTACCAGGCCGGTTCGGGTCTGCATCAGCCCGCTCATGGCAAACAGGGTGAAGAGCGGCAGGACCAGGATGATGGGCGGCAGCATCTGGCTCGCCAGCACGCCGAGCCGCAGGAAGAGGCCGCCGGTATTGAACCTGGCGAAGGCGTAGGCAAGGGCGGTCGCCAGCGGCAGCGAGATGGCGGTCGATACCAATGCCACCACTAGGCTGTTCAGGAACCAGCGTTCGAAGGGATAGGCCGAAAAGATCTCTACGTAGTTCTCCAGCCCGAGGCGGCCCACTTCCGGCGGGATCTTGTAGGCGGTCAGCTTGTCGGTGAGGCTGACGCGAAAGACCCAGACCAGGGGCAGCAGAATGCACAGCGAGAAGCCAGTCAGGACGACATGGGGGAATACCGCGGTCAGGCGCGCTTTCACGATCGTGCCTCAATCCATCCGAACGCCGCCGGTGACGTTGAGCGCTTCCCCGGTGAGGAAGCCCGCGAGGTCGCTGGCCAGGAACAGCACGGTCTTGGCGACATCCTCCGGCTCCTCCAGCCGGCCCAGGGGCGTCTGGTTGACGTAGTCGGCGACCACGGCTTCCGGAGTCATGTTGCGGATCTGCGCCTCCCACTGGACTTCCCGCGACTGCATGCCGGTCCGCACGAAGCCCGGGCAGACGCAATTCACCCGGATGCCGTGCCCGGCGACTTCCCGCGCCAGCGCCTGGGTGAAGCCGACCACCGCGAACTTGCTGGCGGAATAGTGCGCCAGCCAGGGCGCGCCCCACTTGCCCGCCAGCGAGGCGGTGTTGACGATGACGCCCTTGCGACCGTGGGCGATGAAGTGGCGCACCGCCGCCTGGTTGGTGAAGAAGACCCCCTTGGCATTGACGTCGAAATTGAAGTCCCAGTCGCTCTCGTCGAGATCGACCACCAGCTTCATCGAGGAGACGCCGGCATTGGCCGCGAGGACGTCATAGCCCCCGAAGCGGGTCTCGACCTCGGCGAAGGCCGCCGCGACCTTCGCGCGGTCCCTGACGTCGATCTCGAGGCCGAAATGCTGGCTGCCCAGGCGATGGGCCGCGGCGACCGCGGCCGCACCATCGAGATCGGCGATGGCGACGCGCATGCCGGCCGTGTGAAACACGCCGGCAATGGCAAATCCGATGCCGGTGGCGCCGCCCGTGACAATGGCGCGCTTGCCTTTGAGGTCGTCCAGCATTTCTCGGCAGCCTCCGCCGCGTCTGATCATTTATGATCGATTTTGATCATTATTGACCAGAAAATGACGCTTTACAACCGTATTTGATGGATGCTTGGCCGGATTGTCGCTAGGATGATCGATAATGATCATACCAAGGCCATCATGAGCGATCGTCCAGACATTGGTGAGGCATCGGGAGACGATCTCCGCCGGCCGGAACGCAGGCCTGCCACCCTTCGGGAGGGTCTGCTGCGGGAGTTCGTCGAGCGGCGGGGCTTTGCCAGCGTCGCCGATATCGCCGCCGAGCTCGGCGTCTCCGACATCACGATCCGGCGTGACCTGACCCGCCTCGAGGCCCAGGGGCTGCTGCTGCGCACCCATGGCGGGGCGATTGCCGCCAAGGGCGTCCCCGCCGAGGCCTATGATATCGACGAGCCGACGTTCGATGCCCGGCGCCGGCGGAACGCCGATGCCAAGGAGCGGATCGGTGCCGCCGCCGCCGCAATCGTCCGCCCCGGCGAGACCATCGGGATCGATGTTGGCACCACCACCCTTCAGGCGGCCAGGCACCTGGCGAGCCGGCCCGACATCAAGATCTTCACCAACAATGTCCGCGCGGCAACCGTGCTGGCGGAGGGCCCGGCGCATTGCTATCTGCCCGGCGGGCAGCTGCGCGGCAAGGAGCTGTCGATCTACGGCTCGATCGCCATCGAGCAATTGCAGCGCTATTGGCTGGACCGGGTCTTCCTGGGGATTTCCGGGGTGACGGATCAGGGCCTCTTCGACTATTCGCTCGAGGATACAGAAATCAAGCGCGTCTACATCGAGCGGGCGACGCAAGTCGTCGTGCTCTGCGATTCCAGCAAGTTCGGCCGGCTATCGATGGTGCGGATCTGCGCCCTCGACGAGATCGACCTCCTGATCACCGATGCCCTGCCGCCGGCGGACCTCCGCGCTGCCTTGGAGGCAGCCTCGGTGGACGTGGTTGTCGCCGGCTGAACCGCCGCCGCCCGCATTTGCGCCAAGCCGCGCGTGGCAAGGGGCCGACGCCGACTTTCCCGGCGGCAGGCATGCGGCCCGTGTCCGCACCCGGATCGGGGGCATTTCCCGGGGAATTCCTGTACATCCCGCGCCTGCGGCCAAGATGGCCTTGACCGCCCGCCGCCTATGCGGCAAATGCAGGGCTCGCACGGCCGCGGCCGCCCTAAATATGCGGTTTCCGCCCTGAGTTTTCGAAAGGCAGCAACTTGTCCGACCGTCACATCGCCATCTCCCACCTGCGCCGGCTGGAGGCGGAGAGCATCCACATCATGCGGGAGGTTGCCGCTGAGTTCCGCAATCCGGTGATGCTCTATTCGATCGGCAAGGATTCGTCGGTCATGCTGCATCTGGCGATGAAGGCCTTCCACCCTTCGAAGCCGCCGTTCCCGCTGCTGCATGTCGATACCACCTGGAAGTTCCGCGAGATGATCGCCTTTCGCGACCAGACGGCGGCCCGTCTCGGTCTCGATCTCCTGATCCACGTCAACGAGGAAGGCGTCAAGCGGGGGGTCAACCCGTTCGACTCCGGCTCCTCCGTCCATACGCAGGTGATGAAGACCGAGGGCCTGAAGCAGGCTCTCGACAAATGGAAGTTCGACGCGGCCTTCGGCGGCGCCCGCCGCGACGAGGAGAAATCCCGCGCCAAGGAGCGCATCTTCTCGTTCCGGTCGAAGGCCCATGCCTGGGATCCGAAGAACCAGCGGCCGGAGCTCTGGCGGATCTACAACACCCGCGTAAACCAGGGCGAATCGATCCGCGTCTTCCCGCTGTCGAACTGGACGGAGCTCGACATCTGGCAGTACATCATGATGGAGAACATCCCGATCGTGCCGCTGTATTTCGCGAAACACCGCCCGGTGGTGGCGCGCGACGGCGGGCTGATCATGGTCGACGACGATCGCATGAAGCTGCGTCCCGGCGAGACGGTCGAGCAGCGCCTGGTGCGTTTCCGGACGCTCGGCTGCTATCCCCTGACCGGCGCCATCGAATCCAGTGCGGCGACATTGGAGGACATCGTCACCGAGATGTTCACCGCCCGAACGTCGGAGCGGCAGGGGCGGATGATCGATCACGACGAGAAATCGTCGATGGAGAAGAAGAAGCGCGAGGGGTATTTCTGATGAGCGGATCCCTGGCGGAGCTGCGGGCATTCCTGGCGGCGCAGGAGAAGAAGAGCCTGCTGCGGTTCATGACCTGCGGTAGCGTCGACGACGGCAAGTCGACATTGATCGGACGGCTGCTGTTCGACACCAAGCTGCTGTTCGAGGACCAGCTGGCGACGCTGGAGAAGGATTCCCGCAAGCACGGCACCACCGGCGACGACATTGATTTCGCGCTGCTGGTCGACGGGCTGGAGGCGGAGCGCGAGCAGGGCATCACCATCGACGTCGCCTACCGCTTCTTTGCCACCGACAAGCGCAAGTTCATCGTCGCCGATACGCCCGGCCACGAGCAGTACACCCGCAACATGGCGACCGGCGCCTCGAATTCCGAACTCGCCGTCATCCTCATCGACGCGCGCAAGGGCGTCCTGACGCAGACCCGGCGTCACGCCTATATCGCGTCCCTGCTTGGCATTCGGCATGTCATCCTGGCGATCAACAAGTTTGATCTGGTCGCCTATTCGCGTGAAATCTTCGACGCCATCGTCGCGGACTTCACCGCCTTCGCGGCGCCTCTGGGCTTTGTTACGCTGGTGCCGATACCGATCTCCGCGCGTTTCGGCGACAACGTGATCGCTCCCAGCGCCCATACGCCCTGGTACAAGGGCCCGATGTTGCTGGCGCACCTGGAATCGGTCGATGTTGACACCGCTCTTGCCGACAAGCCCTTCCGCTTGCCGGTGCAGTGGGTGAACCGCCCGAACCTCGATTTCCGCGGCTTTGCCGGAACCCTGGCTGGCGGGCGGATCCGGACCGGCGATCCGGTCGCCGTCGCGCGCTCCGGCCGCAGTTCGACGGTGGCCCGCATCGTCGCCATGGGCGGCGATCTCCCCGAGGCGGTCGCCGGCGATTCCGTGACGCTGACATTGGCTGACGAAATCGACATCTCGCGGGGCGACTTGCTCTGCGCGCCGGGCGCACGGCCCGAGGTCAGCGACCAGTTTGCCGCGCACCTGCTCTGGGTGGCGGAGGAGGAGATGCTCCCCGGCCGCCAGAACCTGATCAAGATCGGCACCAAGACGGTTCCGGCACAGATCACCGAGCTCAAGCACAAGGTCGACATCAACAATCTGTCGCACACGGCGGCAAAGACCCTTCATCTCAACGAAGTCGGCTATGTCAACCTCTCGACCGCCGAGCCCATAGCCTTCGACGCCTATCGCGACAATCGCGATACCGGAGGCTTCATCATGATCGACCGCTTCACCAATGCGACGGTGGGAGCGGGTATGATCGATTTTGGCCTGCGGCGTGCCACCAACGTGCATTGGCAGGCGCTCGATGTGAACAAGGCGGCGCGGGCCGGCATCAAGGGCCAGCGTCCGGCCGTGGTCTGGTTCACCGGCCTTTCCGGTTCCGGCAAGTCGACGATCGCCAATCTCGTCGAGCGGACCCTGCATGCCCAGGGCAAGCACACCTATCTGCTGGACGGCGACAATGTCCGCCATGGGCTCAATCGCGACCTCGGCTTCACCGATGCGGACCGGGTCGAGAACATCCGGCGCGTTGCCGAGGTCGCCAAGCTCTTTGCCGATGCCGGCCTCATCGTGTTGGTATCTTTCATCTCGCCGTTCCGCTCGGAGCGGCGCATGGCGCGTGAGATGCTGGCGCCCGGCGAATTCATCGAGATCTTTGTCGATACGCCGATCGAAGTCTGTATGGCGCGCGATCCAAAGGGCCTCTACAAGAAGGCACGGGCCGGAGAGATCCGCAATTTTACCGGCGTCGACAGCCCCTACGAGGTTCCGGAGGCCCCGGAACTGACGCTCAAGACGGTCGACATCGATCCGGCCGCGGAAGCCGAGGCGGTGGTCGCCTTCTTGCGCAAATCCGGCCATGTTTGAAGAGGAGTGAGGGTCTCGTGACAGGTCTCGACCAACTGCCGCCGCTGCGTCGCGAGATCGTCGATCTGCCGCTGCAGAAGATCGTCGGGGTCGCTACCTACGCGGCGAATTTCGACGACGTCATTCCGCTCTGGTACGGGGAATCCGATGTGGTGACGGCAGAGCCGATCCGCGAGGCCGCCGTTGCCGCCCTGCGCGCCGGGCGCACCTTCTATCCCGACAAGTCGGGTGTCCCGGCCTTGCGCCAGGCCCTGAGCCGGTATTCGACCAGGCTTTACGGTCGCGAGATCGCCGAGAACCGGCTCACCATAACGGCCTCGGGCATGGCGGCACTCATGATCGCCGTGCAGGTGATCTGCGGTCCGGGCGAGAATTCGGTGTTGGTGACGCCGCTCTGGCCGAATGCGGAAGCGATCCTGCGGATCATGAAGAGCGAGGTGCGCCAGGTCGCCCTGTCGCCGGATGCGTCGGGGCGCTGGCATCTCGATCTCGACCGCCTGTTCGCGGCCTGTGACGGCAAGACCCGGGCGATCTTTATCAATTCGCCGTCAAACCCCACCGGCTGGGTCTGCCCGCGCGAGCAGCAACAGGCAATACTCGATTTTGCCCGCAAGCGCCGGATCTGGGTGATCGCCGACGAGGTCTACAACCGCATTGTTTATGACCGGCCGCTGGCGCCGTCCTTCCTTGAAGTCGCCCAGCCGGACGATCCGCTGATCCAGGTGAACAGTTTTTCGAAGACCTGGGCGATGACCGGCTGGCGTCTGGGCTGGCTGACGGCGCCGCCTGCCCTGGAGCCGGTGCTCGCCAATCTGGTGGAATACACCACCAGCGGTGCCGCGGAATTCGCCCAATACGGCGCCATCGAGGCGGTGGAGAAGGGCGAGGCGCATGTGGCAGCCTTCGTCGATCACTGCCGGCGCGGCCGCGACATCGTCGGCGAGCGCCTGACGCGCCTCAACAATGTCGCCTACGCTCCCCCCGAGGCGGCCTTCTATGCATTCTTCCGGGTGGAGGGTCTGACCGACAGCCTCGAATTCGCGCGCAAGCTGGTGCGCGAGGCGCGGGTCGGCGTGGCGCCCGGCATTGCCTTCGGCCCGGAAAGCGAGGGTTGGATCCGCCTCTGCTTCGCCCAGGGTGCCGAGCGGCTGTCGATGGCGATGGATCGTCTGGAAGGCGGTTTGCGCGGCGGGTTCTGACCCGGGATCGGGCCGCCCTTACATGAAGGCGAGGACCGTGCCGATCGCGGCGCCAAGGACGGCGGCTATCGCGCCCAGGGCGATGACTTTCATCTTGTCGCTGGTGGAGGAGTTGCGGTCGAAGTCCTCCATGTCCTCGCGGACATATTGCACGGCATTGGCGATTGCGGCGCGGAGTTCCGTGACCGTGGCGCCGGCCTTGACCTGGACGGTGGTGGAGGCGACGCCGAGATCCTCTTCCTTGACGCCGAAACGGTCGGCGACGTTGATGATGTTGGAAGCGACATCCTCGGCCTTGGTCGAGGGGCCCTGCAGGAAGCTGTACTCGCCGGCACCCGACTTGCCCGCGATGCCGTCCTGGGCGCCTTCGAGGATGGCGTTCTCCAGGGCGGATTCCAGCGAATCCGCCTGCTCGGAGGAGAGCTTGCGCAGCCGGCGCCGATCGCGCAAGGCGGCGATGGCGATGACGGTCAGGTCGAGCGTGGCGCCGCCTTCGGTGGCGGCAAGCTCGATGAGCCGCAGCAGCCGCTCGTTGTCGGCGAAGGTGGCCGGGGTTTCAATATCGCCGATCGGCTGGGCGGTGGAGAGGGTGCCGCCGACGGCGAACAGCAGCCAGAAGGTGTTCGGCGCCTGTCCGGCTTCCGACTGCATCACGTAGTTGCGGTCGCCATAGGTTGGCGAGTTGAGATGGACCAGGCAGCCGGGCGCCTTGTGGGTATTGCCCAGCAGCCGGAAAAAGCGGCTGAAATGCGCCCGGTCCGCTTCGGCGATGAAATTGCTGATCTGGCGGCCGACCATGCTCTGGCCGTCCTTGCCGAAATGCAGATTCGCCTGACCCCGTGCCTCCAGGATCCGACCCGTATCGTCTACCAGGACGGAAACGTCCCAAACTTGGCTCATCGATCCAACTCCCCCGAATCGTGTTCAATCCTAGAAGCGATTTGGTTAATTGGGGGTTAAGCGTATACGCCGCTTCGGCTTGCGGTTCATCCCCCGGTTCACCCCCGACTCGCTATTTCGCAGAAAAAAGCGGGATCTTGCCGTAAGGGCGGAAAAGGTATATATTCATATATCCTGAAATATATCACCTAGGTCCTGCGCTATCGCTACAAGACGGTCCGGGTCCGGAAATTTACGGGAACAATCGGCGCCAGAAACTGTTGATGGGGACGCGGAACGCAGTAGAACGGTTCCAGCCTCCTGCCGCCGGCGATGCCCATTTGGATCAGACCCAATTTCATTCTTATCTCGGCCCTATCAATTTATCGTCAGCGGCCGTGGCAGCACAGGAGCCGGAATTCTAGCCCGGATCTTGCTAAGGCATTGCTGTGCAAGGCACGGCGAGGTTCGTCCGAGCCGGTTGTCGGGTAGGAACTCACTTGGAAATGTACCTCATTGTGTACGGCTGCGCGGTGCTCGGGGAATACAGGCAAAACGCCGGCTGATGAGGGATGACCCGGCGGTAATTTCCTGATAGCTCGGTAGGTAACGTTTGAGTACGGGGACTGGTTGATCGATGCGTTGGAGCTTGGGAAAATCCGAGCGGCTGGTGTTCGCCGCCTTGCTGTGCCTTGGCCTGGGTGGCTGCGGCACGATCTATTTCCCCTGGGAGAAGGGCAGGGCCCCGACGACATTGCCGGTCGCTGCCAAGGAAGTCGGCAAGGAGACCAATGCCACGGCGCCGAAGGCGAACGACGTGCTGAAGACCGAGACCAGCGAGAAGACGGTGAAGCCCAAGGCGAAGCAGACCGCCAGCAAGCCCGTCGAGCCCGAGGTGGAACTGCCGCGCGAGGCGGCGCCGTCGCGGCATCCAAATGACCTGGTCGGGCGGGACGAAAGCGCCGTCAGCAGCATGATCGGTGCGCCGGCAACGACGCGAAACGACGGCTCAGCGATGATCTGGTCCTACCGGGCGCCGGGCTGCGCGCTCGACGTCTTCTTCTTTCTCGACGTCCAGAGCAATACGCGGCGCGTGCTCAGCTACGACCTGAAGGCGGATGCCCCGGATGCCGAGGCTGCCGACCGCTGCTACGCACAGTTCAGAGGCGTCTGACATGGGTACTGACGGCAAACTCGATATCGTCGTCGTCGATGACGACGAATTGTTCCGGCCGATGCTCGTCGGCAATCTCGGCGCGGCCGGCTATAACGTTGTCGACTATGCCGCGGCGCCGCCGGCTTTCGAGGCGATCGTCAAACGCGAGACGCCGCCCGACCTGATGATCCTCGATTGGAAGATGCCCGGCATGACCGGCATCGAGCTCCTCCGCAAGCTGCGGGCCAACGGCGTCGTCTCGCCGGCACTCTTCCTGACCTCCCTGGACGACGTCATCTATGAAGAAACGGCCCTGAACGAGGGCGCTGCGGATTTCGTCGGCAAGACCCGCAGCTTCACCGTCCTGATGCGCCGGGTGGAACTGGTCCTCGCCGGCCAGCGCAGCGGTGCCGGCGCCGTGACCGGCGAGGGCGGCACGTCCTTGAGGGTCGGCGGGCTCGAGCTCGACGCCGCTTCGCACCGCGTGCAGTGGCTGGGAAAGCCGGTCGAGCTAACCTTGAGCGAGTTCCGCACCGTCGAGCTGCTGGCCCGTGCCGGTCGCGATATCGGCTATCGGGAGATCTACGATGCCATGCGCGGCGAGAACTTCATGGCCGGGGCCGGGCCGGAGGGCTACCGGGCCAATGTCCGCGCCCTGGTGAAGCGTATCCGCCAGAAATTCAACGACATCGATCCGGGGTTCGCCGCCATCGTGAATTATCCCGGTTTCGGCTACCGCTGGCAGGATTCGGAGGCCCCGGGCGGCGTCTCGCCCCAGGGCGCCGATACCTCGGCCGGCGGGCGGCGGGGCGGCGCCGCCAATGGCTGACCGCGCGGATCGATGCTAATAGTCGATGCCATTCGTTAAACCGGAGGGGTGATCGGGGCCGATGACGGGGGTCATGGACAGGCTGCTCAAGCTGGTCGGCGGCTCGGTCACGCTGAAGCTGCTGCTGCTGGGCGTCGTCTTCCTGGTGGTGCCGGCCATGCTCTATGGCCGCTTCGCCGAGGTCGACGCCCAGCGCCAGCAGCTCCTGGTCCGCAACCTGCAGATCCAGGGCCGCCTGGTCGCCCAGAGCCTGGAAGCCACGTTGACCGCCGCCGGCCCCCGGGCCGTGGTGGAGGCGGGGCAATGGGTCGAGCGTTTCGCCCAGGGCGAGCTGCGGATCAAGCTGCTGCTGCGCCCGGCCTCCGAGGACCAGGGCTTCTACTACGTTGCCGCCAGTCCCCAGGTCGGGGCGGAATACCTGACCCAGGAACGCGACCGCCTGCTGCAGTCCGGCGTGCTTCCCAAGCTCGAGGAGAGCTGCGCCGGCAATCGCCCGCTGGCCGACCGTTTCACCAACCCCTCGGGCGAGCAGGAACTGCTGACCTCGATCACGCCGTTCCACACCGATGCCGGCTGCTGGGCGGTGATCACCTCCTATGCCGCCAGCGATCTCGCCGGCGACAGCCTGACCCGGCCCTTTGCCGACGCCCCCGAGGTCCGCTGGGCCGGCGGCTTCTACGTCTTCATGGCATTGCTGATCCTGGCCTCCGCCATCGCCGTCAGCCTCAGCCTGCGCCGCTTCGCCGATCTCGCCCGCCGCATCCGCCGCAGCCAGACGGCGCGCGGCGTCTCCGCCGGTGTGCCGCGCCGCGTCTCCTTCGCCGCCGCCTCGCCGGTGCCGGAGCTGAAGCCGGTGGCGGTGGAATTCGACCGCATGGTGCAGACCCTGGACGCCTCCGCCCGCACCATCCGCGAGGCAGCCGAGGAGAATGCCCATGCCTTCAAGGCGCCGATCGCGGCGATCTCCCAGTCGCTGGAGCCGTTGCGGCGCACCGCCAGCGACCCGCTCTCCGCCAAGGCCGTCACCGTGATCGAACGCTCCCTGGATCGGCTGGAAGCCCTGATTTCCGCGGCGCGCCGGGTCGACGAGGCGATCGCCGAGCTCCTCGACGAGCCGGTGCAGTTCATCGATCTCTCCAGCCTGGTGCGCAACACCGCCCGCGCCTTCAACGATGCCCATTCCGGCAACCGCGTCGCCGTGGTGGCCGAGGCGGCCGACGGCATCCGCGTCGGCGCCTCGGAAGAGGCCCTGGAAACCGTGCTGGAGAACCTGCTCGACAATGCCGTCAGCTTCTCGCCGCCCGGCGGCGTGGTGCGCATCAAGCTGTCCAAGGCGAACCGCCGGGCCGAGATGGTGATCGACGACCAGGGGCCCGGCGTGCCGAAGGATATAATCAATCACATATTCGAGCGGCATTTTTCCTATCGGCCGAACGGCACCGGCGAATCCGGGGATTCGCATTTCGGCATCGGCCTCGCCATCGTTCGGCGCAACGTCGAGCTGCTCGGCGGCACGATCACCGCCGAGAACCGCAGCGAAGGCGGCCTGCGGGTCTCCGTGAAACTCCCGCTGGCCGACAAGCACAGCTGACCGCCGCCGCGCCGCCAGGCGCGAATCACAGCTTTGTCACAGCATTGATGCAAGCCGAATCGGCGCGCAGTTGGTACTTCTTGATCATTGAAAACGCGACGCCGCTCAGGTGCAACGAGGTGCCTGATCGGAGCCCGAAGCCAGCTTCGATCCAGCGTTCCTGTCCACCCCGCGCAACAACAAGGAGGCCATCAGTTTCCCCAATAAATAAGAGAGGCAATCCCTAGACTTTTCCCCAGCGTCGCTCCAATCCCGGGCCACCGGGATCCCAAAGCTGGGTGGCCGCCGTCCTTTCCCCACGGCGGCCTTCTTCTTGTCCGGCTTTCCCCGCTTTCGCCATTTTCGCGGGGAAAGCCGCGACACCCCTCAAAAACCCTCAAAGCGCCGGGCCTCCCCGGCCGGGCGGACTGGACGCAGCCGGCGCCGGAATTCGTTAATTCGCCCGCCGGCAGCCGCTAACCCCGCCCCGGGGCGCCGAGATAGCTGTCGAAGCCCGGCGGTTCGTCGGATATGAATGCGCCATGGATACAGCTGGCGCGTTCGAGATCTTCATGGTGACCGCCCCGGGTCTCGAATCGGCGCTTTGCGCGGAGGTGCGCGAGAAGGGCTTCGACGCCCCGGTCGCGGTCAAGGGCGGCGTGACCGTGAAGGGCGGCTGGCCCGAGGTCTGGCGGGCCAACCTGGAGATCCGTGGGGCGACACGGGTCCTGGCGCGCATCGCGGCCTTCCGGGCCCTGCATCTCGCCCAGCTCGACAAGCGCGCGCGCAAGGTGGCCTGGGGCGAGACCCTGCTTCGGGACGCTCCGGTTCGCGTCGAGGCGTCCTGCAAGGCCTCCCGCATCTACCATCAGGGCGCGGCTGCGCAGCGGATCGAGAAGGCGATCCGCGATACCCTCGGCGCGGAAATCTCCCCCGATGCCGAAATCTGCATCAAGGCGCGCATCGACGACGACCTGTGCACGATCAGCGTCGATACCTCGGGTGACTCGCTGCACAAGCGCGGCCACAAGGAAGCGGTCAGCAAGGCGCCGATGCGCGAGACCCTGGCCGCGCTGTTCCTGCGTCAATGCGGCTATGCCGGCGCCGAGCCGGTGTTCGACCCGATGTGCGGATCGGGCACCTTCGTGATCGAGGCGGCGGAGATCGCCGCCGGGCTGCTGCCCGGCCGGTCGCGGCATTTTGCCTTCGAGCGCCTCGCAAGCTTCGACGCCGCCGCCTGGCAGCGGCTGCGCGATGCCCGGGGCGACGCCCGGGCCGCGGCCGGCAGCAGCGCCGCAGCCGCGGCCGCGGCGGCCGGTATCCGGTTCTACGGTACCGATCTCGATGCGGGCGCGATTCGGATGAGCCGCGACAATGCCGCGCGTGCCGGCGTCGCCGCCCTGACCCGGTTTGAGCAGCAGGCGATCGACGAACTGGCGGCGCCGGCGGGACCGCCCGGCCTGGTGATCGTCAACCCGCCCTACGGGGTCAGGATCGGCGACCGGAAACCCCTGCTGTCTCTCTACCGCGAGCTCGGCCAGACTCTTCTGGCGCGCTTCCAGGGCTGGCGGGTCGGGGTGATGACCAACGAGCCCGCGCTGGCCGCGGCAACCGGGCTGCCCTTCGCGGCCCCGATCGGGCCGGTGTCCCATGGCGGGCTGCGCGTCGCCCTCTATCTGACCGGGGCGCTCGCCGGGGCGCTCACCGGGGCGCTCAGCTGAGGCTTCGAACCCGCGGGATTGCCCGGCGGCCTCCGAATGTCTAGGCTCGCGCATCGCTGGCGGAGTCCGCAGGCCGGCGTCCGCGAGGCCCAATGACCGAACTCATTGCCAGCTTCCTCACCGTCTTCATCGGCCTGTTCCCGATCGTCAACCCGCTGGGAATGGCACCGATCTTCCTGCGCCTGACCTCGGCTGCGACGCCGGCGACCCGGGCGCAGCTGGCCTGGCAGATTGCGATCGGCGGCTTCGTGCTGATGGCGGTCTCCCTGTTCATCGGCTCGCATATCCTGGCCTTCTTCGGCCTCACCATCACCGCGGTGCAGATCGCCGGCGGCCTGGTCGTGATGACCGCCGGCTGGCGCATGCTGCAGCAGGGCCACGACGCGCGCGAACGCGAGCAGCAGTCGTCGGGCAGCGACGAGACCATCATGCGCCGGGCGTTCTTCCCGCTGACCATGCCGCTGACCGTGGGGCCGGGGACGATCTCGGTGGCGATCACCCTCGGCACGCGCGGCGCCGGGACCACGCATCTGTTCTGGTCCGCCGCCGGCGGCCTGCTGGCAGCCTTCGCGGTCACCGTGACGATCTATCTGAGCTATCGCTTTGCCACCAGCGTGCTGCGCGTCCTCGGCGAAACCGGAACCGATATCTTCATGCGCCTCTCGGCCTTCATCCTGCTCTGCCTCGGCGTGCAGATCGTCACCAACGGCCTCGCCGGCCTACCGTTCCTCGCTGGCCACTGACATCTTCCCTGCCGGCCGGCCTTCTTCGCAAAATGGGAGAGTCGCTGCGCCCGCGGTTGCGGTATGATTTCGACCTGCTTGCCAGCCTCGGGGGAGCGGCATGGGCGACGCGTCGCGACAATCGCGCATTCCCACAGTCGACCCGGCACTCGCCGGCCGCTTGGCCGCCGAGCTGATCGAGCACGGCACTTGGCCGCGCGAAAGGCTGCTCGCGCACCGGCAGGCGCAGCTGACGGCGTTCCTGCGGCGGGCGGCGACCCGGTCGCCCTATTACCGCGAGACCATCGGCGACCTGGTGGCGCGCGACCGGCCGCTCGCCGAATTCCCGACCCTGAACAAGACCATGCTGATGGCGGAGTTCGACCGGATCGTCACCGATCCCCGGCTGACGCGCGGCCTGGTCGAGCGGCATGTCGACGGCGACGACTGCGGTGAGCTGCTGCTCGACGCCTATCGCTGCATCGCCACCGGCGGCTCGACCGGCCAGCGCGGTCTCTTCGTCTACGATCCGCATGCCTGGAGCGTGACCGCCGCCAACCAGATGCGCATGCAGCGCGTGCTGGGCGTCACACCCGACATGCGCGGCCTCGGCATCGGCGCGCCGTCGCCGGTGCATCTGAGCTATCGCTTCCATGCCGAGTTCCGCGCGCTGCGCCCGGGCGCACCGACCCTGTTCGTGACCACGCCGATCGAGGAGATCGTCGCCGGGCTCAACGCCTACCGGCCGGACTATCTCAATACCTATCCGTCGCTGATCCGCCGGCTGGCCGAGGAGCAGCGGGCGGGGCGGCTGCGGATTGCCCCGAGGCTGTTCCGCTCCTCGGCGGAAGCCCTGGCTCCGGACGTGAGGGACCTCGTCCGCGAGGTCTGGAACGCCCCGATTGCGGACGGCTATACCGCCACCGAGACCGGCATCATGGCAGTCGAATGCATGCATCGCACCGGCATGCATATCGCCGAGGACCTGGTCGTCCTCGAGGTGGTCGATGCGGAGAACCGCCCGGTACCGCCCGGCGTCCAGGGCGCCCGGATGCTCGCGACGGTGCTGTTCAACGACACCCTGCCGGTCATCCGCTACGAATTCTCCGACCTGGTCACGCAGGCCGACGGCGCCTGTCCCTGCGGCCTGCCGTTCGCGCGCATCGAGCGCGTCGCCGGGCGGGCCGAGGAGAACCTGCGCTTCAGGACCGGCTCGGGCACGGTCGCCGAGGTCCATGCCGCGCGGCTCTGGTTCCACCTGGTGCGGGTGGCGGGCATCCGCCAGTACCAGTTCGGCGCCCTGGCCGACGGCATCCGCATCCGCCTGGCACTCTTCCCGGACACCGATCGCGCGCGGGTCGAGGCAGAGGCGACGGCGATCGCCGCGCAGGCCCTTGCCGATCTCGGCATCGCGGGCGCCCGCATCGAGGTGGAGTTCGTGGAGCGAATCGACCGCGTCGGTGGCGGCGCCAAGGAGAAGATCGTTTATTGACCCGTGCCGGCGATTGCGTCGGCCGAAAGGCGATGGCTGGATCTGCCGGGTTATTCATTTCGCCGAAAATTTCGATACGGAGATATTGTTCCACGACTTTAGTCTGCAATCCAAGCTGACCCCGCATGCCGGCGTGGCCGGCATCGCCACCTACTATTGGGCTTCGGGAATCATATAGACTTGCCGCGGCGGGCCCTTGGTGTCCCGCTGGGGCCGACTCCGACGGGGTGCACGACATGCCAAGCTGGGATCCGCAGACCTATCTGAAATTCGCCGACCATCGCCTGCGTCCGGCCCTCGACTTGATGGCGCAGATCCCGCTCGCCGATCCGCATGTCGTCTACGACCTGGGCTGCGGGCCGGGCAACGTCACCCGGCTCCTCGCCGAGCGCTGGCCCGCCGCGGCCGTGGCCGGCGTCGATTCCTCGCCGGAGATGCTGGCGCAGGCCCGTGCCGATGCGCCGGGCCTCATCCTGCTGCAGGCCGACATCGCCCGCTGGTCGCCGACCACCCCGGCCGATCTGCTGTTCTCCAATGCCACCCTGCATTGGCTCGACGACCATCCGCGGCTGCTGCCGCGCCTCATGGGAGAGCTGGCGCCGGGCGGCGTGCTCGCCGTGCAGATGCCCCGCAACGGCGATGCGCCGAGCCACCAGCTGATCGCCGCCGCCGCGGCCGACGGGCCCTGGCAGGCCCGCTTGGCCGGGCTGCGCCCGGTCTACGGCTCGGTCGAATCCGCCGCCGCCTATTACCGGATCCTGGCGCCGCTCGCCCGTCGGGTGGACATCTGGGAGACCGAATACGCCCATGTCCTGGAGGGCGAGAACCCGGTCGTCGAATGGACCCGGGGCACTGCCCTCCGCCCCTATCTCGATGCGCTGGACGAGCCGGAGCGCTCGGCCTTTCTCGCCGCCTATGCGGGACGGATCGCCGACGCCTATCCGGCGCAGCCCGACGGGCGCACGCTCATGCCGTTCCGCCGGATCTTCCTGGTCGCCATGCTCTGAGGGCGCATCGGATTCGGCGAATAATCCGGAACTGGCGGGCCTTGGGTTCCTGCGCCGGCGCCGCCAGGGCTGTATCCCACCTGGGTCGGGTCCGGCCGATTTCGGCCCTCGGCCTTAACTTGTATATACAAGTTGCGGGCGGCCGTGCCGCCGTGTTGCCTTCCGGCGGATTTCCGCCTAAACGGGGGCCCCGTCCCATCCCTTGCCCCCTCGGAAACCCGGCATGACCCGCGCCATCGCCCTCCACGATCTCTCGCAGCTCGCCGCGCCCGACCGGGCCCGGCTGCTGGTCCGCTCCGAGGAGGATCTCTCGACCTTCGTCGAGCGGGTCCGCCCGATCATCGCCGCGGTCCGCGCCGAGGGCGACGCCGCCCTGGCGCGTTTCGCCGTCCAGTTCGACCAGGCGCCGCTCCGCGCCGATGCCATCCGGACGCCGGAGAGCGACTTCGACGACGCCTTCCACACGGTCGACCCGGCGGTGATCCGGGCCATCGACTACGCCGCCGGCAACATCCGCCGCTTCCACGAGGCGCAGGTGCCCCAGGAGATGTGGCTGAAGGAGATGCAGCCGGGGGTCTTCGCCGGCGAGCGCTGGACCCCGATCGATTCCGTCGCCTGCTACGTGCCCCGGGGCAAGGGCTCCTTCCCCTCGGTGGCGCTGATGACCGCGATCCCCGCCGTCGTCGCCAAGGTGCCCCGGGTGATCGTCCTCACCCCGCCGGGCGCCGACGGGCGCTGCGACCCGGCGACGCTGGTGGCGGCGCGGATCGCCGGGGTGGCGGAGGTCTATCGCTGCGGCGGCGCCCAGGCGGCCGCCGCGGCGGCCTACGGCACCGCCACGGTGCCGCGCTGCGTCAAGATCGTCGGCCCGGGCAGCCCCTATCTGGTGGCGGCGAAGAAGCTGCTGGCCGACATCATCGACCCCGGCCTGCTGGCCGGCCCCTCGGAATCCATCGTCTTTGCCGACGACACCGCCGACGGCCGGCTGGCGGCACTCGACCTGCTGGTCGAGGCGGAGCACGGGCCGGATTCCTCCTGCTTCCTGGTGACCCCCTCGCGCCGCGTGGCCGAGGCGGCGATCGCCGCCATTCCGGGCTTCTGGGCGCAGATGTCGGCGACCCGGGTCGACTATTCCGCCGAGGTTCTCTGCGGCCAGCGCGGCGGCATCGTCCTCGCCCCCGACCTGGAGGCCGCCTATGATTTCATCAACGATTACGCCGCCGAGCACCTGATGATCCAGTCCGACGCGCCCTTCGCCCATCTGCATCGGATCCGCCATGCCGGTGAGATCCTGCTCGGCAACCGCACCTCCAACACCCTGGCGAATTTCGTCATCGGCCCCAACAACGTGCTGCCGACCAACGGCGCCGCCCGCACCATGTCGCCGCTCTCGGTGCATGATTTCGGCAAGCGCAGCACCGTCGCCCACGTGACCTCGGTCGGCTACCGCGACCTCGCCGGCCATGCCCATACGCTGGCCAGCTACGAGGGCTTCGACGGCCATGCCAATGCGGTCTCGGCGACCCGCGACCGGCTGATGGGCAATTGAACACGTCGGCCCACCCCCTCGCCGGACCGCCGGGCGTCGCCGCGGCCCTGGCCGAGCTGCACCGGGTCTTCGGCTATGCCGCCTTCCGGCCCGGGCAGGAGCGGGTGATCGCCGCCGTCCTGGCGGCCGAGGACGCGGTCGCCATCATGCCCACCGGCGGCGGCAAGTCGCTGTGCTACCAGCTGCCGGCCCTGGTCCTCGGCGGGCTGACGGTGGTGGTCTCGCCGCTCATCGCCCTGATGCGCGACCAGGTGGCCCAGCTCCGCGCCCTCGGCGTCGCCGCGGCCAGCCTCAATTCGCAGAACGACGCGGCCGAGGACCGGCGCCTGCGCGACCAGGTGCGGGCCGGCGAGCTCCGGGTGCTCTACGTGGCGCCGGAGCGGGTCCTGCGCGGCGATACGCTGGATCTGCTGCGTGCCGCGCGGCCGAAGCTGATCGCCATCGACGAGGCGCATTGCGTGTCGCAATGGGGCCACGATTTCCGACCGGACTACCTGGAGCTCGGCCGCCTGCGCCAGGCCCTGCCCGGCGTGCCGCTGCTGGCCCTGACCGCCACCGCCGATGCGGCGACCCGCGGCGACATCATCGCCAAGCTGTTCGACGGCCAGCACGCCGGACGGGCGCCGCATGTCTTCATCTCCGGCTTCGACCGGCCGAACATCCACCTCTCGATGGCGCCGAAGATCGACTACCGCCGGCAGCTGCTGGGGTTCCTGGAGGAGCGGCGGGGCGAAAGCGGCATCGTCTACTGCGGCTCGCGCTTGCGCACCGAGAAGCTGGCCGCGGCCTTCTGCACGGCGGGGTTCAAGGCGGTGGCCTATCACGCCGGCATGGATGCGGCGACGCGCTCGGCCAACCAGGACCGGTTCACCGCCGAGGACGGCATCATCGCGGTGGCGACGGTCGCCTTCGGCATGGGAATCGACAAGCCGGATGTGCGTTTCGTCTGCCATGCCGACATGCCGAAGACCATCGAGAGCTACTACCAGGAGATCGGCCGGGCGGGGCGGGACGGGCTGCCGGCTATCGCCATGACCCTCTACGGCCTCGACGACATCCGTCTGCGCCGCCGCCAGATCGAGCAGAGCGAGGCCTCGGAGGCGCAGAAGCATGTCGAGCGCCGCCGCCTCACCGCCCTGGTCGCGCTCTGCGAGGCCGCCCGCTGCCGCCGGCAGACGCTGCTGGCCTATTTCGGGGAGAAGCACGATCCCTGCGGCAATTGCGATCTCTGCCGCGCCGGCGTCGCGGTGGTCGACGGCACGGTGGAGGCGCAGAAGGCGCTGTCCGCCATCGCCCGCACCGGCCAGCGCTTCGGCACCGAGCACATCATCGACCTGCTGCGCGGCGAGGGATCCGAGCGGATGACCCGGCTCGGCCATGACCTGCTGCCGACCTTCGGCGTCGGCGCCGGCCGCAGCGAGCAGGACTGGCGCTCGATCCTCCGCCAGCTCTATGCCGGCGGCTACATCGCCATGGACATCGCCGAGCAGGGCGGCTGGTCGATCACCCCGGAGGGACGCGGACTGCTGAAGGGCGACACCCGCTTCGAGATGCGGGCGCCGGCGGAAATCAAGCTGACGCGGCGCCGCCGGATCGCGCAGACCGCCGCGGCCGGCGGCAGCGATGCCGATGCCGGCGTGCTGCAGGGCCTGAAGCGGTTGCGCGGCGAGCTCGCGCGCCAGGCCAATGTGCCGGCCTATGTGGTCTTCGCCGACCGCTCGCTGATCGACATGGCCACGCGCCTGCCGCGCAATCTCCAGGAAATGGCCGAGATCCACGGTGTCGGCACCGCGAAACTGGCCAGATTCGGCCGGCTGTTCCTGGCAGAAATCGCGGTGCTGCGCGGTGAATCGCCGGCGGATCGCGCTTGATCCACGTCAAGCCATGGCGCGTGCCGGGCGGATATGCTCCGCGCATTGTCTGGGTTGGAGATCTTTGCCATGGACCTGCCGCCGCTGTCGGTGTTCCGCGACACGACGCGCTTCCTGTTCTTCACCGGCAAGGGCGGCGTCGGCAAGACCGCGCTGTCTTGCGCCGTCGCCATCGCCCTCGCCGATTCGGGGAAGAAAACGCTGCTGATCAGCACCGACCCGGCCTCGAATCTCGACGAGATGCTCGGCCTCGCGCTGGGCCGGATGCCGCGCCCGGTGCCCGGCGTCGCCCATCTCCAGGCGATGAACATCGATCCTGAAGCCGCGGCCGAGGCCTATCGGCAGCGGGTGGTCGGGGCGATGGGCACGGCAGCCAGCGCGGGCGACATCGCCAAGGTGCGCGAGCAGCTGTCCGGGGCCTGTACCGTCGAGATCGCCGCCTTCGACGAGTTCGCCGGGCTCCTGGCCGGCGAGGCCGGCGGGCCGGCCGATTTCGATCATATCGTGTTCGACACGGCACCGACCGGCCATACCTTGCGGCTTCTCAGCCTGCCCAAGGCCTGGTCGTCGTTCCTCGAGGCGAATGATCGCGGCGCCTCCTGCCTGGGGCCGCATTCCGGCCTGCAGATGCAGCTGGCGGTCTTCGAAAAGGCCCTGGCCGCCTTGACCGATCCCACCCGGACCACGGTGGCGCTGGTGACCCGGGCGGAGCCGGCGGCATTGCGCGAGGCCGCACGCACCGCCTCTGAACTTGAGGCGCTCGGCCTCTCCCGCCAGATCCTGCTGGTGAATGCCGTCTTCCGGGCAACCCAGCCGGACGATGCCGTCGCGGCAGCGATGGAACGGCGATGCCAGTCGGCGCTGGCCGAGATGCCGGAGGCACTGCGGCACCTGCCGCGGGACGACGTGCCGATGCGGGGCTACGACATGGTCGGCCTGCCGGCCCTGCGTGCGCTGCTGGCGGTGTCACAGCCGCCGGAACCGTCGGTCCCCCGGCACAACCGGGAGGCGGCCTTGCCGAATCTGGGCTCCATCGTCGATCGGATCGAGGCCGACGGCCATGGGCTGGTGATGGTGATGGGCAAGGGCGGGGTCGGCAAGACGACGATCGCATCCGCGGTTGCCGCGGAACTCGCCAGCCGGGGACACCCGGTCCATCTCTCGACCACGGATCCCGCCGCCCATGTCGCCTGGTCAATCACCCAGCCGATTGCCAACCTGCGGGTCGACCGCATCGATCCGGCGGTCGAGACCCAGGCCTATGTCGATCGCATCATGGCGGCGCGCGGGGCCGGCCTCGATGCCGCCGGAAAGGCACTCCTGCTCGAGGACCTGCGCTCGCCCTGTACCGAGGAGGTGGCCGTCTTTCATGCCTTCTCGCGCGTCGTCAACGAGGCCCGCAACGGTTTCGTCATCCTGGACACCGCACCGACCGGCCATACCCTGCTGCTGCTGGATGCCACCGGCGCCTATCACCGGCAGGTGCTGCGGGACTATCATATGCCGGAAGGGGCCGGCAGGATGGTGACGCCGCTGATGAAGCTGCAGGATCCCGGCTACACCAAGATCCTGCTGGTCACCCTGCCGGAGACCACGCCCGTCTCGGAAGCCGCGGCGCTGCAGGACGATCTGCGCCGCGCGAAGATCGAACCCTTTGCCTGGGTCATAAACGACTGCCTCGCCCTCAGCGGCACGCGCGATCCGCTTCTTGCCCGCCGGATCGAAGGTGAAATCTCGCAGATCGAGCGGGTCAGAGACGGGCTGGCACCAAGGCTGGCCGTCGTCGCCTGGAAGCCCGTTCCCCCGGTCGGCCTCGTTGCCCTGAGGGACCTGGTCGGCGGCGCGCCGTTGCTCGCAGCCTAGCGGTCGGACTCCACCGCCCGCTGCGACGCATCTCGTCTCTGCATTGTTGAACGTCGGCGATCTGGCGCACATTTGGCAGCATGGTTTCCGATGGAGTCATTAAGGCCCAGGTTTATCGCCGATCTGGTGTGCACTTGACAGCGCGACGCAATACCAAAACACTGCCGTCATTCTTTTAAGCCATCCTTTTCGCCGCCGGTTCCAACACCGAGTGCCCAGATGCAAGCCGTTGCGTTCGCAATATTCGCGTTGCTGTCGATTGCGCTGGATCAAGCATCCAAGGCCTGGGTGCTGCATCGGTTCGGCGCCGGCAGCTTCGCCCTCTGCGGCCCGATCGGCATCCGCCGGAGGCTCAACCGGCGCACCTTCCAGGGGCCACTCAGCCGCCACAATTTTCTCTTCGCCGTGGTGCTCGCCGAAGCGGCGGCGCTCGCCCTGCTGGTGCAGTTCGCACCGGTCTTCGCCGAACGCCTGGCGGCGGTGGCGCTGGGGGCGGCGGTTGGCGGCGCGGCGAGCAATGCGCTGGACCAGAAGCTTCACGGCGGCGTCGTCGATTTCATCGACCTGGGGTTCTGGCCGGTGTTCAACCTGGCGGATATAGCGATCGTGGTCGGGATCGGAGCCGCGCTGACCTGCCTTTAGTCGCGCCTGCCGGGCTTGCTGCTGTCTCTGCTCGAATAGCTCTGGGGATCACGATGCGCCGCGTGCTGTTTCATTTCCACGGACGGTCGATCTACAGCTACCCGGCCATGCTGTATCTGGGGATCGTCCTCGGCATCTATGCCGAGCTGTATGCCGCATCGACGATAGCGCTCAACCTGCAGGCGATATTGACGGCGACGCTGATCCTCATCGCGACGGCCCTGCTCGGGGCGCGGCTGCTGCATGTCCTGCCGCATTGGCGGCACTATCGCCAGTATCCCGGGCGCATCCTCAAATGCGCCGATGGCGGCGCCTCGATGTATGGCGGACTCCTGCTGGCCTTTCCAGCCTCGGTCCCGGTCCTGGCGCTGCTCGGGCTTCCCTTCGCGACCTTCTGGGATCTTGCCTCCTTCGCCATGCTGGTCGGAATGGTGATCACCCGGGCCGGCTGCTTCCTGAACGGCTGCTGCTCGGGCCGGCCGACGACGGGCTGGTGCGGGATGAATCTCACGAACTACCGCGGCGTCCGGCGCCGGCGCATCCCGGTGCAGATCCTGGAGGCGGCCTGGGGGACGGCGGTACTGGCGGGCGCGGTCCTGCTCTGGGGCCGCCTGCCGTTTCCGGGATCGCTCTTCCTCTATGCGGTCGGTGCCTATGGGCTGGGCCGGGTCCTTCTCGAATCCCTGCGCGACGAGCAGGACCGGGTGGGCGGTGTCAGCCTGCACAAGGCGATCTCGCTGGGGCTGATCGCGACGGCGCTCGGCGCCTTTGCCGCCGGCTGGCTGTCGATGGCGTTGGGGACCGCCTGAATGACCGACTGGATCCTCCTGCTGACACCGGTTCTGGTCCTGCCGATCGTGCTTCTGCTGCCCTTCGTCGGCTGCCAGCCCTTCAGCAGCACCGACCCGGACCCCGTTGCGCTGGAACCGCCGCCGGCATCCGGCCCGGCGCCGACCCCGCCACCGACCCCCGGCGTGCAACCGCCGACGACGCCGCCGAAATACCGCGACTACATCCTCGGCATCCAGCCCAATCCCGGCCTGGTGAAGAATACCGGCGTCGTCCCGAACGGTGCCGATGTCATCGCCTATTGGCGGCTGGTCGATGCGGCGGCCAGCGCGACCGCCCTGGACGAGAAGGGCTTCCAGAACGGCACCTACAAGGAAGGCTACAAGCTGGATCCGATCGCGAGCACCGCCACCGCCGCCGGGTCGGAGGGCCGCAATCCGGCGCATTTCACCACCGGCGAGAACAGCCTCGTCGATTCCGAGCCGGCGGTGAAGTGCCGCTTCTTCGACGGCGGCCATGTCCTGGTGCCCTACAAGCCCGGCCTCTATGCCGACCAGTTCACCCTGGAAGCCTGGATCGCGACCGGCACGCTGGCGGCGGGATACGAGCACACCCTGTTCGATGCCGGCGGCCGATACGCCTCGCCGGCAGGGTCTCCGGTATCGGAGCGAGGGTTCCGGATTTACGCGAACCGTGACGGCAAGTGGCAGGTTCGCCTGGCACCTAGCACGACCGATCTCTTTCCCATGCCGATCCTGGTTCCCTTCGGCGCCAGAACCCATGTCGCGCTTACCGTGGCGAATGACGGCCCCGGCGGGGTGGCGAAGAAGGCGACGCTCTATGTCGACGGCAAGGTGGCGGGGACGGCCAGTCTCGCCGCCTATGCGCCGCCGCATGACGCGCCGCTGTTCATCGGCGTCGAGAATACCACCCGGTCGCCGACGGCGGCGGCCAACCTGCGCAATCCCGTGCTGTGCCGGGTCCAGGAGGTGGTGATGCACCGCAAGGCACTGTCGAAGGAAGAGATCGAGAACCACGTCGACATCAACCGGAACTAGACCGGTGGAGCCCGGCCCGGGCCACCGCAGGAGACCGAAGAAGAGAGGTCGCGCCGCATGACTCATTGGCTGCTCTTTCTGACGATGCCGCTGCTGGTCCTGCCGATCGTGCTGCTGTTCCGCTTCGTCGGCTGCGGCCTCGACGTCGTCGGCACCGGCGAGTCGCCGATCCCGCTGCCGCCGCGCCAGCCGCCGGAGAAGATCCCGGATCCGGTGCTCACGCCGATCGTGGTCAAGCCGCCCAACTACCGCGACTACATCATGGGCATCACCGACAATGCGGCGCCGGTGAAGAATCCGGCGGTGGTTCCCAATGTCGCCGACGTGATCGGCTACTGGCGCCTGATCGACAAGCCGGCCGCCGGCAGCGGCCTGGACATCGCCAAGGACGAGAAGGGCAGCACGCTCGGCCAGGACGGCCAGTTCAAGACGGTGCCGCTTGGCTTCAGCTTCGAGGCGAAGACCGCGACCAAAGCCGGCTCGGAAGCGGCGACCGGCGACTTCGTCCTCAACCAGAACAGCCTGATCTATTCGGAACCGACCGCGATGTGCCGCGGCTTCAACGGCGGCTATGTCGAGATCCCCTTCAAGACCGGGATCTATACCGAGGAATTCACCATCGAAGCCTGGGTGATCGCCCGGCCGCTGAAGCCCGATGTCGAGCACACGCTGTTCGATGCCGGCGGCAAATACGCCCTTCCGCCGGACGGCAATGCCGACCGCGGCTTCCGCATCTTCGAGGACAGCGGCGGGCATTGGCAGGTGCGCCTGGAACCGGCGACGGGCGACCTGTTCCCGACTCCGCCCGCGGTCCCGCGCGGCGACAAGCCGACCCATCTCGCCGTCACCGTCGCCAACGAGCCGGGAGCCGCCGGCAAGAAGCGGGTGCGGCTCTATGTCGACGGCAAGGAGGCGGCCAATGCCGTGGCCGACGCCTATGCCCGGCCGGACACGGCGCCGCTCTTCATCGGCGTCGAGAACACGGCGAACGTACCGACCAATCCGGTGCAGCTGCGAACCCCGGTGCTGATGCGGATCCAGGAAGTGGTGCTGCACCGGAAGCCGCTATCGAAGGAAGAGATCGAAAATCATGTCGACATCAACCGCACGTCGTTCTGAGCGCCCGCACGGGGGTCGCCGGACGGAGACGGATAGAGAGGGACCGGCACGATGACGGAATGGCTTATCCTGCTGACACCAGTCCTGGTGCTGCCGATCGTCCTGCTGTTCCGTTTCGTGGGCTGCGCCGAGATCGCCGGCCTCGGCGACCCAGCCCCTTCGGAACCGCCCTCGAAGACCGTGCCCGGACCGGGACTGGTCGCCGGGCCGCCGGCGGAGACGCCGCCGGTACAGCCGCCGACCACGCCGCCGAACTACCGGAAATACATCCTCGGCGACCCGGTCAATCCCGGGCTGGTGAAGCACCCGGCAGTGAAGCCGGACAAGGCCAATGTCGTCGGCTATTGGCGGCTGGTCGACCTGCCGTCGGACACCGTGGCCAAGGACGAGAACGGGTTCCGCAACGGGCAGTATGTCCAGGGTACCGCGCTCGACAACGTCGATCCGCAGCCGACGCCGCCGCTTTCGGCCAAGGGCGGCAGCCAGGCCGCGACCGGCGACATCCTCACCAGCCAGCCCGGGCTGATCAAGACCGATCCGGCCGCGCTCGGCCGCTATTTCAACGGCGGCTATGTGCGCGTCCCCTATCTGGCCGGTCTCTTCACCGAGGATTTCACCATCGAGGCCTGGGTCTTCCCCCATGCCTTCACGCCCAACTACGAGCACACCCTGTTCCAGGCCGGCGGGAAATACGCCATCCCGCCCGCGGGGTCGCAGGATCACGGTTTCCGGGTCTTCGAGAACCGCTTCGGGCAGTGGCAGATCCGCATGGCCCCGGCGGCGACCGATCTCTTCCAGTCGCCCCCCGCGGTGCCGCGCGGCGCCGCCACGCATCTGGCGATCTCCGTTGCCAGCGAGCCGGCGCCGGTGGGAGCCAAGAAGGTGACCCTCTATGTCGACGGGAAGGTCACCCAGGTCGCGATCGCGAACGCCTATTCGCTGCCGCTGAATGCCGATCTCTACATCGGTGTTGAGAACGCGGCGGCGCCGGCGGCGGCGGTGCAGGCGCGAACCCCGATCCTGGGCCGGGTCCAGGAGGTGGTGATCCACCGCAAGGCGCTCGCGCAGGACGAGATCGAGAACCACGTCGACATCAATCGATAACGAGGAGGCAGGTACCGCCATGGCGAATCCGATAACCGGCGACTTCGAAGCTGTCCTGCAGATCAGCGGCGGCACCATCAATCGCCTGCTGGCGACGATGCACCAGAACGCCTTCACCAATCCCAACCTGCCGAGCTTTCCGCACAGCATCCGGATGCGGATCGGCGACGATCATGCCTTCGAGGGGGTGCGCGGCCTGGTGCATGGCCAGGTCGGCGTGCCGCGGGTGAAGCTCATCCACGGCGCCACTGACCGCTTCCTGCTCGAGGTCGGGATCCGCGCCTGGTTCCAGGCCGATCCGGGCACCGCCGCGATGCCGGTCTTCATCCACGGCACGGTCTTCGCCGAATATCACGTGCAGGACATCAATCGCTCCTGCCTCGGCTGGTCGAAGAACGCCGCGGACTTCCTGTGGATCCGGGTGGTCCGCGAGTCGGTGCGCTTCGTCGGCACGGCGGAGGACGACACGAGCATGACCGATGCCATCATCAGCGTCGTCACCGGCGATCCGGCCGCGGCCGCCGCGGCCAACGTCGCCAAGGTGACCAGCCAGGCGGCCCGCCTGCTCGCCAAGCGCTTCGAGGCCTCGCCGCATCCGGTCTCGAAGCGGTTCCGCCGCGGCGCGCTGCGCAGCCTGAATGCGCCGATCGGCGGCTCCGCCGTCGCCTCGCCGATTGGCCTCAGCGGCGAGCCGGCGGGCAACATCAACAGCATCGACAACCTGCTGCTCGACGGCAGCGACCTCGCGATCGGCGTCAACATCGGCTACCTCATGGGGCTGACCGGGCCGATGCTGGACAACGTCAAGAACTTCAGCCTCTCGGTTCCGGTGCATGTCGACCTGCCGCTGAAGGATTTCGACACCGTCTATCACGTCGGCGTGCACCCGCCGACGGTGGAATGGGAGCCGCACACCACCTATGGCCTGCTCAAGGTGAAGGTCAGCGGCTGGGCGAATACCGCATCGGTGGCCGCCAATGCCACCTTCGACATCACCCAGAACATCATGCTGGATTTCAATGCCGGCACCGGCCAGCTGCAGCTGACGCCCTGGGCGCCCGGCGTCAGCGTCGCCGCCAGCGGCCTCTATCACGGGACGGTGGCCGGAAGGGTGAAGGCCGAGGTGCTGAAGGCGGTGCCGCCGATGGTGCAGGCGGCGTGCAACAGCGCGCAGCCGGCACTGGACGGCATGACCACGCGGACGGCCGAACTGGCGCAGCAGCTGAAGACGCTGGATGCCCAGGCCAGCGTCAGCCTCGACGAGGGGCTGTTCCTGCGCGACGGCATCATCTTCCGCGGCACGATCGGCCTCTCCGGGCGTCAGGCCCTGGTCGTCAAGACCGCCAAGACCTCGGCCGAGGACGCCCATACCGCGCTCGACAGCTGGATCCCGGGCGGAAGGATCGACCGGCTCGAATGGTCCTGGTCCTGGTTCGGCACGGGCGATCCCGGCAGCGCCACCTATTCCGACCGCTTCCTGCTGCGGCGCCCCTGGGGCCAGGTCGGGCGCTGGGGCATGGCGATCGGCCAGACCAGGCCGCTGCCCGGACTCGACGGCTGGGGCATGGTCTGCCTGAAGATCACCGGCGTCCGGGTGGATTCCGTCACTGGCGATCTGGTCACCGTCAGCAGCACCAAGCAGTGCAAGCGCTTCGGCTTCAAGATCTCGGAGATGATCAGCAACGAGCGCCTGTTCCTGCGCGATATGCCCGAACTCTCCAAGGATGTGCCCTTTCCACAGTTGAAGGATCTGCCCCTGGTGGCATCGCGGCGGGGCCGGGACAGCGCCGGTGCCACCAACACGCTGCTGCTCTATGTCGACGAGGCCTGGACCGGCGCGACGGCAGAGACCCTGCTGGCCGGCCTCGACGCCTGCCGGCGCTACGATGCCGGGCTCGGCGTGCTGATCCTGTTCCGCGAGGGCATCCTGGAGCGGAACGGCGCGCGCCTGGTCGAGGAGATCGGCCATCTGGCGCAGAAGGCCGGAATCGCCACCCATATGAACGAGGATGTCCGCGGCGGCTGGTCGAAGGCGCTGGGATTCCGCGCCGGATCCGGCGAGACCGGATGGGCGATCCTCTCGCCCGACGGCCATGCGCTCTGGACCCGGCAGGGCAGCCTCCGCGCCGAAGGCCTGGCAGAGGCTCTGGACACCCATCTGCGGCGCTGCGCGGACCTGCGCCCGGCCGCCTATCACGAGGGGATCGAGAAGGGCTCGGTGATCTCGGCCACCGCCCTCCACCCCGGCTATGCCGACCTGATCGACACGATCGAGAACCCCTGCCCGCCGATTCCGCTCGGACGGCTGGGGGTGAAGGAGACGGTGGTGGCCTTCGTGCAGAAGCATTCCGACGCCTCGGTGGCGCATCTGCGCAAGCTGGCCGCGCGGCAGGAGGAGGCCGATGCCGAGCGCAGCTCCGTCATCGTCGCGGTCTTCGACGGCGCCGACCAGGAGGAGGCGGAATCGCTGAAACGGCGCCTGGGACTGGACCTGCTGGTGGTGGCCGATCCCGAGGGCAGGATCAACGACCGCTTCGGGGTCGGGGTCTGGCCGACGACCATTACCCTGGACCGTGGCGGCGTCGTCGCCGATATCCAGCTGGGGATCGCGCGGCGGCCGGAGCGTACGGCGCCGGGTCCGGAAGGCGGTGCGGCGGCGGCGGAATAGCGGCGCGGGCGCCGGGCCGGAAGATCGGACAGGAGGGTCGGCTGGACGCGAGCGTTGCGCATTACAAGGCCTATGTCCCGCGTCCCTTTCTGAAGGCGGAGCGCGGCGAGGTGGAGATCCTGTTCGGCGGGCTGCATTGGCGCGCCGAACAGGTGATCCAGGCGGTGTTCGAGAATCTCGGCTATCGTGCCCGGCCGCTGCCCCAGGCGACGCGGGCCGACCTGCTGCTCGGGCGCGAACTCGCCGACGTGGGGCAATGCTGTCCGACCAGTTTCGTCACCGGCAACCTGGCGCAGTTCCTGCGCGGCGAGACGGCGCGGATCGGCGCCGCGGCAGTGGCGCGGAACTATGTCTATCTCACCGCCGGGGCCTGCGGCGCCTGCCGCTTCGGCCAATACCATCAGAGCTACGACCTCGCCTTGCGCGGGCTGGGGCTGGAGTCCTTCCGCATCTTCCTGATGGAGCAGACCAGGTTCAGCCAGGGCGGCGTGCCGGGCGGCGGGCTCGACATCGACATGCCCTTCACCATGGGCGCGGTCTGGGCGCTGCTCTGCACCGACGTGCTGCAGAGCCTGGAATACCAGACCCGGCCGTATGAGGTGGAAAAGGGCCAGACCGACCGGGTGGTGCAGGAGAGCGTCGACCTGCTCTGTGCCGCCTTCCGCGCACGGCCGCGGCGCGGCGGCCACTGGCGGGTGATGGCCTGGCACGTGCTCACCGATCACTTCCGAAAGCCGCTGCGCGAGATCCACCGGAAGTTCGCGGCGATCGAGGTCGACCGCCTGCGCCCGAAGCCGATCGTCAAGATCACCGGCGAATTCTACCTGCAGACGGTGGAGGGCGACCCCAACTACAACATCCACCGCTGGCTGGAAGAGGAGGGGGCCGAGGTCTATCCGGCGCCGGTCACCATCTGGCTCGACTATCTCATCCGGGTGCATATCCAGAAGGTCGAGGAATATGTCGGCATCGACCGCCGGGCCCGCCTGAAGCTGGCGAAAGCGCGGGCGCTGCAGCGCCTGCTGCGTTGGACCTACGACCGGCTGCGCCGCTGCCTCGGCGACCTGCCGCACGAACTCCCCGACCAGGCGGAGCTGCGCGCCTTGGCGGCGCCGTTCTTCCATCACCGGATGTCGGGCGGCGAGGGCGACATGCTGATCGGCAAGGCGCTCTGGGCGCATCTCCACAAGAAGGCGCACATGATCTGCGAGCTCTCGCCCTATGCCTGCCTGCCGAACACCATGAGCATCGGCGCCATGGCCGGGGTGAGCGGCAAGTACCCGGACCTGCTCTACGCCCCGATCGAGGTGAAGGGCGATGCCGAGGTGCATGCCCTGTCGCGCTGCCAGATGATCCTGACCGAGGCGAAGCGGCGGGCTGCCGCCGAGTTCGAGGTCGCCCGCGACGGACGGACGCCGGCGGCGCTGCAGGCGGCGCTGCACGGCCGGCCGGAGATGCGGCGGGCGACCTACCGGGTGCGGCGCGGAAGCCATGTCGGCACGGCGGCAAATCTCGCTGCCGAACTGGTCGGGAGGTAGCGATGGCCGAAATCGGGATTGACGTCGGCTCGACCACGGTGAAGGCGGTGCTGCTGCGCGACGGGGCCGTGGTCTGGCGCGACTACCAGCGCCACAACACCCGCCAGGCGGAGAAGGTCTTCGAGTTCCTGGCGCGGCTGGAGGCGGAGGCGGGGCTCGAGCCCGGGCGCGACCGAATCTTCTTCACCGGCTCCGGCGCCGGCTTCCTCGCGCCCCTGGTCGGCGGCCGCCTGGTGCAGGAGGTGGTCGCCGTCGCCGCCGCGGTGCAGCAGCTGCACCCGGCGGTCAGCTTCGTCTCGGAGATCGGCGGCGAGGACATGAAGACGATCTTCCTGACCGAGGTCGCCGGCGCCAGGAACCGGCAGGTCTTCATGCAGGCAGCCTGCAGCGGCGGCACCGGCACCTTCATCGAGAAGACCGCCCGCAAACTGCAGGTGGCGCCCGAGCGCCTGGCGCAGATGGGCTATGACGGGCTGGCGCTGCATCGGATCAGCGCGAAATGCGGGATCTTCGCCGAGGCGGATGCCAATACACTGCTGAAGAGCGGGGTGCCGGTCGAGGAGATCATGGCCAGCCTGTTCGAGGCGGTGGTGCAGCAGAACCTGGCGACCCTGACCAAGGGCAACACGCCGGCGCCGCAGGTGCTGCTGCTCGGCGGGCCCAACCTGTTCTTCACCGGCCTGCAGCAGGCTTGGCGGCGGCATCTGGCGCGGCTGTGGGAAGAGCGTCGGGTGGCGCTGCCGGCGGGCCTCGATCCGGCGGCGGCGATCCTGGTGCCAGCGGATGCGCTCTATTACGCCGCCCTCGGCTGCGTGGCCTTCGGTGCCGCGGATGCGGCTGCAGGGGCCACCTATCAGGGGCGCGACCGCCTGCGGCACTGGATCGACTTGGGCCAGCATGCCAGCAAGGCGGCCGACGGCCATCGCGGCCTTGCCGGCACGCCGGCCGAACTGGCGGCGTTCAAGCGGAAATACGCGCCGGTTGCCGGGTCGCCCGCGGCCGCATCCGGGCGCCGGCAGCCGGACCAGCCGGTCGTCCTCGGCTGCGACTTCGGCAGCACCACCGCCAAGGCCGTGGTGCTCTCGGCCGGCAAGGAGCTGCTCTTCAGCTGCTATGCAATCTCCCGCGGCAACCCGATCGCGGATGCCCAGGACCTGTTCCGCCAGATCGCCGCGGCGGGATGGCACAATGTCGGCGCACTGGCGCTGACCGGCTACGGCAAGGACCTGCTGGCCAACATCCTCGGGGCGGACCTGGCGGTGGTCGAGACGGTGGCTCATGCCCAGGCGGCGCTGCACTTCTTCCCGGACGTCGACGTGATCTGCGACGTCGGCGGCTGCGACGTCAAGATCATGCTGCTGCGCCAGGGCGCGGTCGCCGATTTCCGCCTGAACTCGCAATGCTCCTCCGGCAACGGCGCCTTCCTGCAGGGCGTCGCCGAGCGCTACGACATCGCCCTGGACAGCTATGCCGACCTGGCCTTCGCCGCGGCGGCGATGCCCGACCTTGCCATGGGCTGCGGGGTCTTCCTGCAGTCCGACATCGTCAACCAGCAGCGCAAGGGCTGGGCGGCCGAGGAGATCATGGCGGCGCTGGCGGCGGTGCTGCCGCTGAACGTCTGGATCTATGCCGGCCAGCTGCAGAACCTGCGCGCCGCCGGCCGCAAGTTCGTGCTGCAGGGCGGCACCCACAAGAACCTCGCGGTGGTCAAGGCCCAGGTCGACTTCATCACCGGCCGGGTGCCGGATGCCGAGATCGCCATCCACCCGCATTCCGGCGAGGCGGGCGCGATCGGCGCCGCCCTGGCGCTGCCCGCGGACTGGGCGGCGCGGCCCAGCCGGTTTCGCGGCTTCGCGGCGATCGCGGCGCTGACCTGCCGGGCGACGACCAGCGAGGCCACCGTCTGCCGCTGGTGCGCGGTCAACTGCCAGCGCACCTTCATCGACGTGTGCCTGCCCGGTGCCGAAGGCCGCGCCTGGAGCAAGCTGCCGCTCGAGGCCGGGTGGGAACGGGTGATCAGCGGCAACAGCTGCCCGAAAGGGTTGGTCGAGGACGTCGCCGAGATGCGCGTGCTGAAGGCCGGAATCGAGGAGGCGAAGCGTGTCAGTCCAAATATCGGGGAAATGGTTCGCGACGCGGCGTTCCGCCGCCGTCCGGCCGCGGTCTGAGATCCGGATCGGCATCCCCCGCGTCCTCAACATCTGGTCCACCCATCGCTTCTGGATCGAGATGCTGGAGGCGCTGGGCGTCGACCCACGCAACATCGTGTTCTCCTCCAACACCAGCGAGGAGCAGGGGCGGGAATTCGGCCGCGGTCGCGGCGCCGTCGACTGCTGCTATCCGGTGAAGGCGATGAGCGGCCATTACGGCGAGCTGATCTTCGGCCAGAAGCGCAAGATCGATGCCCTGCTGTCGCCGATGATCTATACCCTGCCGTCGCACCTGCATGCGCACGTGGTGAACTCGCTGGCCTGTCCGCGCGTCATGGCCGGGCCGGAGAACATCCGGGGCGGGTTCGCCCGGGAATCCGACGTCTTCGCCGAGAACGGCATCCTGCATCTGGCGCCGCTCGCCTCCCTGGCGGAGCCCGCGGTGCTGCCGCGGCAGCTGCACCCGGTGCTGCGGCGGCTGTTCGCCGATCTCACCCTGAATGAGACCGCCGCCGCGGTCGGCAAGGGTCTTGCGGCGCTTGCGGCCTTCAACCAATCGATGCGCGATGCGTCGCGCGCCATCCTTGCCGATTGCGCCGCCGCCGACCGCCCGGCGATCCTGGTGCTCGCCCGGCCCTATCATCTCGACCCGGGCATCGGCCACGAGATCGAGGCCGATCTGCAGGCGCACGGCTATCCGATCGTCTGGGGCCAATATCTGCCGCTGGATGCGGACCTGCTGCAGTGGATGTTCTCGGCCGAGCTCCGGAATGGCGACATCGTCTCGCCCTTCGACATCCAGGACGTCTGGCCGTCGTCCTATAGCGGCAATACCAACGAGATCCTCTGGGCGGCGAAGTTCGCCGCGCGCTTCCCCTGGATCACCTGCGTCATCCGCCTGACCAGCTACGAATGCGGCATGGATCAGCCGACCTATACGCCGGTGAAGGAGATCGTGGAGCGTTCGGGCACCCTGTTCTTCTCCTTCCAGGACCTGGATTCGACCAAGCCGGCGGGCTCGGTCAAGATCCGCATCGAGACCATCGCCTATTATCTGGCGCGCAACTCCGCGGGGATCATCGGGAAGAAGCGCCGGTGCGCAGCGGCAGGGTCGCCGTTTGCAACGGCTGAATCAGGATCCAGTGCAGAAATGGCAGATGCCGGGGCCCGCGGATAGAACGGCCGCCCCCAGCCGTCGCGCGACATCCTCAAGACCAGTCCGGCAAGGGCTGTCCTGGCCGCCAGTTCGTCTTCTGCGCCAGATCCAGGCCACGGGCAACCGCCGCCTTGGCCTGCGGGTCATGTACCGGCAGGACCAGCACGTCGCCCGGCCGCGCCCAGGCGAGGAGGCTGCGGACGGCGTCGACTTCATCCGGGAGATGGCGAATCCGGGCTGCGTCGGTGCCGCGGGCCAGGAGCTCCGCCTGCAGGATGCGGGGCACCTCGCCGGGAGCCCGGCCGCGCAGCATGCTGGCGATCTCCTTCAGCACGATGATATCGGGCTTGAATCCCGCCGCGACGCGTGCCAGTTCCCGCATGGCGTCGTCGCTGCGATTCCCCGCCTGCCCAAGCAGCAGCCCCAGGCGTCCGGAACCGCAGGCGGCGCGCGCCACGGTCAGCACATTGCCCAATCCCTCGGGATTGTGGGCATAATCCGTGATCACTGTCAGCTCCGGAAGGTTCCAGGTCTCGAGCCTGCCGGGGTTGTCGAAGCGGGAGCTGCCGAACCGGGCGAGCGTCCCGGCGATCTGCCCGACGGAGATACCGAGTGCTGCGGCGGCCAGCGACCCTGCAGCGGCATTTGCGATGTTGTACACGGCACTGCCGCCGGCCGTCATCGGCATGGCGTCGACGCGGCCCAGGTCATGGCCAACGCCCGCATGGTGCAGCCGCAACTGCCCGCCGGCGACACCACAGGTGCTGCCGCCCGTCCGGCGGAGCTCGATGAGGGCGGGATGCCTGTCGTCGAGCGAAAACAGCGCGCGCCGACCGGGCAGGCCGGCCGCTCGCGACATCAGCACGCCATCATCGGCGTTCAGCACCAGCACGCCGCCGGCATCCAGCGCACGAGCCAGGACCAGTTTCGTGTCGGCAAGATCCTCCAGGGTGTCGATGCCGTATTCCCCGTAGTGATCGGCGCTGACATTGGTGATGATCGCCACCTCCGCGTGGCTGACGGCAAGCCCGCGGCGCAGAATGCCGCCGCGGGCGGTTTCAAGAACCGCGGCTTCGGCACGCGGGTCGCGCAAGACCAGCCGCGCTCCTGCCGGCCCGGAATAGTCGCCGGAGGCCAAAGCGGTGCCGCCGACGAAGACGCCGTCCGTCGAGCAATGGCCGGTAACTTGGCCGGCCGCCGTCAGCATCGCGCAAATCAGCCTGACGGTCGTCGTCTTGCCGTTCGATCCGCTGACCAGCACCTTGGGGATATCATGGAGATCGGCCCAGGCGATGCTATCCGGCACTGGCAGAGCCGGTAGCGGCCAGCATTGGCTGCCGGTGCCGGCACCGATCGACAGGGTCTCATCGTCAAGAAAGACCGGCAGTGCATGCCGTTCTGCGGCGGCGAGCAACTCGGTAAGGGCCGGGCGGCGCTCCTGGGCGGATTTCTCCAGCATCGCAGCGGTCGCCGCAGGCAGATCGTTGGCATAGGCGTGGAGGCGATCAAAACCTGCCAACGACAGGCCGCCATCATGCGCGACCACGGCACTCTCCCAGGCCCATTCATTCACCTCCGTTGCGGTGAACAGCTGGTCGATGGGAGCGGCGATGGCGAGGGAGGCCCCGCCCGCGTGGACGCGTGCCACCGGCACGGCATCCGCCCAGCCCAATGCCCCCCGTAGGGCCTGCGCGCGGGCGGCCCAGGATCGATGGACCGCTGGTTCCGCCGCCAATGGGCCACGTGCTTCGAGCACCGCGCCGGTCGATGCAAAGAACAAATTCGGCCCGGTGAGGCGCCGTGAATCCTCGAAGCACGTATTCGGTTCGGGAGTCAGCTTCGCCGCCCGGCTGTCGACGGCACCGCCAGAGGGTCAGCCCTGGCGGCAGAAGACCCGGCCGCCCTTGCGTCGGCGCGTTCCAGGTCCGGCTTCAATCGTCGACCTCTTTGGCAAAGCGCACGCCACGTTCGTCACGGACGATGTCGCGGGCCTCATAGCTGGCCTCGTCACGATTGCTCGTCATGACGCCCGTGGCCTCAGGCGCGGCGGCCGCAGCATTCTGCGCCGCCATGCCCGCCGGCAGGGCGCCAGGAGCCGCGGGCAGGGCGATGCCTTCCGGGTGGAACTTGATGATCTGCTTCCAAGATCTGGTGAGTGCATCTGCGAAGATCAGCAGCAGGTCACCCCTCTGGCCCATCTGCAGCGCAGCGTCGATGGCAAGCTGCTCGTCCGGGATGATGCTGATGGCCTGCTCGGCGACGCCCTTGGCGCGCAGCACTTTTGCCAGCATGCCCGGGATCTCGTCGCCGTCGCGACCGCGCAGGCTGTCGTCGCGGCGGCAGATGTAGTGGTCGAAACGGCCTGCAACGGCCTCCGCGATGGCCGTGACATCCTCGTCGCGCCGGTCGCCCGGTGCCGACAGCACGACAATGCGCCTGCCCGCCACATCCAGGCGTTCCGCCAGGCTGGCCATCATGCCCACAGCATGGGCGTTGTGAGCATAGTCGAAGATCACCTTGAAGGGATGCTCGTCATAGACGTTCATCCGGCCGGGCGCCTGATAGAATGTGCTGTCGAAGGTGCGCAGGCCCTGGCGGATGGCGTCGAGTTTTATGCCCAGGGAGAAGGCCATTGCCGCCGCGAACATGGCGTTCTGCACGTTGTGCAGCGCGCGCCCCTCCATCGTGGCAGGGATGAGGTGGGTCCACATCAGCGGGATGTGACTCCCCTTGTCGTAGAGCGTGATCATCTGGCCGTTGACGCCGGCCTCCAGCGCACAGGCCCGGCCGCCAGCACGGATATGCTCCCGCACCAGGATGTGCTGGGGATTCACGGTGACATAGCAGATGCTCTTGGCCTCGGTATAGGCCGACATCTTGATGACGTGCGGATCGTCGGCATTGAGCACCGCGCAATCGCGGGCCACTTCGACGATGATGCGCTTAACCTCGGCGAGCTTCTCGAGCGTATCGATGCCCTTCTGCCCCAGATGGTCGGCCTGCACGTTCAAGACGGCACCGACATTGACATAGGGCACGCCCATTCCGGCGCGCAGCAGTCCACCGCGGGCAACTTCGAGGACCGCCATATCGACATGGGGATCGGAAATGACCATACGGGTGGCAACCGGGCCGGTCATGTCGCCCGGCACCGTCCGCTGGCCATCGATGTAGACGCCGTCGGTCGTGGTCAGGCCCGGCGTATAGCCGGCCATCTTGGTGACATGCGCGAGCATTCGCGCGGTGGTGGTCTTGCCGTTGGTTCCGGTGACACAGGCGATCGGCACGCGACTGGGCGAGCCGGCCGGGAACAGCATGTCGATCACCGGGCCGGCGACATCGCGCGAGGTGCCCTCGCTGGGCGCCACATGCATGCGAAACCCGGGGGCGGCATTGACTTCGCAGATGCCGCCGCCAATCGTCTTATAGCTTTCGGCAATGTTGGTGGTGAGGAAGTCGACGCCGCCGACGTCCAGGCCGATCGCCATGATGGCGCGGACCGCCATGTCGCGGTTGTCGGGATGGATGATGTCGGTCACGTCGGTCGCCGTTCCGCCGGTCGAGAGATTGGCGGTCGAGCGCAGGTAGACGATCTGGCCCGCCGCGGGAACCGACTCCGCCGTCAGATGCTGGCGCTCCATCATCATCTCGGCCTGGGCATCGAGTTCGAGCCGCGTCAGCACCTTTTCGTGGCCGACGCCGCGGCGCGGATCCTGATTGACGATCTCGACGAGCTGGGCGATGGAGTTCCGGCCATCGCCCACGACATGGCCGGGCGTGCGGCGGGTGGCAGCCACCAGCTCGCCATTCACCACCAGGAGCCGATGGTCATCGCCGGTCAGGTATGTCTCCACGATCACGGAGCGCGAGTGTTCCTGGGCCGAGGCGAAGCCGGCCTCGACCTCCTCGGGGGTCGTCAAGTGGATCGAGATGCCGCGCCCGTGGTTGCCGTTATATGGCTTCGTAACGACCGGATAGCCGATACGCCGCGCCGCGTCGACGGCATCTCTTGCCGATTGGACCAGCCGCTGCTCCGGCACGGGCAGACCCAGGGAGGCCAGTATCTTGTTGGTTTCCTCCTTGTCGCTGGCGAGTTCGACGGCGATGTGGCTGGTTCGGCCGGTAATCGTCGCCTGAATGCGCTGCTGGAACTTGCCATAGCCGAGCTGCACCAGGGACTGCTGGTTCAATCGAAGCCAGGGAATGTCGCGCGCCTCCGCGGCATGCACCAGCGAGGCCGTCGACGGACCCAATGCCCGGCGCTGCGCATAGCGGATATAGGCGTCGCGCGCGGCCGGCCAGTCCCAGTCATCTGGCACCGATCCTTTCGGGCGGAGCTCCGTCGGCAGCAGGGAGCTCAGGAGCCGCAGTCCGAGCTCCCCGGCCTCGATCCCTTCCTCCCGCTGCGCATACTCATAGACCACGGTATAGACGCCTTCGCTTCCGGCGCCTCTGGTCTTGCCGAAGGTGACGTCCTCGCCCGCAACGTTCTGCAATTCGATGGCGACATGTTCCAGCACGTGGCCAAGCCAAGTGCCCTCGTCTTCGCGCATGCGCCGGACGAAACCGCCCGCGACGCCGTATGAGCATCCGTGGTGAGCCAGCCCCGGCAGGGCCGCAAGCAGGCCGTCGATGAAGGCGGCGCCCAGGCGTCCCGTCGGCCAGGCCTCAAGGCGGCCCAGGTCAAGTTCCAGGCGGATGACCGGAAACAAGGCGTAAAGCGACGGTCCGACATAGACTGAACGATCTACGATACGCATGCCTGCCCCCAGATGCCGCGATGGTCCCGATCGCAGGTTAGACGAAATCTCCCCCGCATTTCCAGCGATTGTCCGTGGGGCGGCAAAAAGGAGCAGGAACGGCTAGGACTTGGCGCCTTGCAGCTTGCCGGAAGAGGCCGCCCGGCTGTGCAGGTCGAAGGTGGCTCCCGACACCAGGATATGCAGTTTCAGGCCGAGCATGCAGATCGGGCGCCCCTCGCTCACGGAATCCATCGATGAAAAGGTTATACCGGAGGCGTCGACCAGGGTGATGGCGCCGGCACCTTCGACCTCCAGCAGGTTGTCGGGTCCGATGAAGGCTGCCGTGTTCTCGTCCAGGCCAATGCCGACGGCAAAGGGGTTGTAGGCGAGGCTTGCCAGCAGGCGGCCGAGGCGGTCGCGCTGGCGAAAGTGCTGATCGATGATGAATCGATTGGTAAGCCCAAGTCCGGGTGCCAGGCTGACCGATCCGGCGACAGGCGAGGAGCCCTCGTCGCCAAATGCGATCATGTGTTCGCTGATGAAGCTGGCGCCGGCGCTGGTACCGGCAACATGCACCCCCTGCGCATTGCGGTTGCGCACCAGCTTTGCCACCGCGGTGCCGCCGATGATGGTGGACAGGCGCAGCTGATTGCCGCCGGTGAAGAAGATGCCGGTGGCCGTACCGATTCGGTCCAGCCTGCCGGATTCTTCGCAGTCGCGCCGGCTGTCGAAATCCATCGATACGACCCGCGCCGCGCCGAGTTCGGTGAAGATCCGCTCGTAGCGCGTACCGGTATCCCGCATGCGGCTGGCGGTCGGAATCACCACGATATCGGCGTTTCCGCCGCCGCAAAGGTCAACGAATCGCCGGAGGATCGCCGGGTCGTTTTCCTTCTCCTCGGCGCCGCCGATCGGGATGATCCAACCCCGATCGACGCCGTCGGGACTCTTGCTGGGCATTGGTCGGGCCTCCAGTCTGTAACTTTGATGCAGTTCTAAAGGATGGCGTACCTAAATCAACTAGTTCCGTCGCCGGATGCACGACCACTTTGACTTGGCGCCATTTGATCCCTAGCCTGCACTGTCCCGGCCACTCTTGGATGGCAGACAATGAGAGGCCTTCTACAGCGGGCGCTGCCCGCGCTGGTCATGATCGTCGCTTTGGCGCTGCGGGTCGCGTCCCCGACGGCGATGACGGAAATTCAGTACCGGTTCTTCGATATCTTCCAGCGGCTGGAGCCGCGGCCGTATGTCGACGCACCCGTCCGGGTGATCGATATCGACGATGCGACGCTTGCCAAATACGGCCAATGGCCCTGGCCGCGGAGCCTGACGGCACGGCTGATCGACCGCCTGCAGGCCACGGGCGCGGCGGCGATTGCCCTGGACATCGTCTTCGCGGAGCCGGACCGGACCTCGCCGAAGCAGGTCCTGGCCGACTGGGGCGTCGCCGGGGACGATCCGCGGGTCATCGATCTGATTTCCAAGATCCCGGACCCGGATTCCCAGCTCGCCGCCGCAATCAAGAAGGCGCCCGTCGTCACCGGATTCGTGTTGACCGGCTCCGGATCGACCGCCGCCCTCAAGACCAAAGGCATCATCGCCGCCGGCGGCGCCGACCTGAAGAAGATCATCGAACAGTCCTTCGACCGGTTCGAGGGTGCGACGGTCAATCTGGCGGACGTGCAGAAGGCCGCGAAGGGCAATGGCAGCATCAACGTCGTGCCGGACCATGACGGCGTGGTCCGCCGCGTGTCGCTGGTTTTCGCCGCCGGCGGCAAGCTGCGGCCCAGCCTGGTCGCCGAGGCCCTGCGCGTGGCGATGAAGGCGCCCTCGCTGATCGTAAAGGCCCGCGGGTTCGGTAGCTACAAGCTGCCGTTTCTGGACGCGAACATCGGGAAGATTTTTCTGCGCGAGGGGATCGGCGAGGTCCTGATCGGGTCCCAGTCCATCCTGACCGACCCGCAGGGAAGGATGTGGCTGCACGACACCGGTCATCTGCAGCGGCGCGTCATTCCCGCATGGCGGTTTCTCGACGGTGAGCCGTTCGACCTGACCGGCGGGATCCTCTTCGTCGGCACCAGTGCACCGGGCCTGCAGGACCTGCGGACGTCGCCGAACGACCCGGCGATTCCGGGCGTCGAGATCCACGCCCAGATCGCCGAGCAGATCCTGACGGGCGACTATCTGCGGCGACCGCTCTGGGCGGATTTCGCCGAAATTTCCGCACTGATCATACTTGGTATCGGTCTGGTCCTGCTGCTGCCGAAATGGGGCCCGGTCGGTGCCGCGCTGATCGGCGGCATCGGCGTTGCGGTCGGCGTCTCCGCCTCATGGCTGGCCTTCGTCAAATACGGCTATCTGTTCGACCCGGTCTATCCTTCGGGTGCCGCCCTCCTGGTCTTCCTGACGGCACTGCTTTCGTCCTATTTCCGCTCGGACATGGAGCGCAAGGCGGTCCGCTCGGCATTCGGTCAGTACCTGTCGCCGGAGCTGGTGGAACGTCTCGCCGTCAACCCGAAACTGTTGAAACTGGGCGGGGAAATCAGGCAGGTGACCGTCCTGTTCTGCGATATTCGCAATTTCACCACCTTGTCCGAGCGGATTGACGCCGAGAGCCTTACAGCCCTGCTCAACAATTTCCTGACGCCGATGACGGAAGCCGTGCAGGAAAACGCCGGCACCATCGACAAGTATATCGGCGACAGCATCATGGCGTTCTGGAACGCGCCGCTGGACGATCCCCAGCACGCTGCCCATGCCTGTCAGGCGGCACTTGCGATGCGGGGGAAGCTTGCGGTTCTCAATGGCGAGCTCGCCGCCGCCGCTGCCGCCGCCGGCGCCGCCTTCGAGCCGATTCGAATCGGCATCGGTTTGAATTCCGGTCCCTGTTGCGTCGGCAATATGGGATCGCGGCAGCGCTTCAACTATTCGGTCCTTGGCGACGACGTCAACCTGGCCTCGCGCATCGAAGGGGTCACCAAGACCTATGGCGTCGACATCCTCATCGGCGAGAACACCCGCGCCCTGGCGCCGGATTTCGCGACGGTGGAAATGGGCGAGGTCGTCGTCAAGGGCAAGGTGAATGCGGTGCGGCTGCATGCCCTGATCGGCGAGCCGACGCTGGCGGCCGACCCCGCCTTCCGGCTGATGGCGACCCTGATCGGCGAGGTCGCCGCCGCCCTCCGGGTCGGCGACACCCGATCGGCAACCCGGTTTCTCCAGCGGTGCCGCGAAACCGACAAGAGCGCAGCACTCGGTGCTTTCTACGAACATTTCGGCGCGGCGATCGAGCGGCAGGCCCGTGCTCGCGACAAGACCCTGGATTTCGGATAGCGCGCCAAGGCCGCCGGCCATCAGGCACCAGGCGCCAGGCGCCAGGCGCTGGCCCGATCTTTTGCCTGGAGTTTCAATGCCAGCGCTTGATTTTCCTAGAACTAATTCCTATATCGCAATCAATAAGATGTAGTTCCTAAATAGGTTGGCGATAAAAAGACAGAACTGCACATAATGATGTATGTGTTTGCCCCTTCTACCAGTTTCTCTCCCTCCTGATTCGTGTTTTCATCCTCGTAGTTGAATAAAAATTTAGCCGAATGGCGGGGAAACCAGTCGGCTGAATAACGGCTCTGGTCCATGAGGAGCGACATGAACAGCGAGCCCATTCTGGCTGGGACGGCGATGCCGTCCCAGGGTCATGGCGGTGCGCCGCAACTGACAGATGCGATCAGCCTGTCACTTGAGGATCTCCTGCCGGACAGCGGTGGCAGCATCGTCTTCGAGGGCGATGCAGACAATCTTTCGATTCAGCTGATGACCGATCAACCGGTCGTCGAGCAAGGCGTCGTCGACCAGCTGGTGACTGCGGCGGGCGAGGACGTTTCCGGTCATGCCTATTTCGCCTTTGGCGACGGGCTGACGGTGTACTACCCGACCATCATGCACTTGAGCGTCGTCACGCTGGACGGCTGAACGGCCCGGTACGGAAAGCGGTGTGAAAAGCCGCCTCGAGAACACCAAATTTTTCGTGTGGAATTTCTGAGGTTCCACCCGCCCAAACAGGAGCGAAAATCATGGCCACCGACACCACCAACCTCCCCCAGGATATGGGCCCGGCCGAGAACGATGGCGGCACGCATTTCGACGCTGTGCAGCTGGCCCAGGCAAGCGCGGCAGATGGGCCGGTTCAGGTGAAGATTCCCGAGGGTCAGAAGGTGGTCCGCGCTCCGGTCACCGCCGGCGAGACGATCATCCTGCCGTTCGATACCGAGGCCGTCCTGGCCGGCAAGCTCGGCGACAACGGCAACCTCGCCATCAAGGTCGGTGACGTCACCGTCATTCTCGAAGGCTACACGGCGGCTGAAGGCCAGCAGCCCGTCATCATCGAAACCACCGATGGCAGCCCGATCGTCCTCGCCGACGTGCTCGCCGCCGGCAAGGACCTCGACATCCAGACCGCAGCCGGCGGCGACGCCGTTGGCGCGCAGGGTGCCGACAATACCGGCGCGATCTTCGGCGCCTTCGGCGCCGGCGCCGGCATCGGCGGGTTCAATGCCATCGGTGCGCAGGCGGGCACGGAACTGCAATACGGCCTGATCGACGCGGAACGGAAGCTGTTCCTCGAGGAAAATACCGCAGAGGATACGTCGCCGTCCTTGCCGCACAATCCCTCGGGAAACATCGCCGACGTCCTCTTCAATGAAGATGATCTGACCGGTGGGCGCGGAAACGACTTTGAGAAGAGCTTTGGCGGCGGCGCCGACTTCGACGGCAACGACGAGTTCGACGGGCGCGACAACGACGAGATCCTGCCGGGCAACATCCCCGACTTCAACAAGGAGCCGGTCGATACCACGGTCGAGATCAATGTCAATTTCAAGGGCTTCGGTCCCGGAACGCTGGAACTGACCGATACCGGCCTCGCGGCCCTCGGCCTCACTTCGGACGGTTCGCCGCTGCATTACGTCCTGTCGGATAACGGCCGGACCCTGACCGCGATCCGCGACAGCGACGGCAGCGAGATATTCAAGGTTCATGTCGAGGAAGAGACCTCCGGCGGCACCTTCCACGTCGACGTTGCTCTGCTGAACCGCCTCGATCATCCGCTGACGGACAATCCGGATACGCTGCCGGTCGAGGAAGCCTACGAGGATCTCATCGCCCTCAAGGTTCACGCCATCGTGACCAACAGCAAGGGCCAGTCCACCGAAGGCACGATCGGCCTCACGCTGGAGGACGACGTGCCGGTGATCGGGGCCGATCACCAATATGAATCGCAGCAGGAATCCCTGCTGTCGCTGTCACCCACCGGTCTCGATCTCTCGGGCTACGGCATCTCCGACACCGGCGGCATCGTGCTCGACATCGTCGGCATCAACGGCCAGCACGTCGTGGTTCAGCTCGCCGCAAGCTCGCTGTTCAAGGGATTCTTCGACCTCGGCACGCCGGTCGAGTTCCTGGGCGATCCGGGCACGATCGGCAAGCAGGGCGGCTTCACCCCCGAGGTTCTCGAGCAGCTGGGCGGCGGCATCGCCGAAATGGCGGTCCGGGTCACCCTGTTCGACGGCGACAATGCCGCGGGCGAGTTCGACCACAACGACAACAAGCTGCTGCTGAATGGCAAGGAATTCGGCGACTTCTCCGACGTGGATACCGGCGCCCCCGGCGGCGGATTCCGCAGCGAGACGCTGGATACCGGCTGGTTCCACGTCGTCGGCGACAGCCCCAAGAACATCGATCTTCTCAACGACATCTACAATTCGCTGACCCCGACCGGCGAACTGGTTCTGCAACTGCATGACGACGATTCCTATCCGCTGAACGACCCGAAATACCCGGGCCTGGACGACAACGGGTTCGACTTCACCCAGGGCGGGCAGACCAGCCTTCCGCCGGATTCCCCGCTGATCATCGTGCCGGCCGTCGCCGAAAGCGACATCGGCAGTCAGGGCGGTACCCTTTATGGCAGCTTCGACTTCCAATATGGCGCCGACGGTCCCGCGGACGGCATCCTGACCGGCGAAGAAGGCAGCGACCAGCTGGAGCTGAAGTCGCCCCTGTCGCTGAAGCTGGAAATCACCGATCCCGAAGACGGCTCGATCTGGACCGACAAGCTCGAATCCGGCGGACACCTGGTCACGATCAGCGAGAGCCATCAGTTCGGCCAGACGATCCTGACCGGCACGGCGAACGGCGGCCCGGTCTTCGTCATCACCGTCAACGACCTGACGGGCGACTGGAACGCGACCTTCAGCGCACCCCTCGATCACCCCGACAAAGGCGTGGATGGGGCGGAGACCGGCGCCAACGACACCTTCCAGTTCAAACTGACGGCGACGATCACCGACGACGATGGCGACAAGGCGACCGGCAGCCAGAGCTTCGTCGTTCTGGACGACGGGCCGCGCACCGAAGCGCCGTCGCCGGATGTGAACACGCTGGTGGTCGACGAGACCTATCTGTCGACGGACGCGACGGCCAATTTCTCCGGCCTCTTCGCTGCAAGCTACGGTGCCGACGGCCCCGGCAGCATCGGCGACTATGTCCTGGGGGTCAGCGCACCTGGCGGCGTGGATAGCGGCCTCGTCGAAACCAAATCGGGACATGGCGTCTACCTGTTTGCGGAAGGCGGCGAAGTTGTCGGCCGCGAAGGCACTGACGCAGTCGATGCCGCGGGCGGCGACATCATCTTTGTCGTGAGTGTCGACAAGAATACCGGCGAAGTCACCCTGGACCAGCGGGCCGCGGTGGTTCACCCCGACGCCAGCAACCCCGACGATTCCAAGGGTGTTCTGTCGGCGGATCTCATCACCTTGTCGGCGACGGTCACTGATTTCGACGGCGACAAGGCGACAACCACGGCGCAAATCGGCGGCGCGATCACCTTCTTTGATGACGGCCCGAGCGCGCCAACCATCGTCTACGGGTCGAACACCCAGGGCTATGGCACGGTGGACGAGGATCCGACGCTTCCGGGTGGGATCGAAGGAGGCCCCGGTGACGATTTCGGAGCCCTGAGCGCGAAATTCTCCGGCACCGTCGTCGGCGACTTCGGCGCCGACGGCAAGGCCGCGGCCAATGCCTATGCCTTTGACGTCGTCGATGGCGCCAGCACCGGCCTGACGTCCTTGGCCGGCAATGCGATCGTCTTCAAAATCGTCGATGCCGGCCATGTCGAGGGGCGCGATTCCAAGACGGGTGATTTGATCTTCACCGTGGCGATGGATGCGTCGACCGGCCAGTTCGACTTCGAACTGAAGGCGCCGATCCAACATCCCGGCCACGACGACGGCTGGAATGAGAACGGGATCCAGACCGCCTGGGAGGACAACCTCTTCGTCAATATCGGCGTGAAGATCACCGATGGCGACGGTGATTCGGCCCCAGGCGCGATCAAGATCTCGATCGATGACGACAGCCCGGTGGCATTCGACGATACCGGTGTCAGCGTTGCCGAGAACAGCGGCGAACAGAACCTCGGCAGCATCGCGGACGTGCTGCTCGCGAACGACAAGGGTGGCGCGGACGGCCTCGATCCGACGAGTTTCCAGTTGCTGAGCGGCGTCGGTAGCCATGGCGGCTCGCTGGCGATCGTCAACGGCGACGTGGTCTACACGGCGCCGGTCAATGTCGACAATTCCAAGGATCCGGTCACCGAGGAATTCACCTACCAGATCGCCGACAGGGATGGCGACCTGGTGACGGCGAAACTGATCGTGACGATCACGGACGCCAACCTGCCGGAAATCGGTGTTCAGTCCGTCATCCATGTCGATGAGGATGGATTGCCCGGCGGCTTTTCAGGCGGCAACGGCGACGACAATGCCAATGTGGGTGAAGAGGCACCGGCCAATCCGAACGAGGCGATCTGGCACGGCAAGCTCACCTACGACTTCGGCCTGGACGGCAAGGGTGACGTGCTGCTGTCGACCAATGTCGGCGGCGCCAACGGCACCGGCCTCACCGATCTCGCCGGGAATCCGATCGTCACCTCCTATGACGCGGCGACCCATACGCTGACCGGCTATGTCGACAAGGGCGCGCCGGGTCTCGATGACGGCGACACCAAGATGTTCACCCTGAAGGTGAACGACATCGACACCGGCGACTTCACCATGACCCTGCTGCAGCCGGTGGAGCACCCGTTGCATGGCAAGAGTGGCGATTTCGAAGACAACCTCCTCCTGCCCATCGACATCAAGGTGACTGACTCGGACGGTAGCTCTGCTACCGGCCAGGTGACCCTCGATATCGACGACGATGCGCCATTTGCCGTGCACGGAGGGATAGACGGGGGCTTCGTCGACGAGGATTTCCTGCCGGGCGGCAACCAGGATCTTCCCAGCGCATCCGCTGGCGACGGCCCCGGCAACAAGACCGCCAGCGGTAACTTCAACGTGGTGTTCGGTGCCGACGGTCCGGCGAGCGATGCCTTTGCACTCTCAACGGTCACGGATGCCACCTTCGCCGGAATCAAGACCTCGGAAGGCCACGCGCTCAAGGTGCTGACCTCGACCGGCGATCTCATCGAAGTGGTCGACGCCACCAATGACACGCCTGTGTTCAAGCTGACGCTGGGCTTCGGCAGTTGGCAATTCACCCTGCAACACGGGTTGCAGCAGGGCGGGGCGCCCAATGTGGAAGACGGCGACATCACGTTGCATTTCTCGGGCCAGGCCTTCGACAAGGATGGGGATCATACCAACCTGTCGATCACCATCGTCGTCGACGACGACATTCCGAGCGTGCCCGACCAGCACAATGACGGCCCGCAGACCGAGGGCGGCTTTGCCCTGGTCGACGAGGACGAACTCCTGCCCAACGGCAACAAAGACAGCGCCAGCGGTGACGATGCCGGCTTGACCAAGGCGACCGGCAGCGTCACCGTCGCCTTTGGCGGCGACGGCAAGGGCAGTTTCGGCTTCGACGGCATCAGCGAGGGCGCGGATTCCAACCTCGACACCGATGACGGCAAGAACGTGCTGTTGCACATCGCGACCGTCGGCGACCAGCAGATCGTCACCGGCTATGCCGATGACGGGGTGCCTGGCTACCAGGGCACCGAGACTTCGGTCTTCACCCTGGCGCTCAACGTCGCCGGTGCCGATATCGGCAAGTGGGAGTTCAATCTCCTGCAGCCGGTAAGCCATCCGACCCTGGGTACCGAAGACAACATCAACATCGCCTTCGGCATCAAGATTGCCGACGCCGATGGCGACGCGCAGACCGGCACGATCAAGATCTCCATCGACGATGACATGCCGAAGAATGTCAACGTGACGGACTTCAACGAACAGGGCTTCCGTATCGACGAGGACTACCTGCCGGGCGGCAACAAGGACGCGGACGGCGCCTTCGCCC
>CAZKDH010000053.1:0-5124 GCA_964551505.1 uncultured Rhodospirillaceae bacterium
ACGACGCGGTTGGCCTTCCGGTCGAAGGCCACGGTCTTCCAGTCCGGGTTGTTGGTCTCGCCCAGCGCATCGGCGAAGTCCGACGCGCGCAGCTGCCGGTCGGGCAGGTAGTGATCGCCCTTGCGCACCAGGCGCACCAGCATCGGCATGTCGGTATAGCGCCGGCAGTAGTCCTCGAAATACTCGGCCTGCCGGTCGAGGTGGAACTCCCGCAGGATGACGTGGCCCATCGCCATGGCGAGGGCGGAATCGGTGCCCTGCTTCGGATGCAGCCAGAGATCGGCGAATTTAGCGGCCTCGCTGTAGTCCGGCGAGACCACCACGGACTTGGCGCCCTTGTAGCGCACCTCGGTATAGAAATGCGCGTCCGGCGTCCGGGTCTGCGGGACGTTCGAGCCCCAGAGGATGAGGAAGCTGGAGTTGTACCAGTCCGCCGATTCCGGCACGTCGGTCTGCTCGCCCCAGGTCTGCGGCGAGGCCGGTGGCAGGTCGCAGTACCAGTCGTAGAACGACATGCAGACGCCGCCCAGCAGCGACAGGTAGCGCGAGCCGGCGGCATAGGAGACCATCGACATCGCCGGGATCGGCGAGAAGCCGATGATGCGGTCCGGGCCGTAGGTCTTCGCGGTATAGGCGTTGGCGGCGGCGATGATCTCGTTGATCTCGTTCCAGGTTCCGCGCACGAAACCGCCTAGGCCGCGCTGCTTCACGTAGCTGGCGCGCGTGCCGGCGCTCTCCACGATCGACGCCCAGGCAGCGACCGGCGTCCTGGTCGCCCTGGCCTCGCGCCAGGCGCGCAGCAGGCGGCCGCGGATCAGCGGGTATTTCACCCGGTTGCCGGAATACATGTACCAGCTGTAGCTGGCGCCGCGCGAGCAGCCGCGCGGCTCATGATTGGGCAGGTCGGGCCGGGTGCGCGGGTAGTCGGTCTGCTGCGTCTCCCAGGTGACGATGCCGCCCTTGACGTAGATCTTCCACGAGCAGGAGCCGGTGCAATTGGCGCCATGGGTCGAGCGCACGATCTTGTCGTGCTGCCAGCGCTTGCGATAGCCCTCCTCCCAGCGGCGATCCTCGCTGACCGCGACGCCGTGGCCTGCGGAGAAGGTCTCGCGATCGCTGCGGGAGAAGAAGTTCAGGCGGTCGAGAAGCAGGCTCATGGGGATCTCCGATCTAGCTCTTCTGGCTCTGGCCGGCGGCGGCGGGGGATCCTATCTGCCGCTTGCCGCGCTCGATGTCGTGGAGCAGGCCACCCGGGCGGGTGTAGACGAACCAGGTCAAAGCGGCGCAGGTCACGTAGAAGGCGATGAAGCCCCAGAGCGCCAGGCTCGGCCCGCCGGTCAGCGCGATCGAGGTGCCGTAGGCCTTCGGGATGAAGAAGGCGCCGTAGGCGGCGATCGCCGAGGTGAAGCCGATGATGGCGGCCGATTCCTTCTCAGCCTGGCGCAGCCGGTCGGGGCCGGCGAGGCTCGGCATCAGCCGGTCGATCTCCTTGCGCATGATCACCGGGATCATCTGGAAGGTCGAGGCATTGCCGACGCCGGTCGCGAAGAACAGGATCATGAACATCGCGAAGAAGCCCCAGAAGGCGCCGGGCTGGTCCTTGGCAGCGAGGAAGTAGATCACCCCGCCGGCCGCCGCGATCATCAGCACGAAGGTCCAGAAGGTGACGCGGGCGCCGCCGAACCGGTCGGAGATCCACCCCGTTCCGGCGCGCGACAGGGCGCCGACCAGGGGCCCGAGGAAGATGTATTTCAGCGAATCCGCGTCTGGAAACTGCGTCTTGGCCAGCAGCGGAAAGCCCGCCGAATAGCCGATGAACGAGCCGAAGGTGCCGGTATAGAGCCAGCACATGATCCAGTTGTGGCTGCGGCCGAAGATGACCGACTGCTCCTTGAACGACGCCTTGGCCGAGGCGATGTCGTTCATGCCGAACCAGGCGAGAATGGTCGAGGCGATCAGGAACGGTACCCAGACGAAGCCCGCATTCTGCACCCAGAGCTGCGCCCCGGTCGAGATCGTGCGCGGTTCGCCGCCCAGGCTGCCGAACACGCCGACGGTGACGACCAGGGGGATGATGAACTGCATCACGCTGACGCCGAGATTGCCGAGCCCGGCATTGAGGGCCAGGGCATTGCCCTTCTGGCTCTTCGGGAAGAAGAAGCTGATATTGGCCATCGACGAGGCGAAGTTGCCGCCGCCGAAGCCGCAGAGCAGCGCCAGCACCAGGAAGATGAGATAGGGCGTCTCCGGGTTCTGCACCGCATAGCCGATGCCGAAGGCCGGGATCAGCAGCGACGCCGTGGTCAGGGTGGTCCACAGCCGGCCGCCGAAGATCGGCACCATGAAGGAATAGAAGATGCGCAGGGTCGCCCCGGAGAGGCCCGGCAGCGCCGCCAGCCAGAACAGCTGGTCCGTGGTATAGGTGAACCCGATCGCCGGCAGCTTGGCGACCACGACGCTCCACACCATCCAGACGGAAAAGGCGAGCAGCAGGCTGGGGATCGAGATGCAGAGGTTGCGCCGCGCGATCCGCTTTCCGGTCTGCGCCCAGAAGATCGGATCCTCCGGCCGCCAGTCCTCGATCGTGGCGCCGCTCGGGCGGCCCAGTTCCGGCCGGTGGATCTCGGCCATTTCCGGGAGCTGCGGCAGGATATCCTCCTGGCGCGGCGCGGCAGCGCGCTCCATGGCGCGGATGGCGAAATGCATCCAGAGCAGCGAGACGACGGCGATCAGGAACAGCAGCGCAAAGCAGCTGGTCCAGACGCCGGTCAGGTCGTTCATCGCCCCGAAGACCACCGGCAGGCAGAAGCCGCCGAGACCGCCGATCATGCCGACCAGGCCGCCAACCGAGCCGACATGATCGGGGTAGTAGACCGGAATGTGCTTGTAGACTGCCGCCTTGCCGAGCGACATGAAGAATCCGAGCACCGCGATCGTCACCACGAATGGCACCAGGCCCATCTGCGTCGAGAAGACGATCGGGCCGGCGATGCCGTGCACCACGTAGTCGGTCGCCGGATAGGACAGCATGAAAGCGCAGAGCGCCGAGACGCCGAAGGTCCAGTACATCACCTTGCGGGCGCCGTAGCGGTCGGAGAGATAGCCGCCATAGACGCGGAACAGGCTGGCCGGCGCCGTGTAGATCGCGGCCAGCATGCCGGCGGTCTTCAGGTCGACGCCGTAGACCCCGACGATGTAGCGCGGCAGCCAGAGCGCCAGCGCCACGAAGGCGCCGAAGACGAAGAAGTAGTACAGCGAGAAGCGCCAGACCTGCAGGCTCTTCAGCGGCGCCAGTTCCAGCAGCGTGCTGCGCGGCTTCTGGCCCGAGGCGCGCCGCGCCACCAGGGCCGGATCCTCGGCGCTGAACAGGTAGAACAGGACCGCCGTCGCGAACAGCACCACCGCATAGACGCGGGCCGTCCCCTGCCAGTCGAAGGCCAGCAGCAGGAAGGGCGCGCCGAAATTGGTGATCGACGAGCCGACATTGCCCATGCCGAAGACGCCGAGCGCGGTGCCCTGCTTGCCCGCCGGATACCATTTGGAGACATAGGCGACGCCGACGGCGAAGCCGCCGCCGGCCAGGCCGACGCCGAGCGCCGCCAGCAGGAACATCGGGTAGGTGGTGACGCTGGACAGCAGCCACACGGCGACGGCGGAGGCCGCCATCACCAGGGCGAAGATGCGCCGGCCGCCATACTGGTCGGTCCAGATGCCGAGAAAGACCCGCGACAGCGAGCCGGAGAGGATCGGCATCGCCACCAGCAGCCCGAATTCGGTGTCGTTCAGCCCCAGGTTCTGCTTGATGCGCACGCCGATGATCGAGAAGATCGTCCAGACGGCGAAGCAGATGATGAAGGCCGCGGTGCTCATCCCGAGCGCCTTGGTCTGCTGAGCCGAGGTGACCCCATCCAGATGGTTCATGTCTGCGCCCCTATCGCTGCGAATGCCGGCCATGCCGGAAGCCTCGCGAAGAGCAATGTCGCCTCGGAACCGGGTTCAGCTTGACTCAGATCAAACGAAGGGCAAGCTGAAACAAAAAAATCGTTGGATTGCCGAATTGCGCCTGCGAAGTCAGCAAACATCAATCCGTGAACTAAGAATCCTATGATTTGACTTGATGTTGCGCGCAGTTCTAATTGATAAATGTCAGCTGTGGCTGCGGGGACGTTGATGCGATCCGAGGAACTGACACTGATTCGCCGGCTGCCGCTCTTCGCCAGCATGGGCGAGGCGAGCTTCGCCGCCATCCTGCAGGCCGCCTATCTGCAGGTCTTTCCGCCCCAGGTGAAGCTGTTCGCCGAAGGCGATTCCGCCGACTTCCTGCATGTGGTGGTCGACGGCTGCATTGAGCTGTTCGCCGAGGCCAACGGCCGCGAGACCTCGGTGATGCTGGCGCGCCCGGTTTCCGCCTTCATCCTGGCGGCCGTGCTCAAGGATGCGGTCTACCTGATGTCGGCCCGCACCATCGAGAAATCCCGCGTCCTGATGATCCCGTCGCGCGACATCCGCACCGCCTTCGAGCGCGACACCGCCTTCGCCGGCGCCCTGGTCGACGAACTCGCTTCCGCCTATCGCGCGGTGATCAGGGAGCACAAGAACCAGAAGCTGCGCACCGGGCTGGAGCGGCTGGCCAACCTCCTGCTGTCGCTGCACCGGAACCAGGGCGGCAGCGGCGTGCTCACGCTTCCCTGCGACAAGAAGACGTTGGCGGGATTGCTCGGGATGGCGCCGGAGAATCTGTCCCGCGCCTTCGGGGCGCTGAAGGAATATGGCGTCACCGTGACCGGCGCCGAAGTCAGGCTCGCCAAGGTGGGCGATCTCGAGACCCTGGCGAAGCCCATGCCCCTGATCGACGACTGGGCGGAATAGCCATCGCGGCTGCACTCACGCGCGAAAGCGGCAGGACCTGCGATGCAACGCCGCCGGGCCGCATCCCGGCCGGCATATTCTGGACCTTGGTCGCCGACGACGACCGGACGCGCGCGATCCTCGCGACCGATCCGAAACCGGGTGGCATCGACTGCTGGGAAAAGCGTTGGAACTGCGGGCCGAGGGATTCGAAGCCCGATGGTCGACTGGCGCGCCCGAAGAGATTCGAACTCCTAACCTTCTGATCCGTAGTCA
>CAZKDH010000054.1:0-23143 GCA_964551505.1 uncultured Rhodospirillaceae bacterium
CGAGCCCCGGGCCGCGGCCGCGGGCAAAGGCGTGACCGGCCCTGCCGCGGAGTGGAAAGATGCCGGTGGATCGTGCCAGAATGCGCGCCGGCGGCGATGGCAAGGGGACTCGGAAGAATGACGACGGTTTTCGTGGCAAAGAGCCAGGGCCTGGCAAAATGGGGCAACGACGTCGGGCTGTCGAAACACGTCTACAAGATCGGTGTCACCGACGAAAAGGCCGAGGACGCGATCGACGCCCTCAACGCGGCCCAGTGCGCCGGGCAGGACGACTGGCGCCTTCTCCGGAAGCAGGACGCCGGCGACGCCGACGAGGCGACCGTGCTGCAGCGGATGGCGCAGAAGGAAAAGGCGGTCGACCCCAAATACTATCCGAGGCTCCGCGGCGACCCCGGCATCTTTAAGGTGAAGCTCGGCAACGTCGAGAACAGCCTGCTGATGAAGCAGGCGCTGGCCGGCAAGGAGTTCACCGTCATCCGGCCGAAGCCGGCCGACATCGCCGCCTATCTCCTCGAGATCGCCAGCGGCTGGGCCTGGTCGGCCGAGAACGAGAAGGACGAGAGCGCGACCAGTGTCTTCAAGGACTAGGTGACTTTGCCGGCGTTCTAAGGATATCTTCTAGCCGACGACGCGGTCCGATCTCGGCCTGCAGAAGGCTTTCATTCCTCGCCCGTGTCTTTTGTCGTGCCGCGGGATGCAGCCGAGTTCGGCGGGCAGGCGACCGGCATCTTGCGGGACGTGCCGGGAATTTGCAGGGAGGGGTCCGTGTTTCTTGACTATCTGGCGCTGGCCATCGGACTGGTCGGCCTGATCCTGGTCTTCTATACCTTCATCTATATCCACGACATCCCCTACCAGATCGCGAAGAAGCGCAATCACCCGCAGGTCGACGCTATCCACGCCGCCTGCTGGCTGAGCCTGTTCACCCTGGAGGCGCTGTGGCCGCTGGTGTTCCTCTGGGCGATATCCAGGCGTCAGCAGGTCTCGGTGGCGATGGACATGGAAGACAGCCGCGAGGCTGCATTGCGCGCCCGCGTCCAGGACCTGGAAGGCCAGGTCGCCGCACTTGCCGCGGCCCATGACGAGGTTCGGGCCCTCATCGTCATTGCCGAGCCCGGCGCGGGGATGCCGTCATGATCGAACTCGTCATCGGCACCTATGGCCTCGTCTGCTGGCTGCTGTTCAAGAAGTGGAAGATCATCCCGGTCAACACCTATACCGTGATGACGGCGATCCTGATCGGCCTTCTGTTCCTGGCATCGCTTGCAGTGCTGCTGATCCGCTATCAGCCCGCCGCGTCGGATGCGCGCCTATACGTCTTCACCACTCCGATCGTACCGCAAGTCGCCGGTCGGGTGATCGACGTCCCCGTCGTCCCCAATGTCCCTTTGCGCCAGGGCGACGTCCTGTTCCAGATCGATCCCCGCCCCTACCAGTATCAGGTCGACCGGCTCGAAGCCGAGCTGGCCCAGGCAAACTCCAATGTGAGCCAGCTGGAGGAGCGCCTGAAGGGGGCGCAGGCTGCCACCGAGCAGGCCAGGGCCGACGTCCTGGCATCGGAATCCGAGTTCGACCGCCAGGCCAGCGCGGCCCTCGAACAGGCCAAGGCCATGTCGGTGCAGGTCACGGCACAGCTCAACCTCGCGAAGAAGGACTATGCGCGCTACAAGGATCTGGTGGCAAAGGGCACCGTGCCGCGCCAGAAATTCGATCAGGCCCAGGAGGCGGTGGACCGCCTGCAGGCGCAGCTGAACCAGGCAGTATCCGCCGAGCGTCAGGCCGAGGAGAAGCTGAAGAGCGGCGGCGACCGGATGCAGTCGATGCGCGAGAGCCTGCGTCAGGCAGAGGCCCAGGAACGCGAAGTCCGGCTGGCCTATGAGGCCGAAAGCAACGGCGTCAACCCGGAGGTCCGCCAGGTCATCGCCGAACTGAACAGGAAGCTGTGGGAGCTGGATGAAACCACGGTGCGCGCGCCGGCGGACGGCTACGTCACGCAACTGACGCTGCGGCCGGGCCAAATGACGACACCGTTGCCGCTGGCGCCGGTCATGGTCTTCATCCATGCCGAGCGCCCGACCCTGCTCGCGACCTTCCCGCAGAACGTGATCGCCGAGTTCACGCCCGGGCTGGAAGCGGAACTGGCATTCAAGGCGTATCCGGGGCGGATATTCAAGGCGACCCTGCGCAATGTGCTGCCGGCGATTGCCGAAGGCCAGGCCAGCGCCAGCGGACAGCTACGGGTCGCCACACCTGGGAGTGCATCCGGGCGGATACCGGTTGTCTTCGACTATGGCGACGATGTGGCGGATCTGGGGCTGCCGGGCGGCGCCCAGGCGACCGTCGCCGTCTACACCGAGAATCTGCATTTCCTCGCCATTGCGCGTAAGATCGTGCAGCGGATCAAGAGCTGGGAGAACTACATTTTCCTCCCCTGACCGGGCCATTTCATCGACCGGCCAGGCGGAGCACGACAGAGGAGAAAGCCATGCGACACATCGCGATCATTCTTGCCGCCGCGGCGCTGACCGCGTCGCTGACCACCGTCGGCCAGGCGCAGCAGATCTACGCCTATCCCGCCAAGGGCCAGAGCCAGGACCAGCAGAACCGGGACCAGGGCGAATGCCACAGCTGGGCGGTGCAGCAGACCGGCTACAACCCCTACCAGTCATCTGGCGGCACGCAATCCGGCGGCGTGGTGCGCGGTGCAGCCGGCGGTGCGGCACTCGGCGCTGTCGGCGGCGCCATCGCCGGTGATGCCGGCAAGGGGGCGGCGATCGGTGCCGCGACCGGGGCGCTCTTCGGCGGCGTGCGGCAGCACCGGCAGAATCGCGTGCAGGACAATCAGGCTTCCCAGGCCAGCGGCAACTACAACCGCGCCTACGCGTCCTGCATGTCCTCCCGCGGCTACACCGTCAATTGAAGAGGCGATATCATGGTGAAAAGATCCATCAATTGGCTCGCAGCCGCGTTGATCGTCGGCCAGGCGGGCCCGGCCGTTGCCGGCGAATTCGACGGCACGACCCCGCTGATCTGCGCCACCACCGAGGCGTTCGACTGCAGCCCAAACATCGATTGCGCCGGCGAGGCGCCCGAGGCGATCGACCTGCCGCGCTTCATCCGCCTGGATTTCGCCGCCAAGCGGGCCTACACCCGGCGGCAGAATGACGCCGAGCGCACTGCCGATATCGCGTCGCAAAGCGTCGATTCCGGCATGCTGATCCTGCAGGGCATACAGAACGCCCATGCCTGGAGCCTTCTGATTGCCCAGGCGACCGGGCAGATGACCCTCAGCGTCTCCGGCGACTCCGTCGGATTCGTCGTTTTCGGCGCCTGCACCGGTCTATAGGGCGCAAAGCGGGTTGAAGGCACCCGGCCTCAGCCACTACTGTGAAGACGCTGCCCGGCCCGGCCGGAGCGGCGGGGGAACATCCTGGAAGGTGGGGCGGCCGCGATGCGTGAGTTGCGATTCCTAGGTCGCCTGGCAGGACTGGCATTGCTCCTGGCCACGGGGGGCCTGCGCGATGCCGCGGCCGAGAATCTGGTCCCGGCTGCAGCGCCACCGCCCCAGGTCCAGCAGCTGCTGGACCTGCTCAGCGATCCGACCGTGCGCGAGTGGATTGCCCAGCATGGGGCAGCATCCGCCGCCACCCCGACGGAGGCGCCGAAGCCCGAAACAACGCCTTCGCGCTACTTCGCCGAACGCATGAAGTCGATTCGCGAGCATGTCGTCGGCCTGGTCGCGGCGGCGCCGACCTTGCCCAAGCAGTTCAACAGCATGGGCATCATCCTCGGCCTGGAGTTCCAGGAATCCGGGCTGGGCCATGTCGCCTTCCTGATCATTGCCTTCATTGCCCTGGGCTTCCTGCTGGAATGGCTGTTCCGCCAGGCCACCAAGGGCGTGGCGCGCTGGATCATCGCCATTCCGCTCGACACGGTCGGGCAGCGCCTGCGGGCGGCGGGCATCCGGCTCGCCTATGGGATGGGATTGGTCGTCTCGTTCGCCGTCGGCAGCGTCGGCGCCTTCCTCACCGACGAGTGGCCACCGCTATTGCGCGAGATCGTTCTCGGCTATCTGCTGGCCTTTCTCATCCTCCGGACGGTCCTGGTGATCGCCCGGTTTCTCATCGCCCCCGGCGGCGAGCGGTTCCGGCTGGTCCCGATGGGAACCCCCGCCGCCTGGTTCTGGTATCGCCGGATCGGTCTTGCCGTCGGCTGGCTGGCCTTCGGCTGGGTGACGGTGGGATTGATGGGCACGCTCGGGCTTTCGCTGCCCGGACGCCAGCTGGTCGCCTACATCCTCGGCCTCGGCCTGCTGGCCATCGGCCTGGAGGCGGTCTGGCACCGCCTCAGCGATGCTGCGGCACCGCCGACCGCTGCCGGCAGCGAACGCCAGTTGAGCCGCCGCGCGATCAATTGGCTGGTGTCCGGGTATTTCATCCTGCTCTGGCTGCTCTGGGTCGCGACCGCGATGCCGGCATTCTGGTTCCTGACGATCGCCGTCGCCCTGCTGGGAGCGATCAATCTCGCCCGCCGGTCGGTGGCCCATATCCTGCGGCCGCCGGGCAGCGTCGAAGATCCCGACGAGGCCCCGACCTTGCAGGCGGTGCTGCTGGAGCGCGGCCTGCGCACCGTCTTCATCGTCGGCGCCGCCCTGCTCCTGAGCCGGGCCTGGCACCTCGACCTCACTGCCCTGGCGGCGAACGACACGGTCACCACCCGCCTGCTCCGCGGTGCGGTGAGCGCCGTCGTGATCCTGCTGGTCGCCGATTTCGTCTGGCGCCTGGCCCGCGCCCTGATCGACGGCCGGATCGCCGACGCGCAGAAGCCGGGCCAGCCAGACACCGAGGAGGCCCGCCGGCGCTCAAGGATGCGGACGCTGCTGCCGATCCTGCGCAACATCCTCTTCGTCGTGCTCCTGGTGATGGCCGGGCTGATGGTACTGTCGGCCATGGGTGTCGAGATCGGGCCGCTGATCGCCGGCGCCGGCGTGGTCGGCGTCGCCATCGGCTTCGGCGCCCAGACCCTGGTCAAGGACATCATCAGCGGCATGTTCTTCCTGCTCGACGATGCCTTCCGCGTCGGCGAATACGTGCAGAGCGGCAGCTACAAGGGGACGGTCGAATCCTTCAGCCTGCGCTCGGTGAAGCTGCGCCATCACCGCGGCCCGCTCTACACGGTCCCCTTCGGCGAGCTGGGTGCCATCGAGAACATGAGCCGCGACTGGGTCATCGACAAGATGATGATCGGCGTGACCTACGATTCCGACCTCGAGAAGGCGCGCAGGCTGATCAAGCAGATCGGCAAGGAGCTGGCCGAGGATCCGGAATACAAGCCGCACATCATCGAGCCCCTGAAGATGCAGGGCGTCGAGCAGTTCGGCGACTTCGCCATCCAGCTGCGGATGAAGATGACCTGCAAGCCCGGCGAGCAGTTCGTGATCCGCCGCAAGGCCTTCGGCATGATCAAGAAGGCCTTCGACGCCAACGGGATCAAGTTCGCCTTCCCCACGGTCCAGGTCGCCGGCGGCGACGAATCGACCGCCGCCATCGCGCAGCAGAGCCTGATCAACGCCAAGCCCGACGCGTCCGAGGCCTGACCCGGCGATCATGGAGGCGGCACCGATGCAGCAGGAGCCCTATTGGTGGGACGCCGCGCCGCGTCCGCGCATTGAACCCGGCGATCCGCCGCGCCGCGTCGATGTCGCCGTCGTCGGTTCCGGCTATACCGGGCTCTCGGCGGCGCTGCACCTGGCCGAGGGCGGCGCCGGCGTGGCGGTCTTCGACGGCGCCGAGATCGGCAGCGGCGCCTCCAGCCGCAATGCCGGATTTGTCGGCCGCACCCTGAAGCACGGATTCGGCGACATCCTGAAGGCCCGGGGACTCGAGCGGGCGGTCGCGGTCTATCGCGAGATGCAGCAGGTCTTCGACGGCGTCGGCGAACTGATCGCCCGCCATCGCATCGATTGCGGCTACAAGGCCAACGGCCGTCTGGTGCTGGCCGCGACCCCGCGCCAGTACGACGCGCTGGCGGCGGAATACGACCTCAGGCGGCGGCATCTCGGCAGCCCCTTCGATCCCGTCGGCGGGCCGGACCTCGCCCGCGAGATCGCCACCGATCGCTATTGCGGCGGCGTGATCGTGCCGGACCTGGCGGCGCTCCATCCTGGCCTCTACCACCAGGGCATGGTGGCGGCGGCGCGCGCGGCCGGCGTCGCCCTGCTGCCGCTGACGCCGGTGACCTGCCTCGACGGCGACGCGGCCGGCTGGCGGGTGCAGACCGCGCGCGGCACCGTCGAGGCCCGGCATGTGGTCGTCGCCACCAACGGCCATAGCGGCGATCTGCTGCCCTGGCTGCGCCGCCGCCTCATCCCCTTCGACGCCTGGATGATCGCGACGGCGGAACTGCCGGAACCGGTCATCGCGCGGCTGCTGCCGGACGACCGCACCTACATCGACAGCAACATGAACATCGACTTCATCCGCCGCTCGCCGGACGGGCGCCGGGTGATCTTCGGCGGCAAGACCGGGACGAAGTCCACCATTCCGGTGATGGCCCGTCGCCTGGCGGCGGAACTGCGCGCCATCTTCCCGGATCTCGCCCGGACCGAGATCACCCATGCCTGGACCGGCCGCTGCGCCGCGACCTTCGACCTCGATCCGCATCTCGGCCGGCATGCCGGCATCCACTACGGCGCCGGCTACTGCTTCGCCGGCGTGCCGATGGGGACGCATTTCGGGCGGCTGATCGCCAACCGGATCCTCGGCCGCGGCCCGCAGGAGTCGGTCTTCGCCGACCGTCCCTTCCCCACCCTGCCGCTTTATGCCGGCAACACCTGGTTCGTGCCCTGGATGATGCGGTATTACGACTGGCGCGACGGCAAGCGGCATTTGGCCTGAGCGAGATGAAAGACGAGGGAAACATGCGACTGCGCGACAAGGTGGTCCTGGTGACCGGCGGCAATTCCGGGATCGGCCTCGGCATCGTGCGCTGTGCGCTGCGCGCCGGCGCCCGCGTCGCCCTGTCCGGGCGCGATGCCGCCAAGGGCGAGGCCGTGATCCGGGAATTGCGGGCGGCGGGCGGCGACGTCGCCTTCTTCGCCGGCGATCTCAGCATCGAGGCCGAGGCCGAGAGGCTGGTCCGCGCCACGGTCGGTCATTTCGGACGGCTGGACGTCCTGGTCAACAATGCCGGCATGAGTTCGACCCGCTCGGGCATCGCCCCGGAAGATGGACCGGGCACCCGGCTGCGCAAGAATCTCGGGCCCAACCTCGACGCCGCCTATTTCGTCGCCGCCTATGCCCTGCCGGCCCTGCGCGACGCCGGCGGCGGGGCGATCGTCAACATCTCCTCGACTGCCACCCTGCACGGCAATTGGGGGCTCTACGGCGTGGCAAAGGCGGGGATCGAGGCCCTGACCCGCGCCCTCGCCACCGAGGGCGCACCGCATCGCATCCGCGCCAATGCGGTCTCGCCGGGCTGGATCAAGACCGGCGCCACCGATACCGGCGCCACCGATACCGGCGCCGCCGATGCCGAATGGGAGCAGGGCGCATCGATCCTCGGCCGCATGGGCCGGCCCGAGGAGATCGGCAATGCCGTGGTCTTCCTGGCCTCCGACGAGGCCTCCTTCGTCACCGGCGCGACCCTGGTGGTCGATGGCGGCCTGACGATCACCGACTATCCGTCGCTGCCCTGGCTGGAGTCGGTCGGCGCCTGGAAGCTGTTCTCCGGCACCTTGCAGCGCAAGGATTAGGGCCGGTCAGGCCCGCTTGCGCGGTTTCGCGGCGGCGGTGATGCGCTCGCCCCAGCGGCCGATGGCGTTCAGCACGTCGCGGAATCCATGGCCGGTCTCGGTCAATTCGTATTCCACCCGCACCGGCGGGCCGGCCGAGACCCGGCGCTGGATCAGGCCGCTCGCCTCGAGTTCCTTCAACCGCTCCGACAGCATGCGGTCGCCCATCGCATCCAGGCGTTCGCGCAGCTCGCTGAACCGCAGCGTGCCGCCGCCCTCCAGCGTCGCCATGATCAGGCCGTTCCAGGGACGCGACAGGATATCCATCGCAGCCTGGAACTTGGGGCAGAGGAACTCGCTGTGGCGGCGTTTCATCGACTTCTCGCACCTTGGCGGCCCGGTCGGCGTGCCGACCGTATGCCGAGTAGGGTCTTATTCTAGCCGAACTCGCCGCCCGGTAACAGTGATTAATTCATAAAAAGATGTTGCTTGTTTTTAAGAAGCTGATATTTTCCCACCACTGACGCCGCCGGACGCGGCGATCGCTTTGCAATCATGGGAGCCATTCATGAAGCTGTACTATTCTCCGGGTGCCTGCTCGCTTTCCCCCCACATCGCCCTGCGCGAGGCCGGTCTCGATTTCGAGGCGATCCAGGTCGACCTGGGCGCCAAGACCACCAAGGCCGGCGCCGACTACCGCAAGGTCAATCCCAAGGGCGCCGTGCCGGCGCTGGAGATCGACGGCGGCCAGGTCCTGACCGAAGGCGCCGCCATCGTCCAGTACATCGCCGACAAGAAGCCGGGCGCCAAGCTGGCGCCGGCCGCCGGCACCACCGAGCGCTATCGCCTGCAGGAATGGCTGAACTACATCGCCAGCGAAGTCCACAAGGGCTTCAGCCCGCTGTTCAATCCCAAGGCGCCCGACGAGTGGAAGGCCACGGTGAAGGAGATGCTGAGCGGCAAGTTCGACTACCTGTCGAAGCAGCTCGACGGCAAGTCCTATCTGATGGGCGACACCTTCACGGTGGCCGACGGCTACCTCTTCACCATCCTGAGCTGGGCCAAGCCGATGGGCATCGACCTCGCCAAATGGCCGGTCCTCAAGGCCTATGCCGACCGCGTCGCGGCCCGACCGGCGGTGGGCGCCGCCCTGAAAGCGGAAGGTCTTGCCTAGGCATCGCCGACGCCTGTGACCAAGCGCCGCCGGGCCCGTCCGGCGGCGCTTTTTCTTTGCCGGCAATGGCGCCTCGGCTAATGTCGCCCCGGACGCGGGTGGGCGCAGGCGGACGGAGGCGGGTGTGGCGGAGACGTTGACGATATTGGACGGAGGCATGGGGCGCGAACTGGAGCGCATGGGCGCCCCCTTCCGGCAGCCCGAATGGTCGGCGCTCGCCCTGATTGAAGCGCCTGATTACGTTCGCCGCGCTCATGCCAGCTTCATCCAGGCCGGCGCCGACGTCATCACCACGAATTCCTATGCCCTGGTGCCGTTCCACATCGGCGAGGAGCGCTTCGCCGCCGATGGCCGCCGCTTGGCGGATCTCGCCGGGCGCATGGCGCGGCAGGCCGCCGACGAAGCCGGCCGGCGGATCATGGTCGCCGGCTCGCTGCCGCCGCTCTTCGGTTCCTACCGGCCAGACCTCTTCGATGCCGCGCGCGCACCTGCCCTGCTCGGCGTGCTGATCGCCGGCCTCGCCCCGCATGTCGATTTCTGGCTGGCCGAGACCCAGGGCTCGGTCGCCGAAGTCGCCGCCGTGGGAGCGGCCCTTGCCGGCGACGACAAGCCCCTGTGGCTGTCCTTCACCCTCGAGGACGAGACCCGGTCGACGCCGAAGCTCCGCTCCGGCGAGCCGGTCGCACGCGCCGCCGAGATCGCCGCCGAACTCGGCGCCGCGGCGCTGCTGTTCAACTGCAGCCAGCCGGAAGTCATGCGTTCCGCCTTGGCGGCCGCGCGGGAAACCCTGGCGCGACGGGGCGCAACGATCCGGACCGGCGCCTATGCCAATGCCTTTCCGCCGCAGACCAAGGACGCCGAGGCGAACGCCGGTCTGCACGGGATGCGCGCCGAGATCGACCCCCAGGGCTATCTGCGATTCGCCGCGACCTGGGCCGCGGACGGCGCCTCCATCATCGGCGGCTGCTGCGGCATCGGTCCGCAGCATATCGCCGCGCTGGCGCAGGCTTTGCGCTAGTCGGCCAGCGTATAGGCGACGACGGCTTCGGCCTTGCCCTTGACCCGGATCTCGCCGATCCGGCGGGTCGCCACCCGCCCCTCGATCTGGCGCGCCGTCTCCGGGCCGATGACCACCTCGACGCCGCAGTCCTTGGTCGCGGATTCGAGGCGCGAGGCGAGGTTTACCGCATCGCCGAGGGCCGAATAGTCGAAGCGCCGCTCGGAGCCCATGTTGCCGACCACGCAGCGGCCGGTATTCACCCCGACGCCGATGGCGATGCTGGGGACCGGCCGGCCCTCGGCCGCGGCCTCCCGCGCCAGCTCCTGGTTCAGCTTGACGATCGCCTGCAGCATGTTGCGCGCCGCGGTCACCGCCCGGACGGCATGATCCGGTTCGTCGATCGGCGCATTCCACAGCGCCATGATGCAGTCGCCGATGTACTTGTCGATGGTGCCGCCCTGGGCCAGTACCGCGTTCGAGAGCGGCGTCAGGATGCGGTTCACCAGCTTGGTCAGGCGCTCCGGATCGTCCTTCATGCCTTCCGAGATCGTGGTGAAGCCGCGGATGTCGCAGAACAGGATGGAGAGCTCGCGGACTTCCCCGCCCAGCTTCAGGTGCTGCGGATCCCGCGCCAGCTTGTCGACCATCTCCGGCGACAGATAGTGGCTGAAGGCGCCGATGATCCAGCGTCTCTGCGCGCGCTCCTCCAGGTAACTGAACCCGGTGCAGCCGACAACCGTCAACAGCAGCGACAGTGCCGGCGCCAGCGGCGGCACCCAGATCCGGCCGAAGCGCAGCACGAGATATCCGCCCAGCGCGATCACGACGATTCCGCCGAGGGCGGTGAAGGCCGCGCGCCAGATGCCGAAGCGGACCAGCATCAGCAGGGCGAGCACGGCGGCGAGCAGGCAGAGGGCCAGCGAAACCAGGCCCGGGGCGGGCGTGATGAACAGTCCCAGCCGGAGATTCTCGAGGATCGTCGCCTGCACCTCGGCACCCGAGAGCCGGGCATGTGAGGTCGCCGTCGCCGGTGTCACGAAGGCGTCCGCCAGGTTCTTGTCGGCGCCGGCGGCGCTCAGCAGGCTGAGGCCGACGATCACCGTCTTGCCCTTGAAGTCGACCTCCGGGATCCAGCGCTCGCGGTCCAGTACCTGATAGTAGGAATAGGTGGTGATCCGGCGCGGGCCGCCGAAGAACTGGATCAGCGCATCCGCCGGCGCCTGCGGTGCGGCCGCCGCAGCGCCGGCCGCGCCGAGGATCTGCGACGCGAAGGCCTCCGGGTCGGGCCCGAGCCTGCGCCAGACGCCGTCGCTGTCGAGCCGCGCGGTCGGGAACCCGAAGCGCGCCTTGCCGGGCGCGATGAACGGCTGATGGGGCAGCGTCCGGATCGTCTCCTGGCGGTTCGCGTCATCGACCACCGTCAGGTCCGCCGCCAGCACATTGTCCGGCCCCAGCGCCGCCGCCAGGGCGGCGTCGGCAGCCGGATCGGCCGAGGCCTCGGCGAAGATGACATCGAGCGCCACCACCCGGGCGCCGGCGGCGCGCAATGTCTCGATCAGCTCCGCATGCAGGCTGCGCGGCCAGGGCCAGGGCAGGCCGAGCTCGCCGAAGCTCGGCTCGTCGATCGCGACGACGATGGCGTTCGGATCGGCGGGCACCGGCGGCTGGAAGGTCGACAGCCAGTCGAAGGCCCGCATTTCCAGGGAATGCCACTGCGGCGTCAGGCCCAGCAGCACGGCAATCAGCGCGGCACCGGCGCCGACCAGCAGGCCGCGCAGGGTGTCGGGCTTGTGCAGCGGCGCCATGGATTTTCGCTCGCCGATCGCCATCGCGCTAGAACTTCACATGCGCCGAGAGCGCGATCGTGCGCCCCGGCGCGGCAAATCCGTCGACGATCTCCACATCCGCGTCGGTCAGGTTGAGCCCCTGCAGCTCCAGATCGAGATGCCGGTCGAGGGGCTGCCACGCGATCGAGAAGTTGGTGATCGCCACGGTATCCAGTTCCGGGCCGCCGACCGCGGAATCCCGGTCGCCGACCAGGGTTTCCGACAGCGTCGCGCTGACCTGGCTGGGATTTACCCAGGTCACGCCGAAGGTCGATTGCCAGTCCGGCACCAGGGGGATCCGGTCGCCCTCGCCGGCGCCGCTCGTCGTCACCTCGGAATCGGCGAAGGTGACCGAGCCGAACAGCCCGAAGCCGCCGGCAATCCAGGCGTTGGCGGAAGCGGTCACCCGCTCGATGCGACCCTCGTCGACATTGACGGTGCCCAGCGAATCGACGATCCCCGCCGAGAAGTCGGTCAGCGTCTGGTGCTCGAATTCCAGCGCGGTGAAGAACCGGTCGGACCATTCCGCATCCCAGCGGGCGATGGCGCTTTTCAGCGTGCCGCCGGCGGTGATCGGCGTCGGCGCCGAGACCAGCCCCACCGTCGTCACGGGGGCCAGGGAAATGGCCGTGGGCGCGACCAGGTCCTCGCGGTAGCCGAGGCGCAGCCATTGTCCGTCCACCGGCAGCCAGGCGACACCAACGCGCGGCTGCAGCCGCGTGCGTTCGACATCGCCCCCGTCGTCGAAGCGCGTCAGGAACAGCCCACCCTCCAGGTTGACGCGGTCGCCGAGCTGGGCCGCGAGATCGACATAGGCCCGTCCGGTCAGCGGGTCGACGTCGTTGTGGGTCTGGTCGTCGGCGAGGGTGAAGCCCTGCAGGCTCAGCTCCTCATGCGTCTGGATGTCGCGATCCGTGGTCTGTCCCTCGACGCCGTAATGTAGCGTCAGCGGCCCTCTCTCGAGGTTGTGGGCCAGGGCGAGAAACAGCGTCTGGTCATAGACATGCGCATCGTTGTCGTCGTCGAAGATGCCGAGCAGCTTGCGCTTGGCGCTGGCGTCGAGATCGGCGCCGCTGGCGACGAAGGCGGCATTGAACACGTTCTTCGCGGCAAAGCTGTGGCTGAAGCCGAGCCCGGTCTCGAAGATGGTCTGGTTGTTCTTGTCCTTGCCGCCCGCCGGCAGCAGCTCCTCCGGCGTCCGGTCGAAGGCATCGCCGAACCGGCCCCAGACCAGCAGGCGGTCGCTGAGGGTCAGGTTGGTGCCGAGGAACAGGTTGGCGTTCTCGATGTTGTTGGGCGTCTCCAGCCGGTCGGCGTCGAAATCCGAATGGCCGAAATTCGCATAGAACGAGAAGGGATGGATCCGGTTGCTGAAACCCTGCCACTCGCCGTCGCTGCTCCATCCGGCTTCGCCGTCATCGTCCAGGAACAGCGACCCGCCGGTCGAGGTATCGAGGAACGGACGCCGGAAAAGATCGGTGAACCGGTTGCGCGAGGCGATCGAGAGCGGATCGAGGAGCAGGCCCTGGATCAGGGATGAATTGGCTTCGGGGTTGCCCTCCTCGACGCCGCGGAAAATCGACGGGCCACGTTCGGCGGAGGACTGGAAGAAGTGGCTGCTGGCATCGAAGGAATTGAACAGCAGGTCGCCGTAATAGCGGCTCCATTCGTTGAGGCCGAGTTCGCTGAAGGCGGCGTTCAGGTAGGAGCCGCTGGCCTTTGATGCCGCCAGCGGACTGTAGACCCCGCCCCGCTTGCGGTAGCGATTGAAGGATTCCCGGGCATTGATCAGAGCCTGGTCGGCCTCGGCCTCGTCCAGGGCGATCACGGTGCGGACCAGGGGGACCAGCGGATCGTTCGGATCCAGCCGGTCGGCGGCATCCAGGGTCTGTTGCGCCCGCTTGGTCTCGCCGTTCTGGTAGTAGCTGATGGCAAGGCCCAGCGAGGATTCCTCGACCGCCGGATTGGCGGCGACGGAATCGAGGAAGGTTTCGCGGGCCTCGGCGACCTCGCCCCGCTGCATCTGCCACCGGCCCTTGGCGAGCAGGCTGACATAGAACGAGGGATCGATCGCCTCGACCCGGTCGATCTGCACCTTGGCCTCGTCCAGCCGGTCGTGATCCAGCAGGACGATGGCGTAGTTCGACGGCGCGACCGGGTCTTCGGGGTCGAGGGCGATGGCGGTCAGGAAGGCATCTTCCGCCTGCTGGGTATCGCCATTGGAGTCATAGGCGAGTCCAAGGGTGTTCCAGGCATCGGCGTTGCCGGGCGCCTGGGCGACGGCGTGCTTCAGGGTGGCGATCGCCTGGTCCGGCATCCAGTCGAGATCGCCTTCGATCGTGCCCTGGACATTGAGCACGTCGGTGTCTTCCGGATCGATCGCCACGGCCCTGGCGGCGGCGGACCGCGCCTCCGCCTCCTTGCCGAGCAGCAGCGATACCTGGGCGATGAATACCGGGAACCGGGAATCGCTGGGGAAATGCGGTTCTGCCGCCTGCAGCTGCGCCAGGGCTTCCGGCAAATCGCCGGCGATCGCGGCCAGCCACGCCTGGCCCAGGATCGTGATGGCGGATTCCGGATCGGCCGCGAGCCGGGCATTGAGGGCGTTGGCCTCCTCCCCCTTGCGGTCCAGGATCAGCGCCACATAGCGGCCGAGATCGGCGGAATACCGCCGCGTCGGATCGAGATCGGCGGAGGCCGCCAGGAATCCCGCCGCCGCCTCGGCCCAGTGCCGCTCCAGCCCGAGAATCATCGCCTCGACCAGCGTCAGCCGTGCCGCCTGGCCCGGGGTCAGATCGCCGCGCTTGCGCGCCGCCGCCACGGCGTCGCGTGCCGCCGCGCGCCCCTCGAGCCGCAGGCCGGTTTCCGCCAGGGTCACCCAGTCCTCGGTGCTGCGGGCCTCCGGCGCCCGGGCCTTGGCCGCCGCTGCGGCCGCGCGGTTCTCCCGGCTCGGCAGGTCGTTGAGCGGCAGCAGGGTGAAAGCGCTTCTGGCGGAGATGTGGTAGAGCATCTGCTCGCGGCCGGGCGGCACCGCCAGCACGATCTTCGAGGGCGCCTGGCCGATGGCGGCCACCGCCTCCTCGCCGGCGCCGACGGTGACGCTGCCAAGATCGTTCCTGAAGATCACGGTGCCGACGGTGACCACCAGGGTGCTCTTGCCGTCCGGCGCCACGTCGACCGACCAGTCGGTACCGCGGATGGCGGCCGTGGCCGACGGGGTCTCGATATTGACGCCGGTGCCGCCGGTCGCCGCCCGCGCCCAGATGCGGCCGGCGCTGAGCTCCAGTTCCGCCGTGCCCCCGGCCGGCAGGGCCTTCACCGTCAACTCGGAATTGCGGTGCATGCGGATCATCGTCTGATCGACGAACCGCAGGGCCAGCGCGCCGCGGGGGCCGGTCTTCAGGGCGTCGCCGGTCAGCAGGTCCTGCTGCGCATCGGCCGCCCGCCAGTCCGGCTCGGCAACGAAGCGGATCTGCTCGTCGCCGTTCACCGAGATGATCTGGCCGGAGGGCGGGCTCGAACGCTCTACTTTGGCGACAGCTGGACCCGAGAGGAAATTCGCAAGAATGCAGATTCCCGCAATCGCCGGCAGAGCGAGCTTTGTCCCAAGTCGCATGCACCTGTCCCAAGTCGGTTGTCGACCTGCCAGGCGGCCGCTCCGCGCAGACCGGAATTGCCCCGAACCGCCTGGCACCCTCGGCTAACTAGCGGAAAACACGCCCGAGGGGAACCTCGAGCGCGCCCCGGCCCTGTGACCCCCGACACAGTCGCGGTTCCCGCCGGACCGCGAAAATCCCTTTGATCGGGCTTGCTTTCGCGATAGCATTATTGACCAACCAGTCAAGTTTGGCCGGACAAGGCCAGCGATCCGCGCCTGCAGGAGGATGCCATGTCCCTATTGATCCGCGGCGGCACTGTCGTCACCGCCGAGCACATGACCCGGGCCGACGTCTATTGCGCAGACGGCGTCGTCAAGGCGGTCGGCGAGAAGCTGGACGCGCCCGCGGGCACGCGGGTGATCGATGCCGGCGGTCAATACGTGATGCCGGGCGGCATCGATCCTCATACCCATATGCAGCTTCCCTTCATGGGGACCGTGGCTTCGGAGGATTTCTTCACCGGCACCGCGGCGGCGCTGGCCGGCGGCACCACCATGATCATCGATTTCGTCATTCCGGCGCCGCAGACCTCGATTCTCACCGCCTACGACCAGTGGCGGGAATGGGCCGAGAAATCCTGCGCCGACTATTCCTTCCACGTCGCCATCACCTGGTGGAGCGACCAGGTCAGCAAGGACATGGAGACCCTGACGCGGGAGCGCGGGGTCAACAGCTTCAAGCACTTCATGGCCTACAAGAACGCCATCATGGTGCCGGACGAGAACCTGGTGAAGAGCTTCTCGCGCTGCCTGGAACTGGGCGCCATCCCGACGGTCCATGCCGAGAACGGCGAGCTGGTCTTCCACCTGCAGGCCGAGATGGTGAAGCGCGGCATCACCGGTCCGGAGGGCCATCCGCTCTCCCGCCCGCCCGAGGTCGAGGGCGAGGCGGCAAACCGCGCCATCCGGGTCGCCCAGGTGCTCGGCGTGCCGATCTACATCGTGCACAATTCCTGCCGCGAATCCGTCGAGGCCATCATCCGCGCCCGCAATGAGGGCCAGAGGGTCTATGGCGAGGTCCTGGCCGGCCATCTGCTGGTCGACGATTCGGTCTATCGCAATCCAGACTGGAACTTCGCCGCCGCCCATGTGATGTCGCCGCCGTTCCGGCCCAAGGACCACCAGCGGGTCCTGTGGCGGGCGCTGCAGTCCGGCAACCTGCAGACCACCGCCACCGACCACTGCTGCTTCTGCGCCGACCAAAAGGCCATGGGGCGCGAGGATTTCACCAAGATTCCCAACGGTACCGGCGGGGTCGAGGACCGGATGGCGGTGCTCTGGCATCACGGCGTCGGCACCGGCCGGCTGACGCCGTCGGAATTCGTCAAGGTGACCTCCGCGAATGCCGCGCAGATCTTCAACATCTATCCGCGCAAGGGCTCGGTCAGCGTCGGCGCCGATGCCGATCTGGTGGTCTGGGACCCGGAAGGCAGCCGGACGATCTCCGCCAAGACCCATCACCAGAAGGTGGATTTCAACATCTTCGAGGGCATGACGGTGAAGGGCATCCCGAGCCACACCGTCAGCCGCGGCAAGGTGGTCTGGGAGAACGGCCAGCTGAACGTGGTGAAGGGCGCCGGGCGCTACATCGACCGACCCACCTTCCAGCCGGCCTTCGACGCCGCCCGCCGGATGAATTCCGCCCGGACACCGCGCGCGGTACCGCGCAAAGCCGCGCAATAGACCGGAGATGCGCCGGGATTCCACCGCACCGGCCGGCGAAATCCGCCGTTTCACACTGGAGAGCCGGGCGCTCGCCGGCAATCCGCTGGGCGATCCGACCACGCGCGAGCTGCATGTCTACCTGCCGCCCGGCCATGACGGCAGGAAACCCCTGCCCCTGCTGGTGGATCTGGTCGGGTTCACCGGCTCCGGCCAGTCCCATACCGCCTGGCGGGCCTTCACCGAGAACACCCCGGAGCGGCTGGACCGGCTGATTCACGAGGGGCGGATGGGGCCGGTCGTGGTCGCCTTCCCGGATTGCTACACGCGGCTCGGCGGCAACCAGTACATCAACAGCGCCGGCACCGGACGCTATGCCGATTACCTGCTGGACGAGGTCGTCCCCTTCGTCGAACGGAGCTTCGCCGGCGCCGGCGGGCCGGGCCGGCGCGGCTGTTTCGGCAAGTCCTCCGGCGGCTTCGGCGCCATCCTCCATGCCATGCAGCACGCCGATTTCTGGTCGGCGGCGGCCTGCCATTCCGGCGACATGGCCTTCGACATCTGCTATCTCAGCGAGATGCCGGTGGTGCTGCGCGAACTCGCCAAGCACGGGAGTTCGATCGAGAAATTCATCGCCTATTTTGAGCAGGCGAAGAAGCCGACCGAGAAGGAGATCACCGTCATCATGATGCTGGCCATGGCGGCGCATTACGATCCGGATCCCGGCCAGTTCCTCGGCCTGCGCCTGCCGGTCGACCTCGAGACCTGCACGGTCGTTCCCGAGCGCTGGGCGAACTGGCTGCGCTACGACCCGGTGCGGCTGGCGGCGGGTAATGCCGCCGATCTCCGGCGCCTGAAGGGTCTCTACATCGATTGCGGCAGCGAGGACCAGTTCCACCTGCAATTCGGCGCCCGCCAGCTGAGCAAGGCCCTGGATGCGCTGGATGTTCCGCATGTTTACGAAGAGTTTGCCGACGACCATTCCAGCGTCGACTACCGCATGGACGTCAGCCTGCCGTTCCTGGAAAGGGCCTTGAGAGCGTGATGAAGCGATGTGCATTCCGGCCGCGTCGCGCCGGCCCGTTCCTGGCCCTGCCGTTGTTGCTGCTGCTGGCCGGCTGCCAGGACTGGGACTGGCGGGCGACCGGTCGCGAGATCCTGCAGTCGCTGTGCTACCAGGCGGACAACTGCGCCGCGCGTGAATAAGCAAGATGGATACAGCTGAATAAGCAAGACCCCGGCCGGTTTCCCGGTCGGGGTCAAGGTCGTCCCAGAGTTTCTTGCCTTTAGCGGGTCAAATCCATCTCAAAGTCAGATTACGCCAAAGTCCCTGGCGGCTCAAGCTGTATCCGACCTCGATCGAGCCGCTACATGGCCTGGGCTTTTTCGATGATGTCGTGGGTCCAGGCGCCTTCCGGCTTCTTGGTGATGACCGGGTCGGAACCGCCGGACATCAGGGTCTGGATGGTGCGGTCATAGGCGGCTTCGTCCAGCCAGCCGGTGCCCTTCGGGTTGGTACCGACCAGCTTGGCGATCTCCTCCATCATCGTCTTCTGATGGGCTTCGGTCTGGGCGCCGGTCTCGTCATTGTCGAGGACGATCTTCACCGCCTCGTCCTGATGCGCGACGGCGTAGTCCCAGCCCTTCATCGAGGCCTTAACGAAGCGGGCGAGCTTGTCGACCATGGCCGGGTCCTGCAGGCTCTTCTCCAGGGTGTAGACGCCGTCCTCGAGGGTGGCGACGCCTTCATCCTCGTATTTGAAGGTGATCAGGTCCTCCGGCTTCACCCCGGCCTCGATCACCTGCCAATATTCGTTGTAGGTCATCGTCGAGATGCAGGCTGCCTGCTTCTGCAGCAGCGGATCGACGTTGAAACCCTGCTTCAGCACCTCGACCCCGCCGGCCGAGCCGTCGGTCTTGTAGCCGAGCTTGTTCATCCAGTTGAGGAACGGGTATTCGTTGCCGCCGAACCAGACACCCAGGGTCTTGCCGGGGAAGTCCGCCGGGGTGGCCACGCCGCTGTCCTTGCGGCAGGTCAGCATCATGCCCGACTTCTGGAAGACCTGGGCGATGTTGACCAGCGGCACGCCCTTTTCGCGAGTCGCCATGGCCGAGGGCATCCAGTCCAGCACCACGTCGGCGCCGCCGCCGGCGATCACCTGGCTGGGATTGATGTCCGGCCCGCCGGCCTTGATGGTGACGTCGAGGCCGACTTCGTCATAGAAGCCCTTGGCCTTCGCCACGTAGTAGCCGGCAAACTGCGCCTGGGTGACCCATTTCAGCTGCAGCGTCAGCTTGCCGGGCACCTGCTGCTTGGACTGGTAGGCGAAGATCGCGACGGCGGCGACGATCACCGCAACCACGACTGCCCCGATTAGCTTTTTCATGTCCTGCCTCTCTTTTCTTTGTTGATGGTCATGATTGGTATGAAGGATGCCAGAAAGTGAAGGTCCGCTCGAGCACCGCCAGCAGGCCGTAGGAGAGCGAGCCCGCCAGGGCGGCGACCGCGATGGTCGCCCAGACGACATCCACGTTCATCCGGCCCACCTCGACGCTGATGCGAAAGCCGAGGCCGGCGGTCGGCGAGCCGAAGAATTCCGAGACGATGGCACCAATCAGCGCCAAGGTCGAATTGATCTTGAAGGCATTGAACAGGAAGGGCAGCGCCACCGGCAGCCGCAGCTTCAGCAAGGTCGGCCAATAGCCGGCGCCGTAGGACCGCATCAGATCCTGCAGCATCCGGTCGGCGGCCGCGAGACCGGCCAGGGCATTGATCAGCATCGGAAAAAAGATCATGAAGACGATGACCGCGGTCTTCGATTCCCAGCCGAAGCCAAACCACATCACCATGATCGGGGCGATGCCGATAACCGGCACCGCGCTGATGAAGTTGCCCAGCGGCAGCAGGCCCCGCTGCAGGAACGGGCTGCGGTCGACCAGGAGGGCGACCAGGATTCCGAGGCCGTTGCCGATGACGAATCCCGCCAGCACGGCCTTCAGGAAAGTCTGCCGGAAATCGCCGGCCAGCGTGCCGGCCTCGCGCAGCAGCGCCAGCCAGATGTCGGCCGGCGCCGGCAGCAGGACCTTCGGAATCGCGAAGCCGACGGCGGCGATCTGCCAGAAATAGAGCAGGGTCAGGCCGAACAGCGCCGGCACCAGGATGTTGCGCAAGCGGTCCGGCGGCAAGGCCGCGACATGCTGCATGGTCTGCCAGGCGAAGCAGGCGATCCCGATCGCCGCCAGCCAGAGACCCGGCGCCAGCGATCCCTGCTGCAGCTCGGCACTGGGCAGCAGCAGGGGGCCGAGTCCGATGATCAGCAGGCCGAGCGGCGCAAGATACTGCCAGACCGCGCCATGCGCCCAGTGCCGCAGCCAGATGCCGCCGAAGCACAGCAGCACGGCCCCGGCGATCAGGCATCCCATGGCGTCGGGAAAGTTCGACCAGAAGGCGGAATCGTCGTCATAGACGCCGATCGACTGGCCCAAACTGGCAAGGACGAGCAACCCGCCCAGAATGGCGGCGGCCGGGAGATGCCGGAGCCGCTTCATGGCCGCCACCCGGTGCGCCCGAGCGTCAGGCGCTCGATGCCGCCGATGATGTAGACCATGCCCGCGCCCAGAATCGCCGCCATCAGCAGCGCCGACCAGATCTGCGTGGTCTGGCCGTAATAGCTGCCGCTGAGCAGGCGGGCGCCGAGCCCGGCCGTCGCCCCGGTGGGGAGTTCGCCGACGATGGCACCGACGAGGCTGATGGCGATGGCGACCTTCAGGCTGGCGAACAGGAAGGGGATCGAGGCCGGTACCCTAAGTTTCCAGAACACCTGGGCGGTGCTGGCGCTGTAGGTCCGCATCAGGTCGATCTGCAGCGGATCCGGCGAGCGCAGGCCCTTCACCATGCCGATCGCCACCGGGAAGAAGCAGAGATAGGCGGAGATGATCGCCTTCGGCACCAGGCCGGTCAGCCCGACATTACCCAGCACCACGATGATCATCGGCGCGATGGCCAGGATCGGCACGGTCTGCGAGGCGATGATCCACGGCATCAGGCTGCGGTCGAGGGTGCGGATATGGACGATTCCCGCCGCCAGCAGCATGCCGAGGATCGTGCCCATCGCGAAACCGAGCAGCGTCGCCTCGCCAGTGACTTCGGCATGATGCACCAGCGAGCGCTTGCTGGTGATGCCGACGGCGAAGGTCGTCTTGACGAACTCGGTCGCGATCTGGTCCGGGCTGGGCAGGACGGGACGCTCCATGCTCCACGTTCCGGACACCAGGTCGCCGAGTCCCCACTCCGGATCGGTCCCATCCAGGCGCTCGATCACCTGCGGCGCATTGAGCACGACGGCCATCCCGTACCACAGCAGGACGATGACGCCGAGGATGCAGGCGACCGGCAGGACGGGGCCGCGCGTCGAGAGGAGGTCGCGGAGGCTAGTCATCGTAGGAATGGCCGGCACGCAGCCCCATCCGCACCCGGTGCGCAAGCTCGACGGCCTCGGGCGTATCGCGGGTGTCGAGCGTGCGGTCGGCCGGCAGGTTGCTGTCGATGACGTCGATGATGCGGCCGGGCCGGGCGCTCATGATGACGATGCGGGTCGACAGCAGTACCGCCTCGTCGATCGAATGGGTGACGAAGATCACCGTCTTCCGGGTCTTTTCCCAGATCCGCAGCAGTTCCTCGTTCATGTGGTCGCGGGTGATCTCGTCGAGCGCGCCGAATGGCTCGTCCATCAGCAGCAGGTCCGGATCGAAGCTGAGGGCGCGGGCGATCGAGACGCGCTGCTGCATGCCGCCGGAAAGCTGCCAGGGAAACTTGCGCTCGAAACCGTCCAGGCCCACGAGATTCAGATATTGCTGCGCCCGCTGGGCGCGCTCCGGCTTCGGGACGCCCATGATCTCGTGCGGCAGTTCGACGTTCCGCTGGATGGTGCGCCAGGGATAGAGCGCCGGCGCCTGGAAGATGTAGCCGTAGTCGCGCCGCAACCGGCATTCCCGGGGCGTCACGCCGTTCACCAGGACGTCGCCGGCACTCGGCTGCTCCAGGTCGGCGATGATCCGCATCAGCGTGGTCTTGCCGCAGCCGGAAGGGCCGATGAAGGAGACGAACTCGCCCCGCCGGACCTGCAGGTCGATGTTCTGCAAAGCGTGCACCGGGGCGTCGGCCGTCTCGAAGGTCAGGCTGAGATTGCGGATGTCGATGATCAGGTCGTCGCCGGTCACGCCGTTCTCCCGTTGGCTGGCTGCGGCAGGCAACTTGCCATGATTCGCCCCCGCGGCGCCATGCGACCCGACGCGGCCGGCCGCGGCGCCGGTGTCAGGCGGCATTCGCCCGATCCACCATGGCCCGAAGCAGGACGTCGCAGCCGGCGGCACAATCGTCCTTGGTCGCGTTCTCGACCTCGTTGTGGCTGATGCCGTCCTCGCAAGGGATGAAGACCATGGCGGTCGGTGCCACCCGGTTCATGTAGCAGGCATCGTGGCCGGCGCCGGAAATGATCGGCATCGACTGGAAACCCAGCTCCGCGGCGCCCTTGGCGACCGCGGCAACGCAATCCGCGTTGAACTTCACCGGCGGCGAATACCAGATCTCCTTGAAGTCCAGCTCGAGCCCGTTCTTCTTCGCCGCGTCCTCGGCCGCGGCCTTGGCCTCCGCCGCCATCTTCGACAGGGTCTTGTCTTCGGGATGACGCAGATCAATCGTGAAGAACACCTTGCCCGGGATGGTATTGCGCGAATTCGGGCTGCACTGGACCATGCCGACGGTGGCGCAGGCAAAGGGCTGGTTGTCGTGGCCGATGCGGTTGATCGCCGAGATCACCTGCGCCGCGCCGACCATGGCGTCCTTGCGCACCTTCATCGGCGTCGGCCCGGCATGGGCCTCCTGACCGGTCATCACCACCTCGAACCAGCGCTGCCCCTGAGCGCCCTGGACCACGCCGATGGTCTTCTTCTCGTGTTCGAGGATCGGGCCCTGTTCGATATGGGTCTCGAAGAAGGCGTGGATCTGCCGGCCGCCGACCGGCTCGTCGCCGGCATAGCCGATGCGCTTCAGCTCCTCGCCCATGGTCTTGCCGGCGGTATCGGCCCGCGA